>JBGOTO010000084.1:0-11426 GCA_041476485.1 Nitrospirota bacterium
ATGACCGGCCCGCCGTGACTCTTGCGCAGCCCGGCCTCTACCCGCTCGAAGGCCCTCTGCAGGCAGACCTCGGCGAGGTCCGACAGTTCCCCGACGACCTCCTGTAAATCCGCCTTGTGGAGCAGGTCGCGGAGCGCGATCCTGAGCATCTCCTGTTTGCGGAATATACGCAGCGCGCGGTAGAACTGTTTGTCATCGGCCTTGCCGTTGGTCATGGCCGCGAGTTGTTCGGAAAGCTGTTCCTTTCCGGGCGTGTGGGTAAGACGGTCGGGCTCGGCAAGGAACGAAAGACCGGCATCGGCCTTCGTAATGAGGAAGGTGGAAAGGAACCGGCTCGCGCCGAAGATCGTGATGAGGGAGAGGAGAACATCGCGCCGCGACCCACAAAGCGAGAGGAACGGCGCGACACCGGCGAGCCCGCTCACGAACCGCTCGAGATTATTGAGCGCCATGTCGGGATCAGCCGCGCCGGCGAGGCCGGAGAGTATATCCGGCAGAAGCCGGGAAAACCCCTCTTGCCCGAGCGAGCTTCGCAGAAGATCGAGGTTGTTCCGAGCCTGCGACGCGTCCTGGATGCCAAGAGACGACAATTGTTCCAGGGTCTGCTTTATCTGTTTGTCAAATGACATTTTTTGTATTATACTGGCAAGCAATGGGAGAGACAAGCACCAAATCACAAGCGCCAAATGACATCTGCCGGCATAACCCTGTCATGAGAGAACTGAAGGACAATGATCGTTGCTACGTGTGCGGTAAAAAAAACCCCGTCGGTCTCGCTGTTGATTTTACGATCGACGCGACGGAACGATCCCTTTGCGCAAAATTTACGCCCTCGGACGTTCACCAGGGCTACGAGGGCATCGTCCACGGCGGCATACTCTCGGCCCTGCTCGACGAGGCCATGGCCAAGCTCGCGTATAGCCTCGGCATCCCGGCCGTGACCGCCGAGATGACGGTCAAGTTCAAAGCGCCTGCCGCTCCGGGGGAAGAACTCTCCATCTCCGGCAGGCTTGTTCAGGAAACCAAGAGGCTGGTCCTTGCCGAAGCGCATATAGAGAGAGGAACGATTTCGATCGCCGAGGCGACGGGAAAATTACTGAGGACATGAAAAACATCCATAAACAAGTAAGCGATCTGATAAAGGCCAAAACCTGCAAGCCCATGATGGCGCGGGAGCTCATGCGCCGGCTCAAGCTTGCGCCGGAGGACCGTCACGAGCTGAAGCAGGCGCTGAACGCACTCGTCATGAGCGGCGAGCTCGTCAAGACGCGCGGCAACCGCTACGGCCTGCCTGAAAAGATGGACCTCGAAACCGGCGTCTTCCAGGCCCACCCCCAGGGCTACGGGTTCGTGATTCCGGAGAAAAAAGGAAAGACCGACGTGTTCGTTCCCGCGCAGAACAGGCTCGACGCCATGAACGGCGACAAGGTCGTGGTCCGCGTCTCGCCTCCCGCGGGGAGGAAAAAAGCCACGGGCAAGCGCGAAGGCATGATCATCCGGATCCTCGAGCGGGCGCACACCAGGGTCGTCGGGACCTACGACCTTCCGGAGTCGCAGACCGGCGGGTACGGCTTTGTGACCTCGCACGACCCCCGGATAACGCAGGACCTGATCATCGGCAGGGAGAATACCGGCGGGGCGAAACCCGGCGACATCGTCTCCGCCGAGATCATCATCTATCCCCTGCGCGGCAGGCCGGCGGAAGGAAGGATCGTCAGGGTCATCGGCAGGCCCGGGGATCCCGGCATCGATTCGGAGCTTATTATCGAGCAATACGAGCTCCCCGTGCAATTCTCCCCTGCCACGATCAAAGAGGCCGAGGCGATACCGCAGCAGGTCACTCCCGCCATGCGCCAGGGCAGGCAGGACCTCCGTCACCTCCCGACCGTCACCATCGACGGAGAGAAGGCGCGCGACTTCGACGACGCGATCTCCATTGAAAAAATCAAGACGGGCTACCGGCTCCGGGTCCATATCGCGGACGTGGCGAACTATGTAAAGGAAGGGACCGTTCTCGACGAAGAGGCGTACCAGCGCGGAACGAGCGTGTACCTGCCGGACCGCGCCATCCCCATGCTGCCCGCCCTTCTCTCGAACGGCATCTGCAGCCTGAACCCGAACGTGGACCGGCTCACGCTCACCTGCGAGATGGACGCCTCTCCCGCGGGAGACATTCTGAAATACGACATCTACGAAAGCATCATCAACAGCAACGAACGCATGACCTACACCGCCGTGCGCGAGATCCTCGCGGACCGCGATCCGGCGCAGCGCAAGCGATACCAGGCGCTGATGACCGAGTTCGAGCTCATGGGAGAGCTCATGGAAATCCTTCGCGCGAAGCGTTCGAAGCGGGGAAGCATCGACTTCGATTTGCCCGAACCGGAGATCGTGCTCGATCTGCAAGGCCGTATTTCCGACATCCTCAGGGCCGAACGGAACATGGCGCACCAGATCGTCGAGGAGTTCATGCTCGCGGCGAACGAGACCGTGGCCCGCCATATCGAGAGCAAGAAAGCGCCGTTCATCTACCGGATCCATGAAGAACCGGCGGAAGATAAACTGGCCGACCTCGCGGAGTTCCTCGCCACCCTCGGCATAAACCTCCCCCTGGCAAAGAAGATACAGCCCCTGCATCTGCAGAAGGCGGTTGCCAAAGCCAAGGGCACGCCGGAGGAGACCCTGATCAACACGGTGCTTCTCCGGACCATGAAGCAGGCGCGGTACTCGGAGGAGAACGTGGGCCACTTCGGGCTCGCTGCCGAAACGTACACGCATTTTACCTCGCCCATCCGCCGCTACCCGGACCTCATCGTCCACCGGATCCTGAAAGCGGACCTGCGGGGCAAGCTGAAGGACAAAACCTATACCGACAAGCTCGTTGAGACGCTGCCGTCCGCGGCAATCCATTGCTCCAGCCGGGAGCGCACTGCCATGGAGGCGGAACGGGACGTGATCACGATGCTGAAACTCCGGTACATGGAAGACAAACTCGGCGAGGTGTTCGACGGCATCATCACCGGCGTGGCCCAGTTCGGGTTCTTCGTGCAGCTTCGGGGATTGTTCGTCGAAGGGCTGGTACACGTCTCGACGCTGACGGACGATTATTACCAGTACGTGGAGAAGCTGCACTGCCTGCGGGGCGAGCGGCGGAAGTGTGTGTACCGCATCGGCGACGCCGTTACGGTCCGCGTGGACCGTGTGGACACCGTCCGGAAAAAGATCGACTTTTCGCCGTACAAACCGTAAACCGGTATTACAGTTTTATCGTCGTCTCGCGGTCCTGCCCGGCAAGCCCCCTGCTGTAATCAGCCGCCTTCTCCGGAGTAACGGAATCATACATCCTGGCATAAGAGTCCGTCACCAGCAGTTCCCGTGCGCGGCTCACGATCGCCTTGTCGTCCAGGCCGACGTTCTTCAGATGAATCCCCTGCCTACCAACGTTAAAGACCCTGAAGGCGCAGGGATAGGTGACGATCGCGGGGTCCGATGCATAGGTGATCCTGCCGATGGTGGCCACGCGGGACGCGTGATGGTGGCCGGACACAACCAGCCTCACGTTCGGGAACTTTTGCAGGACGGCGCGCACCGCGTCGGCGTTCTTCACCATCCAGAACGACCAGTCGGGCGTCGTGTCCCGCGGCGTTGTAGGCATCAACAACTGATGCGTGAAAATGATGATGAGCTTCTTGCTCTTGTTCGCCGCAAGCTCGCCCTCCAGCCACGTAAGAGTCTTGCGGCCCGCTTCGCCGTGCGGCTTTCCGTCCACCGTGACATCGAGGCCGATCACCCTCACTCCCCTCACGGGGTCGAAGGCCCATGACGACCGGCCTGGCCTCAGGCCTTTCCCGCTCCACGTCCGGAGATAATCCGCCCTTTTCAGCTTCGACACGCCGCTGATGGGAGAGACCTCGGTATTGCCAAGCAGGATATAGTAGGGCATATTGAGATTGGCCGTCCACTGCTGGAAAACAGCGAGGGATTTTTTTTCGTTCGGGCCGTAGTGGATCTGGTCCCCGCCGAAGACCACGAAGTTCAGCTTCGGCAGCCGGGAGAGCTGGCGAAGCGCGTCGATGAACAGCGGCACACTCTTTTCCCGGTGCTGCCAGCCGCTTTCACCGTGCACGTCGAGATGCAGGTCCGTGATGTGGGCGAAGTTGAACGCCGGGACGTCCAGCCCCTCCGCAAAGGGGATGAACAACTCCCCGGCTGCGAGCGAGACGCCAGTTGCCGCAACGCCTTTTAGGAACGTACGCCTGTTCATTCGCACCTCATCACTCCTTTAAAATTAAGTTGACACATTCTCCGCTTGATGTCAAGAATAAATGGACTGTTGAAATTACGGAACGCCTGTGCTATGTTACCACTCATGAAGGAAATGCTCAAAAAACTTCCCGCTGTCGATGAAATCCTGAAGGAAAAGAGAGTGCAGGAGTGGCTTGAGGAGCATCCCCGGGTCCTGGTGCTCGAAGCGATCAGGGCCTCGCTCGACCGCAGACGCACGGCCATACTCGAGGCCGGGGAACGGTCTCCGGCGAGCATCGATGAACAGTCGTTTTCCATCGCCGGGATTCTCGATGACGCGGAGATTTTTCTCGGCGAGCTCTCCGAACCAAGCCTGCGCCGCGTGATCAACGCGACCGGCGTGGTCGTGCACACCAACCTCGGGCGCTCCATCCTTTCCGAAAAAGCCATCGAACGCATAGTCGAAACAAGCCGGAACTATTCGAACCTCGAATACGACATCCGGGCCGGAGAGCGCGGCAAGCGCCACGTGCACATCGAGGGGATCCTCCGACGTCTCACCGGCGGGGAAGCCGCGACGGCAGTGAACAACAATGCGGCCGCCGTCCTTCTGTGCTTGAACACCCTGGCCCGCGGCAAAGAGGTGATCGTGTCCCGCGGCGAGCTCGTGGAGATCGGCGGCTCGTTCCGCGTGCCCGACGTGATGGAGCGGAGCGGAGCTAAATTGCGCGAAGTGGGCACCACGAACAAGACGCATCTCAAGGATTACGAAAAAGCGATCAACGAGAACACCGGCCTGCTCTTAAAAGTCCACACGAGCAATTACAAGATAGTCGGGTTCACCAAGGAAGTCTCACCCGGGGAGCTTGCAAAGCTCGGCAAAAAATACAATCTTCCCGTGATGTGGGACCTGGGCAGCGGCAGTTTTGTCGATCTTTCGACCTATGGCGCGGGCAACGAACCCACGGTGCAACAGGCCGTGGATTCCGGCGTCGACGTGCTCACCTTCAGCGGTGATAAACTGCTGGGCGGCCCGCAAGCGGGAATAATCCTGGGTACAAAGGCATGTCTCGATCCGATAAGGTCCAATCCCCTGGCCCGCGCGCTCAGGATAGACAAGCTCACCCTTGCGGCCCTTGACGCAACGCTCAGGCAGTATCTCGACAGGGAGAAGGCCATCCGGGACATTCCCACGCTTTGGATGCTGACGCAGCCCGTCGTTGAGATCGAACGCAAAGCAGGGCTCATGGCTGACGGCCTCAAAGGCATCGGCGATAAGGAGCTGTCGATAACCGTCCAGGACGACACGTCCCAGAGCGGCGGCGGGGCTTTGCCCCTCGGAAACTTCCCGACGAAGACCGTTTGCATCCGCCACGAGCGCATGAGCGCGAATCGGATTGAATCCAGCCTGCGCCTCGGCCGGCCGCCCGTCATTACGCGCATCAAGGAAGGCATGGTCGTCTTAGACCCGCGAACGCTGAATGAGGGGGAGATCGGGGAGCTCGTGGAAGCAGTAAAGAAGGTTCTTTCAAGTTAGCCACGAATTACCAAAAGTAGGCGCTTCTAAGCGACACTAATTAGCACGAATAAAAACAACACATAGACAGTGGAATATACATGAACTCAATTTTTTCTTTGCTTTTTACTTCGCCATCTCTTCTGATTTTTCTTTTCTTAATTCGTGAAAATTCGTGCCAATTCGTGGCAAAACAGAGAACATGAAATACATCATCCTCGGCACCGCCGGACATATAGACCACGGCAAATCGAGCCTGGTCAAGGCCTTGACCGGCACTGACCCGGACCGTCTCAAGGAAGAGAAAGAGCGCGGTATCACCCTCGATCTGGGTTTTGCATCCCTCGACCTTCCCGGGGGCAATCGCCTGGGCATCGTGGACGTTCCGGGCCACGAAGGCCTCATCAAGAACATGCTCGCCGGCGTGGGCGGCATCGACCTCGTGATGCTCGTGATCGCCGCCGACGAAGGCATCATGCCCCAGACCCGCGAGCACCTCGCCATCTGCGATCTCCTGCGCGTTAAAAAGGGCATCATCGCACTGACAAAAATCGACATGGTGGAAAAGGACTGGCTTGCCCTCGTACAGGACGAGGTGCGCGCGTTCGTCAAGGGAACGTTCCTCGAAAAGTCCCCTCTCGTCCCGGTCTCGTCCAAGACGGGCGAAAACCTTCCCGGTCTCGTCCAGGAGCTTGCCACACTCGCGAACGAGGTCGCGCCCAAATCATCGAACGGCGTTCTCCGCCTTCCCATCGACCGCGTCTTCACGATGAAAGGCTTCGGAACGGTCATCACCGGCACCCTGCTCTCCGGCACGATCAGCACGGAGCAGGAAGTCGAGGTACTTCCAAAAGGCGTCACAACGAAAGTGCGGGGCATCCAATCTCATAACCAGGCGGTCCCGCGTTCCGTCGCCGGCCAGCGCACGGCCGTGAACCTTCAGGGCATGGAAAAGGACCAGCTCTCGCGCGGAGACACCATCGTGAGCGCGGGTTTTTTCACTCCCACGAAAACGCTCGACGCGAAGCTCGGCCTGCTCAAGCAGGCGCCGCGCGGCCTCAAGACCGGGGCGCGCGTCCGCTTCTACAATACCACGCAGGAGGCCATCGGCAGGATCACGGTCCTCGGCGCGAAGGAACTTGCACCGGGGCAGGAAGCCTTTGTCCAACTCCGTCTCGAGCAGCCCGTGATCATCCAGCACGGCGACCGGTTCATTCTGCGCTTTTATTCTCCCATGGAGACCCTGGGCGGGGGGGTGGTCCTGGTCCCGCACACTCGAAGGCACAAGCAACGTACCATGCAGGAGTCGATCAAAAATCTCGGCATGCTCGAAACAGGAAGCAGTGAAGACCGGCTTGCGCTCCTCGTTTCCGGGAAGGGCCTCGCCGGCATGACCGAGAACGAAATCATCGGCGCCGTAGCAGCGGACAAACAGGAGATCGGGAACGCGCTGTCCGTGCTCGTTCAGAAGAAAGCCGTGCTCCGGGTCGACAATCTCTATGTCCACGCCTCCAAACTCGCAACACTCGAGAAAAAAGTCCTCGACGTCATCGCGCAATACCATAAAGACAATCCCCTCAAGCCGGGCCTGGAAAAGGAAGAGTTGAAGGGAACGCTCCGCATGCGGCTGTCTCCGAAGGTTTTAAACCTCGTGGTCGAAGGGCTCGTGAAGAAAAAACAGCTCGAGGCCGAGGGCGCAAGGCTCAGGCTGCCGTCGTTCAAACCGGCAAAGGACCAGAGCGCAATCAAGGACAAAATCGTGGAAGCTATCACGAAAGGCGGTTCACAGCCGCCTACGAGAGAGGAACTCCCCGCGCTTCTCGGCATTACCGAGAAAGACGCAAAAGATCTGCTCAAGCTCCTGGCCCAGGAGAATAGTATCGTGCGCATTAATGATTCGCTGTATCTCTTCCAGGACACGCTCGAAGGCATCAGGACCGACCTGAAAAAACACCTTGAAGAAAAGAGCGAGATCACCATGGCCGAGTTCCGCGATCTCGCCAAGACCTCGCGCAAATTCGCCGTGCCGCTCATGGAATATTTCGATTCGCAGAGGCTGACCCAGCGGGTCGGCGACAAGCGGGTGCTGCGGGGATGAGCAGATCGCTTACCTTAGTATACGACGATCAGTACTTTAAGAATTTACAGTTTTTGAAGCAGTCCTCTGTGCCCTCGGTGACCTCTGTGGCTGAATCGCGCGCCTTCCTGTCGGGCGCTTGAGGGTTTATGGAACCCACTTCAGAGATAAAACTCCTCTTCCGCGCCCTGCGTCACCGGAACTTCCGCCTGTTCTGGTACGGCCAGCTCGTGTCGCTCATCGGCACCTGGATGCAGACGGTGGGCCAGGCGTGGCTGGTGCTGGAGCTGACCGATTCCGCGATTAAGCTCGGCGTGGTCACGGCGCTCCAGTTTTTGCCCATATTCTTTCTCTCGTTCTTCACCGGGCCCTTCATTGATTATTTCGACAAGCGAAAGATCATCATCGGGGCCCAGTTCGCGTTCATGGTCCTTGCCTTCACGCTGGCGGTGCTCGACTGGACCGGCGTGGTGCAATACTGGCACATCGCGGTCCTCGCGACGCTCCTCGGCATCGTGAATACCATCGACATGCCCGCGCGGCAGTCGTTCGTCATAGAGATGGTGGGAAGAGAAGACCTGATGAACGCCATTGCGCTCCACTCGTCCGTCTTTAACGCGGCCCGGGCCGTCGGGCCCGCAATCGCCGGCCTGCTCATCTCTGCCGGCGGCACGGCTTCTTGTTTTTTCATCAACGGCCTCAGCTACCTCGCTGTTCTCGTCGGCCTTCTCCGCATGACCACCGAAAGCGCCCCGCGCAAGGAACCGCCAAAGTATAACGTGCTGCAGGACATCGGGGAGGCCTTTCGCTACATACGAAACACCCCCGTGGTGATGGTGACCATACTTTTGGTTGCGGTGGCCAGCGTCTTTGCGACGAATTTCAACGTCCTGGTCCCGGTGTTCGCCCGCATGGAACTTCACCGCGATGCGGCGGCCTTCGGTTTTCTCATGTCATCGTTCGGGATCGGCGCCCTGCTCGGCGCCCTGTCGCTCGTGTTCCTGAGTCGATTCGGGCCGAAGCCGAACATTCTGCTTGGCGGCGGCATGTGCCTTTCCCTGTTCCTCGTTCTTATCGGTTTGCAAAGGTCCTACGGCCTTACCGCTCTGCTGCTCAGCCTGTCGGGCTGGGCCATGGTGACCTTTTTCGCCATGGCCAACACCACGGTCCAGCTCAACACCGAACACCGCCTGCGCGGCAGGGTGATGAGCGTCTACACCTTCACCTTCGGCGGCCTGACCCCCGTGGGCAGCATGTTCGCCGGGGCGCTCGCCCACTGGATCAAGGCCCCCCTCACGTTCGCGCTCGGCGGGCTTGTCTGCGGCATAGTCTTTCTTGTCGTGTTCCTGAAGCGCTCGAAGATCATGGGGCGGCAAGGTGAAGGAAGCGGGCCGCGAGGAATTACCCATTGAAAAGTATGGTATCATAATCACATGCATACAGGCGAAATCACCATACTGCGCGAGCTGATCATCCTGCTCGCGGTCTCGCTTCCGATAACCTACGTGTTCCACCGGGCGAAACTGCCCGCCCTTGTCGGGTTTCTGATCACCGGCGTGCTCATCGGCCCCTACGGGGCCGCCGTGATCACCGAAACCAGCGTGGTCGAGCGGCTTGCGGACATCGGCGTCGTGCTGCTCCTGTTCACCGTCGGGCTGGAATTCTCGATCGCCGACATCCTGAAGTCGAGCCGCTCGTTCCTGCTCGGCGGGGGGACGCAGGTGCTGTTGACGGTCGCGGCGGTCACGGGCCTCGCGACCGTCCTCGGCTATCCCCTCTACCAGGCGATCTTCTTCGGGTGCCTCGCCTCTTTAAGCAGCACAGCCATCGTGCTCAAGATGTACACGGATCGCAACGAACTCGACGCGGTGCACGGCAAACTCGCCACCGGCATTCTCCTGTTCCAGGACATTGCCGTGGTGCCGATGATGCTGATGCTCCCATTGCTCTCCGAGGCCGGTACGGCGGGCGCGGTGGCGCCGCTCTCGGTCCTCATCTCCCTGGGAAAGGCCCTCCTCGGCCTCGCCGGCGTCTATTTCGCGGCGCGGCAGGTCGTGCCCTTCCTTCTTCACCAGGTGATCCGGCTGAGGAACCGGGAGATGTTCTTTCTCCTGATCGTACTCCTCTGCCTCGGCACGGCCTGGATCACCTACAGCCTGGGCCTCTCGCTCGCCCTCGGCGCGTTCCTCGCAGGGATCATCATCTCAGAATCGGAATACAGCCACCACATCACGGCCGAGATCATTCCTTTTCGCGATTACTTCGCGAGCATCTTCTTCATCTCCGTCGGCATGCTGCTCCATACAGATTACTTCGTGGCCCATTGGGCGGTCCTCGTCCTCGTGGCAACAGTCCTCATCCTGGTGAAGACGGGAGTGGTGTTCGTGACCGCGGCGGCCCTGCGCTATCCGGTCCGGAGCTGCCTGCTCACGGGGCTCGGGCTTGCCCAGATCGGCGAGTTTTCCTTTCTCCTTGCCCAGCAGGGCCAGGACCGGGGCCTCATGAGCGCCGACTCGTTCCAGATGTTCATCAATGCATCGATCCTCAGCATGCTCGCCGCGCCGTTCATCATCCAGGCAGCGCCGTGGGTGGCTGAACAGCTCACCGAGCTGGCCCCCGAGTCCGACGGCAAAGCTCACGCCTGCACGCTCACGGGCCACACCGTCATCGCGGGATACGGCCTGAACGGCCGGAACCTCGCAAAAACGCTGAAAGCAACCCACATCCCCTACGTGGTGCTCGAAGTGAACGCCGACACGATCCGAAAAGCCCGGGAGGACGGAGAGCCACTCATCTACGGCGACATCACGAGACAAGACGTGCTCCAGCGCGCGGGCGTCGAATGCGCCAAGGTGATCGTTTTCGCGATTTCCGATCACGCCGCAACGAGGATCGCCGTGCGCACGGCGCGGCAGCTGAATCCCGCGATCTTCATCCTCATTCGCACCCGCTATGCCGCCGACGTGGATGAGCTTTATAAACTCGGCGCAAACCAGGTCATTCCCGAGGAATTCGAGACGTCGATCGAGATCTTCTCGCGGGTGCTGCACGAATACCACGTCCCGGGCAACGTGATCGCCAACCAGATACAGCTCGTCCGGTTCGGCGGGTACAAGATGCTTCGGGGAATCTCACTGGACCAGGAGAACCTCGGCCGCATTGCCGCGCTCTTCGCGGGCGCCACCGTGGACAACATACAGGTCGCCCCCGATTCTTTCGCAGCGGGCAAAACGCTCCGGGAGCTCGACATCCGGAAAAACTCAGGCGGCACGGTCATCGCCATCGCGCGAAACGGCGAAGCGATCACAAACCCCGGCCCGGACTTCACCCTGCAGCCGGACGATATCGTGGTGCTGCTCGGCGCGCACGCGGACCTTGACAAGGCGGTGAATTTGCTGACGCGAGAGGAAAAGCGTGAAGAGGGGAAGGCGGGGGGGTGAGGAACGACAAGTATCTATTGCCATCAAGCGCAGTCTCAAGTATAATCGCAATGAATAAAGGGGAGAGGTTACGGAGCTGGTGCCCGTCCCGGACTTCAAATCCGCTGTCACTGTGCGTGAGTACAGTGAGGTGAGTTCGATTCTCATG
>JBGOTO010000085.1:0-11227 GCA_041476485.1 Nitrospirota bacterium
AGAGATTTGGATTTTATCCGGACAAAGAAGATTCAGTTGAACAAATAGAGTCAAGGGTTCAGGTTTATTAGATTACCTGGACCCTGGCCCCTTGACCCCTGACCCTGCATTTTAATTATGCCTACTATCGACATTAAAAAGAAAGACCTCGACTCCCTCATCGGCAGGAAGCTTTCCCTCGACGTGCTCGAGAAAAAACTCATGCTTGCGAAGGCGGAGTTGAAGGAATACAACGCCGGGACCGACGATCTCAAGGTGGAGCTGTCCGACAGCAACCGGCCGGATCTCTGGTCGGCCGAGGGCATTGCGCGCCAAATTCGGATGTCATTGTCAGGAAAACCGGAGCGCTATCCGTTCTTCAAACCCGCAAAGAAACCCATGCGGGAAATACGGGTCTCGAAGAACATGAAGTCCGTCCGGCCTTTCATCGCTGCCTGCGTTGCCCGTACTATAAAGATGAACGACAATGTGCTGGCGCAGATGATCCAAAGTCAGGACAAGCTTGCGGAAATCTTCGGCAGAAAACGCTCCACGGTCTCGATCGGCATCTACGAGCTCGATCAGATCACTTTCCCGGTTGAATACCGGCTTGCAGATCCTTCCGCAGTCTCGTTCACGCCGCTCGGCATGGAAGAGAAACTTACACTTTCCGAAATTCTCGAACACCATCCCAAAGGGATTGAATACGGCGGCATCGTTAAACCCTTTCCCCAGTATCCCGTGCTGACGGACGCCAAGGGCCATGTCCTTTCGTTCCCGCCGATCATCAACAGCCGCGAGATAGGCGAGGTGAAGCACGATACCAAGAACGTGCTTGTCGAGGTGACCGGCACGGATTTCAGGATGATTACGCTTACCCTGAATATCCTCGCAGCGAGTTTCTTTGATCGCGGGGCCGTCATCGAGCCGGTCAAAGTTATCTATCCCTATGATACCGAACTCGGCAAGAATGTTCTGTTTCCGTATGATTCGACACGGAAGTTTACGGTTCCCCTTTCACGATTTTCAGAAGGCCTTGGTGAGAAGGTTTCGCTGGCTGATGTAAAAAAATATCTTACCTCGTACGGTCATACAATCACAACCGGGCATAATTCCATCACGATCATTGTTCCTCCATACCGGGACGATATCATGCATCCCGTGGACCTGGTGGAAGATTACGCCATCAGCAGGGGATATGATTCGTTCGAGCCCGTCATGCCGCGCCAATCGACCGTCGGGGCGCTCTCCCGGATCGAACTGCTTTCCGATATCGTCCGGGGACATATGACCGGCTCCGGTTTCCAGGAGATCATGTCGAATATTCTCTGCTCCCGGGAAGAGCTCGACTACGCGATGCCGGAAGGAGAGAAGCTCGTCGAGGTGGACAACGTGATGTCCCTCGCGTATTCGGTGCTTCGGAACCGCATCATCCCGTCGCTCCTCAGCGTGGAGGCGGCGAGCTCTAAGGCGTTCTATCCCCACCGTATTTTTGAAGCCGGAGAAGTCGCGATCTTCGATGCAAAGGAAAATATGGGTTCGCGCACGGACCTGAGCCTCGCGGCGCTCATTTCCCATCCTGCAGCCAACTTTTCGGAAATGCATTCGACCCTCGATGTCCTGCTTTACTACCTCGGCCTGGAATACAGGCTCGAACCCGCCGAGCATCCTCTGTTCCTGCAGGGCCGCTGCGGCAGGGTCGTTGCCGGCGCGGTCGACCTCGGCTTCATCGGCGAGGTGGGGCCCTCGGCGCTCGAACGCGCCCAGATCACCATGCCCTGCGCCGCCTTTGAGATAAACCTGAACGAGGTGTTAAAGCTTTTAGGCAGAGTGCAGGCGTCTTGACCTCTTTTGCATTTCTCTTCCGTGGTTTGTATACTAGTATGATTTAAAGATTGCCATGAAAGTCCTTCTCCTCAGCACGAACCGCAACACCCTCCCGATGCCCGTGATGCCCATCGGCGCCTGCATGGTCTCCGAGGCAACTGAGCGCGCGGGCCATTCCGTCCACTTTCTGGATTTGATGTTCACCCGGGACGCGCTGTCCGCCATTGAATCGGCCGTGACCAGCGTGAAACCGGATGTCGTGGGCCTCTCGGTGCGGAACATCGACAATAACGACATGCGGGACACGGTATTCTTCCTGAACGACCTGCATGCTCTCGTACACGCGATCCGTGACAAGACCAGCGCTCCGATCATCCTGGGAGGGGCTGCGCTCGGCGTTATGCCAGAAGAAATCCTTCGCCTGGGCGACGTTTCCTGCGGCGTCACGGGTGACGGTGAAACGGTCTTTCCACTCCTGCTCGAGCGCATAGCGCAGAACAGGAGCTTCGAAGATATTCCCGGCATTGCTTTTATCGAAGCGGGGCTTTTCCGGCAGAATGCATCCGCAGTCTCGGGGTTTTCTAAAAACTGTCTGGCCCCCGACTACCACCGGTGGGTGAACGTCGCGGCCTATAAATCTCAGATGGCTACGGTCCCGGTCCAGACCAAGATCGGGTGCCAGTTCCAATGCGTGTACTGCACGTACCGCAAGATCGAGGGGAGCGCGTACCGCCTGTCGGAGCCTGCGGCTGTTGCCGATGCCGTGGCGCGGCTCGCCACAAGAGGTTTTCGGGACATCGAGTTTGTGGACAGCGTGTTCAATGCTCCTTATGATCATGCGATGTCCGTATGCGAGTCTTTGTCCCGCACCAACCATAAAGCGCGTATCCAGAGCCTGGAGCTCAATCCTCTCTTTTTTGACGATGCGCTCGTGACGTCGATGGAACGCGCAGGCTTTGTCGGCATGGGTTTGACGGTTGAAAGCGCGTCCGACCCGGTGCTCCGGGGGCTCGGCAAGGCGTTCACCTCTGAACACGTGCACCGCGCGGCCGAGGTCGTGCGGCGGCACAAGCTTCCCTGCGTCTGGATATTCCTGCTCGGCGGGCCGGGAGAGACCGAAGCAACGGTGCGGGAGACCATCCGTTTTGCCGAGACAGCCGTCCGGCCGGGCGATGCGGTCTTCTTTAATATCGGCATCCGCATTTATCCGGGAACACAACTGGAATCCATCGCCCGCGGCCAGGGGCTCCTGAGCGTTCCTGCAAGCGGGATGTTGAGGCCGGTATTTTACGTGTCTCCCGAGGTGACGGCAGACTGGATAACCCGGGAAGTGAAAAAATCCATGGGAAACAACATGAACTTCATCAACACGGACTCCATCGGCCATTCGTTCCTGCCGGCCATCCATCGGATCGGCCATCGGCTGGGCCTGCGACCTCCTCTCTGGAGGCACACGCGGACCATAAGGAGGGGACTCCGGATGATGGGTATGGATGTTTGAAAAATGTTGAATGCGGAATTCGGAATGCAGAGTGTAAAAAGAAAGCAAATTTCCCGTTTATCTGAAAGGATATTTTCAAATGCCGAAACAGGATGGTAACACTTATATCGCTTCCCTGGCCACGGCCGTGCCGCCCTACATCGCGGACCAGGCGTTCGCCGAGGAATTCATGAAGAAGCACTTCGGAAGCAGGCTGAACTCCCGGAGCCTCGGACTTATCCGGACCACCTTTTCTCATCCAAGCGTCCGGAAAAGACATTTCGCCTTCGATGACCCGATTTGTATCGTGGACGAGACCCCTGACCAACGCGTTGCGCGGTTCACCGAGAAGTCTATCGAGCTGTCGGCCCAGGCAATTACTACCGCTCTGGACCAGGCAGGCGTCGGCGTTCGAGATGTGACCGGTCTCGTGGTGAACACCTGCACGGGCTATATCTGTCCCGGCATATCGACCTATCTCATCGAACGGCTGGGCCTTTCCCGCAGTATACGAGCGTATGACATGGTGGGCAGCGGCTGCGGCGGGGCCATCCCCAATCTTCAGGCGGCCCAATCCATGCATATGACGATTGGCGGGATAGTGGTGAGCGCTTCCGTGGAGATCTGCAGCGCTACGTTTCAGATGGACAATGACCTGAGCCTCATCCTCTCGAACGCGATCTTCGGAGACGGCGCGGCGGCAGCCGTGCTCTGGGACAAACCAACGGGTTTTGAACTGGTTGCGTCCGCGGGTCGGTACGTGCCGGAGCAGCGGGATGCCATCCGCTTCGTTCACAAACAGGGGCAGCTCTATAATCAGCTCTCTCTCAAACTGCCGGGCCTGGTCAAAAAGGCCGCGGCGGAAGCCGTGGCCGACGTGCTGTCGTCACAGGGCTTGAAAACGGGGGACATACAGCACTGGGCGCTCCACACCGGAGGCGAAAAGATCATCAACGCGGTCCGGGACGAGATCGGCATCCCCGAGGAGCGGCTTTGGGCAACGCGCAAGGTCCTGGCCGAGTACGGCAATATGTCGTCGCCGACGGTGTGGTTCGTCTTGGACGAGATCCGGCGGAAGGGGATTGCCGCCGGCGACTGGTGCGTTATGGCCGCGTACGGATCAGGGCTCTCCGCCCATGCCTTTCTGTTGAGGAAAAAGTAGACTCAGCAGCAAGCGTCGCAAGGAATGAACGCGTGAACGGGGCCTGCGAAGCCCTTGACATATCACGATACTATGTATTATACTTTTACAAAGAGAACGCAATGGGCCGCGTTCGGTGGATAGAAAAGTGATCTTAACCATACATTACATAAGGAGGCGTATATGATGCAGAATAAACCATTTTTTAAACCGCTTTCGCTCTATCTGGTGTTCGCGATACTCGTCCTCACCGTTCCCTCACAGGGTTGGGCCATGTTCATTCCCTCCGGCGAGTCCGGTTCCGTAAGACAGGCGGACATGAGCAGCATTCAGAAAACGCTCGAATCAGCGGTGGTCAAACAGCGGCTCGTGGATTTCGGGCTATCTTCGGACGAGGCGTTGTCGAGGATAAACATGCTTTCTGACGGGCAGATCCACCAGTTTGCCGCGGACCTCAATTCGCTTCAGGCGGGAGCTGATGGCGCCGGCGCCGTGATTTTTGTTCTCTTGGTGGTGTTGCTCGTAGTCTTGATTCTCGAAGTCTCGGGGCACCACATTATCGTCAGGTAATAACGGCGTTTTCATTTAGCCCGGAGGCGGCCGCCATTACTCAGGTCGGCCACTGATTTTAACCACTCTGCTCATCCTGCTGCGAGGGTAGATAGAGATGCTTGGCAAATAATGGTTATGCGTAATCAAAAAGCCGCGGACATGGTCGGTTATGCCTGCGGCTTTTTTTTGTGCACAGCGGTCGCCGTATGCTGCGCGGTGTTTTGCACAGGCTGCGCCGGCAAAGACTTTACTGCCGTCCGGCCCGGCATAGAAGCGCGGGGCCACTATATCGAGGGCGTCCCGTTCTACCGGCAGACCGAATCCACCTGCGGTCCGGCCGCGCTTGCGGGCATTTTGGCATTCCACGGCCATCCGGTAAACATGCAGGACATTACCGCAAGGATATACCTTCCGGAACTGGGCGGTACGCTTCCCATGGACATGGAAAGCTTTGCGCGGGAAGCGGGATTTACCACGCTCTCTTCCTCCGGCACCCTCGATGCATTGAAGACGTATGTCCGGAAAGGGATGCCGGTCATCTGCATGCTCGATTTGGGGTTCGGCCTTTATCGTCAACCGCACTATATCACCGTGATCGGTTTTGACGACGTCAATGCCGTGATCATCGAGCATGACGGTTCGAAACCGAACAGCTTGATGAGATACGACGCCTTTATGAAAGCATGGGACCGCGCGGGCCGCTGGATGCTCGTGGTCATGCCGAAAGCGAGCGGGACAAAACATGAACCATAGCTATTTCTCCACACGCCGCGCACCCCTTGTCACGATTTTTTTTACGGCGCTGCTGCTCCTTTGCGGCTGCTCCATTCCGAAGATTGTCGTCCTTCACGATCCGCTCTCAGCCGAGGAGCACGACAATCTCGGCAAGATCTACGAGTCTCAGGGAAAGCTCGATCTTGCCGGACAACAATACCGGGCCGCCGTCAAAATAGACCCGAAATCGGCGATCCCCCTGCTGCTTCTTGCCGATCTTTCCTTCCGGACCAAACAGTATTCCGAGGCCGAGTCTTCCTACAAAAAAGCCATAAAACTCCAACCGGAAAACGGGGACATCTATAACAATCTGTGCTGGGTCTATCTGGAGCAAAATGCCGGGATCGAGAAGGCCGAGGACCTTATCAGGACGGCCATGGCGAAAACCCCGCAACATCGGGCATACTATCTGGACACTCTGGGAGTGGTTTTCCTGCGGCAGGGCAGGGGCCCGGAGGCAATTGCCGCGCTCAAAGAGGCAGTATTGCTGTTGCCGAAAGACAATCCCGCATATCTGGGCGAGGCGTACGCTCATTTGGCGGAGGCATATCGAAGCGCCGGAGACGAGCTGAATGCCCGAGAAGCCGAGAAAGAGGCTGAAAATTATCGGGCGCGGAAATGACCTGCCGTGAGAATCGTTTCCCGCTCTTCACATTGACAAATTCCGCGTTTTCTTGTATTGTGTGCTGAAACAATACTGAAAAAGTTGCGCAATTTTTACTTTACAACGTCTCCAAATGCGCTTATACTTGATTTTTTTTGAGTAAACAAAATATATTGTGATGCACAGGCGGTGCGGTATGCGTATAAAAACGATTGTTTTTGTTTTTTCCGGACTTTTATTATCCGGGTGCTCAGCCGCCGTCACCTCACGGGATATAACGTTAGACCTCCGGTCTGATAAAAAAATAAATGTCGGATTAGATAAAAATGCTACCCAAAGCAGCTTGCATACCACGTTACTCTCCGAATCAAAAGGTTTTGTCAGCGAGCTTACGGACCAGCCGCTCATTTTGTCAGCCGGATTTCAATTTCAGCCGACATTTCGGAATGACGATTGTTTAGGAATATCATCCTGTTTTCTCCCTTTCCTGGCATTTGTTGCTGAAACGAACAATGAGACGTATAGTGTTACCTACGCGATCAGAGACAGATACGGCAATATAGTGCATCAGCGCTCTCTGACGGGTACGGTAGCGGGCACGATGGAGGGGTGGTATATAGGGAGAATTGACGCTGCACGCAATTTAAAAAAGCTGGAAGCGGAATTCGCGGCAAAAAATGCGGCGCGGCTGGTTTTGAAGGACATGGATGAAAATGCCGAGAAACTTTTTGCGGCCGCCAATCCGAAACGCGGCGCATCGGCATTTTCAGCGTCCAGGAATAATAAAGCAGAACAGGGGACACAATCGGTTCCCGCCACGGATGAAGATTCGAGCGCTTATCAGCAGGCAAAATCGCTCAATACCCTTAATGCTTTCGGCGAGTTTCTCCTCTCGCACCCTTCCTCGCCCAGCAGGAATGAAGCGCTGAAGTCCATGTCTCTGCTCATCAAAAAACAGGGGGGCTCCTATCAGAGCTATAAGAAGTTCATCGTCGAATACGAAGATGGGATGGAATTCGTGCCGTCACAGCACCGCCTCGCGCTCATCGGTCCCGAAGGAATGCGGGTCCATGATATCCTCAACCTCCTCAAGCAGGGAATCGAGGACACGGTGATCGCGGCGAAAATTCGCATGCAAAACGCCGTTTACAAGGACTTTGATTTCGAAGAGATCGGCGCGCTGAAAAAGAGGGGG
The DNA here is from genome assembly GCA_041476485.1 of Nitrospirota bacterium. Lineage (GTDB taxonomy): Bacteria > Nitrospirota > UBA9217 > UBA9217 > UBA9217 > JBAZLV01. Next base: position 7,553 of record JBGOTO010000085.1, read on the forward strand.
GTGACGGGCGTCCTCATCGAGGCGATGCTCGATTCCACCACCAGGGCAAAACGCGCTCAGGAAGAGCTTCAGAAGAAAAGGGAGACGGAGGAACTGACCCAGAAGAAACCTGACACGATGAAGGCCGCTCAGGAGCAGCAGCAACAACAGCCCCAGGCAGCGGACTCCGGGAGACAGGACACCGGCCCGTCTGTGGGCGATACCGTGAAGAACTGCGCGGCCCGGATCGCGGCCCTGGAGGGCTGCAAACATTTGCCTTGGCCCGCGAATTCCGTATGCAACGCCACTGCGAAATCCCAGTTTCCTTGCCCGGAATAACGCAGGGTTACTTATGATCCCTTTGCGAGACATCAACCCGACCGAGCGCTTCGCGATCGTTACGGTTTTGATGATCGTTCTGAACACCGTGGTGTTCGTCTATGAATTGTCGCTGGGAGAGATTGGCGGGGAACGGTTCGTCACTTCCTACGCGCTCATACCGAAACTGCTCTTTTCCCCGATGACGGGGGGACACGGCGGGCCGCCGGTGACGGCGACCCTGTTCACGTCCATGTTCCTGCACGGAGGTTTTGTCCATATCGCCGGGAATATGCTTTACCTCTGGATCTTCGGGAATAATGTTGAGGACGCCATGGGGAGGATACGGTTTGTCCTGTTTTACCTTTTGTGCGGTCTTATCGCGGCCTATGCCCATGCGTACATGAACAGCGCTTCCCGCATACCCATGATCGGGGCGAGTGGGGCGATTTCGGGCGTGCTCGGCGCCTACCTGCTTCTGTATCCGCGGGCGCGCGTGGTGACCCTCGTTTTTTTCGGTTTTTATGCGCGGACTGTGGAAATACCCGCGCTTGGCGTGCTGGGGCTCTGGTTCCTGCTCCAGTTCTTGAACGCCCTGATTGCGAGCGGTACGGGCGGAGGCATTGCCTGGTATGCGCATGTCGCGGGTTTTGTCGCCGGTATGCTGTTGATCGGTCCGTTTAAACGGCGAGACATTGCTTTCGGGGGAGGGAGGAGATTCCATCGTCTATGATTCTTCCGTGTGAGTGTGGCGCAAAGCTCAAGATCGACGATTCCAAAATACCCGAAACGGGGGTGAAGGTCCGCTGCCCGAGATGCGGGACCGTGCTGACGGCACAGAGGCCGGCGGCCGCCCCCTCATCGCAGGTTGCGCAGAAGCAGCCGACCGCTCCATCCCCTTCTCCGGTGACGTCGCCGTCGCCCCTTGCGGCGGGGACCGGTCCCCTCGTGCTGATAGCGCACGACAGCGACGTGGTAAGGACCATGATCAGCGGCATGCTGGTCGACGCGGGTTTCCAGGTGGATACCGCGGCAGACGGCGTAGAGGCGCTCAAAAAAGCGACTGAGACCAGGCCGCAGGGCATGGCGCTCGATGTGGGGTTGCCGGGGATCTACGGCTTCGACTTGTGCGCGCGCCTGAAGGAAAATCCCGACACCAAGACCATCAAGATCGTGCTCGTCTCATCGGTGTACGATATGAGACGTTACAAGCGCACGCCGGTCAGCCTTTACGGCGCCGACGATTACATCGAAAAGCACCATATCCACGATCTGCCGGTCATCATGCGCAAGCTTTTGTTTCCGGAACAATACGCAGCGGCGCCGCTCGAGCGCGAGTCGCGTTTTCAGCACGACTTTCCGGAAATGTCGCGGCCGCCAGACCGGGCGTTCGAGCCGTCCCTGCTCAATCCCGATAGTATGGCGCAGATAGACCCGGATCTGCCGCCCCTGCAATCACCTGCCGCCGTGACGGACCATCCTATCACGCCGGAGTCGTTCAGCCTTGAGGCCTCCATCTTTCAGAAGGAAGAGCTCAACATCCCCAGGGTGGAGGTAGCCGATCCGGACGCCGTGGAAAAGGCGAAGCGCTTCGCGAGGATCATCGTCTCCGATATCGCCCTCTATAACCAGGCACTGGTTGTCGAGGGGATAAAAACCGGAACTTTTTACGAACTGCTGAAAAACGACATCCAGGAAGGACACGAGCTGTACGACAAGCGCGTCCCGGCTGTTATCAGGCAAAAAAAGGACTACTTCCAGGAGGCCTTCGATAATTTCATCGCAGCGGCCCAGAAAAAATCCCAAAGCGACAGTTGAGCTTTCTGATCGCCTGCCGGCCCGCGTGACGCAGATTCCAGAGAAATGAAGACGCAAAGAATCTTCATTGACACGCGGGCGAAGTTTGTATATTATACATCATCGTCGGGGCGTAGCGCAGCCTGGTAGCGCACTTGGTTCGGGACCAAGGGGTCGGAGGTTCAAATCCTCTCGCCCCGACCATTTTTTCAGAACACCAAATACCGCGGTAAAAAAACAGAGGGTCCGCTCCCCCGGGACGGACACCGGTACGGCGCCGAGAGGTGTTCATGAGTGAGAGGGAACGAGCGGTTGACGATCTGATGGGCGCCGAGTCCTATCGTGAAGGACTTGAGGAAAAAGATGAGCCCGAGAAGTTGACCGGCAGCGAGGAAGATTCATCCCGCCGAGAATCGGAGGCCGGTTCCGCCCAAAAGGGCCTCGATGCGATCAAGTATTATCTCAAGGAAATCCGGAAAACTCCCCTCCTTACCTTCGAACAAGAGCAGGCGCTGGCCAAGAGGATCGAGCAGGGCGACCAGGAAGCGCGCGCCCAAATGATCGAGGCAAACCTCCGGCTCGTGGTGGCGATCGGCAAAAAATACATCAACCGGGGCTTGCAGTTCTCGGACATTATCGAAGAAGGAAATCTCGGCCTGATCAGGGCCGTGGAAAAGTTTCAGTACCAGCGGGGATTCAAATTCAGCACCTATGCCTCGTGGTGGATCAAGCAGTCCATAGAACGGGCCATCGTCAACCAGACCAGGACCATCCGCCTGCCTGTCCATATTGCCGAGATCGTGAACTCGTATATGCGCGCCATGCGCCAGCTCACGCAGTCCCTCGGACGTGAACCCCGGGTGGAAGAAATCGCCAAAAAGATGAAGGTCACCATCGACAAGGTGCGGAGCATATCGCAGGTCGTGCGCGAGACCTATTCCCTCGACATGCTGATCGGCGACCAGGAGGAAGACACCCTTAAGGACATCCTCCAGGACAACAACGCCGTGTCTCCGGCAAGCTTTTCCGACGAGATCCGTCGGCGGGAGCATATCGACGACTGGCTGCAGCAGCTCTCGGTGAGTGAACGGAAGGTCATCGAAATGCGGTTTGGGCTGGTGGACGGCGAGCCCAAGACCCTGGACAGCATCGGCAAGGACTTCGGCATTACGCGGGAGCGGGTCCGCCAGATCGAGACCCAGGCGCTGAACAAGCTGCGGGTCATCACGAAGCGCAAAAAGATCGATCTGGAAGGAATGCTGTAATATTGCGGATTGCGGAATTCACCCTGCACTCGCGCAAGCACTCGTAACCGCTTGGGCGCAGGCGGAATGCAGAATGACAAGATGAAGCTTCAGAGCTTTTTTAATTCCGCACTCCGCATTCGACATTCCGCATTAGAAAAACCGCCCCTGTAGCTCAGGTGGATAGAGCAGCGGTTTCCTAAACCGCGTGCCGGGTGTTCGAATCACCCCAGGGGCACCAAAAATCGATGACGAAAGGCCCGTCAGAAATGATCGGCCTTTTTGTTTATTTCAGGGAAAACCAAACATACACTCAGGGAGGCCCAGATGAAATTGA
>JBGOTO010000086.1:0-11074 GCA_041476485.1 Nitrospirota bacterium
AAGTCCACCATCTTCAACGCCCTGACCTCAGCGGGCGCTCAGGCCTCGAACTATCCCTTCACCACCATCGACCCGAACGTGGGCGTGGTGGACATGCCGGACGAGCGGCTCGACAAGCTCGCCAAGATCTATAAGCCCAAGAAGGTGACGCCGACGATCATGGAGTTCGTGGACATCGCCGGGCTCGTGAAGGGCGCGGCCCAGGGCGAGGGGCTCGGGAACAAATTCCTGGCCAACATCCGCGAAGTGGACGCCATCGCGCATGTGGTGCGTTGCTTTGAGGACCCCAATGTCGTGCATGTGGCCGGGAAGGTGGACCCCAAGTCGGACATCGAGGTGATCGAGGCCGAACTCATGCTTGCCGATCTCGATGCGATCGAGAAGCGGCTGTTCAAGGCCGAAAAGATGACCAGGACGGGCGACAAGAAGGCCGTTGAAGAACTGGACTTCATGAAACGCCTCAAGGACATGCTGAGCAAAGGCGAACCGCTCCGCCGCGCCGTGCATTCCGAAGAAGAGACCGTCTGGCTCAAGAGCTACAGCCTGCTGTCGGCCAAGCCCGTGCTGTACGTTGCGAACGTGGCCGAGAACATGGTCGACAAACCAAACCCGCACGTGGACGCCGTTAAGAAGATCGCGGCAGAAGAAGGCGCGAAGGTCGTGGTCATTTCGGGCCAGGTGGAAGGCGAGATTGCCCAGCTCCCGAAGGAAGAGCGCACGGAGTACCTGGCGGGCATGGGGCTCAAGGAGTCCGGCCTCGACCGGATGATCCGGGCTGGCTACGACCTGCTCGGCCTTATCACCTACCTGACCGCCGGTGAAAAGGAAGTGCGAGCCTGGACCATCACCAAAGGCACCAAGGCGCCGCAGGCAGCAGGCAAGATCCACACGGATTTCGAGAAGGGTTTCATCAGGGCGGAAGTGTTCCATTATGACGATTTGATAAAACTGAAAACCGAGCAGGCCGTGAAAGCAGCGGGCCTGCTCCGCTCCGAAGGCAAGGACTACGTGGTCAAAGACGGCGATATCATGCTGTTCCGGTTTAATGTGTAGTTTCCCGGTTTGCCACAGGGAGGAAAACATCATGAGCAACGAGAGAATAGCGCTGGTGACCGGCGCGAACAAGGGCCTGGGAATCGAGACCAGCCGCCAACTGGCGCAGCAGGGCGTCCTTGTCCTGATGGGATGCCGGAGCGTTGCAAAAGGCAGGGCCGCAACAAAAGAACTGCAAAAGGAAGGGCTTCCTGTCGAGTTCATCCAGCTTGACGTGACGAAGCCGGACCAGATCAGCAAAGCCGCGGCTGTGATCAAGAAGCGGTTCAAAAAGCTCGACATCCTGGTGAACAACGCCGGCATGTCGATAGATGAGCGCGGTTCCCAGAACGACACAGAGACGGTTTCTTCCAGGGTCCTGCGCCGGACCTTTGACACGAACTTCTTCGGCCTCGTGGAGCTGACCCAGAAGCTCCTGGCGCTGATCAAAAAAAGCGACAGCGGCCGGATCGTGAACGTGGCAAGCATCATGGGTTCGCTCGCCATCCACAGCAAGGAAGGGGGAATGCCTTACAAACCCTTTGCCTACGACGCCTCAAAGACCGCGGTGAATGCCTTCACCATCCATCTCGCCGCCGCGCTCTCCGGAACAACGGTCAAGGTCAACTCCGCGCATCCCGGATGGGTAAAAACCGACATGGGCGGCCCCCAGGCCCCGCTCTCCCCTGTTGAGGGAGCAAGGACCGCGGTGCGGCTCGCGACCCTCGGACCGGATGGACCCACGGGGAAGTTCTTTCATGGGGAAGAAGAGTTGCCGTGGTAAAAGAATATTGATGTGTAACACCACTCCGGAAAAGCGTTCTGCAACGAAAGCTCCCCTATTAGCTTTTCACCGTTGGCTCGAAGCTTCTTCACTCTCCTCACCTTCTCGAACGAGGCGGCAGGCCCCCTATCCCCGGTAAATGCGGAATGACGCCCCACAAAAACGGACTGCTGTGATAAAATTATCGCAGCGGATGCTCGGAAGGTTACTCTACTTTCCTGTTTCTCTGCGTGTTCGGCGGGAAAGGACGTTTCCCGGAGGAGGTATTTCGATGAATATATCGGGATTATTTATCATAGGGACGCTCTGTTTGACCTACTTGTCCTTTCTCGGCTACATCATCGGTTATTTTGTCCTCGTCCCCGCAATAAGGAAAAAACTCGGGAAAACGCCCGCCAAGGACAATCTCCCCTGGTTTGACAATTTTTTGTATGCGGAGAGCGTTCTGAAAGAGTTGTCTGAAGATACCCGGGAACCCCTCGTCGTGTCCACGAGAAGGCTTATAACACTAAGCGAGTATTCCTTTGTTGTTAATTTTTCGTTGTTTTTGATTTTCCTGAATTTGAGCTGATTTCCCGTCCGCGTCATGACGGCATGATCCTGCCCTGATCCGATCAAGTCCTTGGACCGTTGCCGTCACTCGCCGGCGGGCACCTGCCGCCGCATCCGTTTTGCCTCGCCTCGCCGCTTTTTGCCCTCGATCCTGCGCTCTTTCGCCGCCCGCGAAGGTTTTGTCTTTTTTCTCGGCTTCGGTTTCTCCGTGGCCCTGCGAATCAATTCCTTCAGCCGCTCTATCGCGTCCTCGCGGTTCCGTTCCTGGGTCCGGAACTGCCGGGCCTCGATGATAAGGACGCCGTCCTGGGTGATCCGCCTGCCCGCGAGGCGGATCAGGCGCGTACGCACGTCCCCGGGAAGAGAGGGCGAATTCCCCACATCATATCGGAGCTGGACCGCCGTGGACACTTTGTTAACGTTCTGGCCGCCCGGGCCCGATGCGCGGACAAAGCGGAGCTGAATTTCGCTCTCGTCGATTGAGATTGTACGGGTAATCGGTATCATGACTTAATCCTACACTATTAAGAAGGATGATACAAGAAAGTAGAATCTAAAGCATCTCTCGCAAAGACGCAAAGGGCGCCAAGAAAATCCTTAAGCTTTGATTTTAAACCCGAATGATTTAGCCTTTCTTTGCGAGCTTGGCGGCTTTGCGAGAAAGCAGTTTACGCCTCTAATACAGCCGGGAAATCAGCGCAGGCACTGCCGTCTCGACGCTCAGTACCCGTTCCCCCATCTGTACGGGTGTGAATCCGCAAGCAACGAGCTTGTCGATTTCATAAGGGATAAAGCCTCCTTCGGGACCAATAGCAAGCGTCACCGCGCGCTTGACATCTCGCGGACAGGGGGCGGAGGCGACCGGGTGGGCAACAAGCGGAAGCGTGTCTTTGATGAGACCGGGCAGCTCATCCTCGACAAAAGGTTTGAACAACGGCCGGAGCCGGACCTCGGGGAGCACGGTATCGCGGGATTGTTCAAGACCAAGGACAAGCTGCGCCCGGATGCTCTCGGGGCCCAGCACGGGGCTGTCCCAGTAGCTTTTCTCGACCCGGAAGGCATTGAGCAGAACTATCTTCTTTACTCCCATGCTGCTCGCGGAGCGGAGTACGCGCCGAAGCACCTTCGGCCTCGGCAGGACGAGAATGAGCGTCATCGGAAGCGCTGGTGGGGGTATATGATCAAGCAGGACGTCCATCTCAAGCGCCGATTCAGTGAGCGCGGCGACCCGGCCTGTCCCGATGTTTCCGTCGGCAAGCCCCACACACAGTTCATCGCCTACTGAAGCGCGGTGCACATCGAGAACGTGCTTGAGCCTGCGACCCTGGAGCCGCACATGGTTGTCATGATCGGGAAAGTCTTCCGGGAAAAGAAGAATAAGGTTCAGCGGAGCCTCCTGCGTAGGTGTTGCGAATTGTTGCGCGTGGTTATAAGAAATGAGCGTCGCGGATGTCGATCATACTTGCCCTTTTGAATCGCTGCATAACGCGTGGGTGCTTCACTATCGTGAGAGCAATAGGCCGATTTTTTGCAGCACTTCTGATATTGTTTTGGGAGGCACGGCGCCGATCAATTCCGCATTTCTAGTGCGCCAATCCAAACTCTTTACTTGGTCGGAAAGAATTGCTCCAGTTACGGATAGGTCGGGAGGAATGAGAACTTCAAAAGGATACCCCTTGATTTGATTCGTAATAGGGCACAGAAGAGCCAAACCAACCTTTTCGTTATAAGGTTGCGGCGACAATACTACTGCGGGTCTTCGACCAGCTTGCTCGTGCCCGGCTTGAGGGTTTAATGAAATCCAAACTATGTCACCCCGCTTGGGGACATACGATTTGGGATTTACCATGCTTCTATCCCGACAGCAGGGCCACTGTCAACCTCGTGATGAATATTCTCCTCGGTTATCTGGGCAAGAAGCTTTTTAAGCGACAAGTTTGGTTTTTCAATAGGCACAACGACCAGTTTGCCATTGGCCAGGGATACTTCAACGGAGGATTCGTTCAACAGCCCGACTTCGTTCGCAAACGTTTTTGGAATACGCAAAGCAAGGCTATTACCCCATTTCTGAACACGTGTTTTCATTAGCGCAACCTCCTTCAATGTATCTACATTGAAGATACACCAATAAAACGAAATCGTCAAGACATTTTACAGGTTCTGAAACTGCGCCTGATCGGCATTGCGGCAAATCGTCCTCAACCATCAACCTTTTCAAACGGCTTGTACTGTACCCGCACGATCGTAAAAACGGCATCGCCTTTCGGCCGCTTCACGATGACTTCGTCACCCTCCGCCTTCTTCATCAGCGCCCGGGCCACGGGCGAGTCCATGCTGATCAGGCCCTTGGTGTGGTCGAACTCATCAGGACCGACAATGCGGTAGTCAGCGATGTTCCCTTCTTCGTCCTGAAGCCGCACCCAGGCGCCGAAGAAGACCTTCGATTCATCGCCGGGCCTGCTGTCCACGACCACGATATGCTCCAGCCGCTCTTTCAGGTGATGGATGCGGGCGTCTATTTCGCGGAGCTGTTTCTTGCGGTAGATATACTCCGCGTTCTCCGACCGGTCGCCCTCTGCCGCGGCAGCCGCGAGCGCCGCAGTCACCTCCGGGCGCTTGGTCCGCCAGAGATATTCGAACTCGTCGGCAAGGCGCTTCTTGCCTTCCGGGGTAATGTACTTCGACCCCGGTTTTTGCGGCACACGGTATCTGCTCATAGTATGAGTCACTATAAAATGTTTACCGCACGTTGTCAACGTACATATTGTACATATTGTAAGGCAGCATCTGTTACCGGAGTCCGATATGCTGAAAAATTCCGTGATATACTATAAGTAACGGACGAGGTAAACGGAAAGGGGGTGTAAATCATGAAGCGTATCTGGGGAAAAATCAAGGACTTCTGGTTAACATCCATCTTCGAGAGCGCGGAAACGCTGACCGATGAGATGGGAAGGGACACGGCGGTAACGGAAGAGGAAACGGAAGAAATCCTCCATGCGGAACCCGGCTCGTTCGAGGCAATCAAGAGCGCCGTAAACGGGCATGGCGAGCAGACGATACTGCCGGACGATTGCGAATTCGGCGACAATGATTTATGCTATGTTGAAGCCTGAAGAACACAGATCATTTTTCCGAAAGCCGACAGCGTCTCATGAATGCTCGTGCATCTTGGATCATGCATCCTGCATCCCGCTATTTCTGCGTCCTTCTGATTAGCTCGGCGTGATGTCTTGCACCGACGTCTCTTTCCCCACTCTCAAGCGTTTTCCCTCGTCAATTATGCGCTCAAATCCTACCACGGCCCCTCTTCGCAGAGTTTCAAACGCCCGATTTCCGGATGTGCTGTCCTTATCGAGCCTCGTGACCAGGCGCCTTCCGCTCCGACCGCAGACGTAAAATTCCATCTTGCCTTTTGAAACGAGCGGCTCGCTCACCACCCGGAAAGCGTTGTTGCCGCAGGCGTCGAACAGCGAGCGGCCGTCTTTTCTGAAAACAACGTAGGAAAATTTAAGAGAGTCCTTTCGGAGCCCCGTCAGCGCGTCGATTTCCTTCACAAGCTCGGGCGGGTCCCAGGGAACGTCTTCGTGGCACCAGTCTTTGGGGTTTGCGAGCGCGGGGCACGTTCCGCCCGCCGGGCAAGGGGAGTAGACGTTGTAACCGCGACCCACTATCCCGTCCCGGACTTCGAGCATTTCGCGCGCGGTTTCCCGCAAAGCCGGTTCGATGATGATCGCGCTCCCGTCTTCGGCGAGGAGACGGTCAAGGACCGTGTTCAGCATGATGATTCTCTTTGCGATTCTTCCCGCGTCGCGCAGGAACAACTCATTCAACACATTCGAAAAGATGATCAGGTCGAAGCGCTCGTTGAAAAGACGCTCCACGCCTTCGATGCCCGACCGGATGGTCGTTAGCGATGCGTTGGCCCCTGTTTCCTTCTGCTGCGCGGAGAAAAGCCCCTCTGCCGCCATCAGGTTCTCCGCGACCTGGTCCACCGCCGTAAATTCGAGCGCCGGCGCCTTGTCCCGTTCCGAAAAAAAACCCATGCCCCCCAGCGAGGCCGTGCCGGGCCCGGAGCCGATATCGAGGATGCGGAGTTTTTCCTTTGCCAGGAGCCCATCAGGGTGGAGGGAAAGCTCCCGGAGCGGCACGCCTATCTTGCGGATATTCGGCGGCAAAAAATACGAGATGTAGGCCTCCCGCAGGCCCGCATCCTGAAGGTATGCGGAGGGAAGGCTGCCGCGCTCGCTGGTCAAAAGCCGCGAGAGGCGGGCGACATTCGTTGCAAGCGCCTTCACGCCGTCTGGTATTTTTTTTCTCGATCGGTCCATAAGCTTTCAAGAATTTTATACCATGTTTGTGTCCGCATTGCAAACACCCCGCTTTGGGAATAAAAAAATTGACAAAATAATTTGTTGTTGTAATATGCAACAGAAACGAAACAACGCGGCACGGGCCGCAGCTCTTCCCTGGTTGACTGATCGTGACGGTGCGGTCTTCCCGCAACGGTCCTGTATCCGAAAAAATAATTTTATGCGCTTGAGTGTCGAAAAAAAACTGCTTCTCATTTTTTGCCTGAGCCTGCTCTGTCTTGCCGGGATCGGATACCTTCTTTACTCCGACGCTGCGCTGCGTACAGGGCTTCAGGCTGCGCGACCCAAAAATAATATCATCCTTGTCCTGTCCGGATATGCCGCGGCGCTGGCCTTCATCCTCCTCTCCATTGCCGTCATCGGACATGAGTTCACGCACCATCGGCGGTTGGGCAGGGCCGTTCGCGACCTCAGAGAGCGTCTGCGGATATTGAGCGGGTGCTTTAACGACACCGCCCTGTTCATGCTGGCCCCGGACGGGAGGATCTCCCAATGGAGCGCAACGGCCGAGCGCCTGCACGGTCACCGGGCGAGCGCCGCGAAAGGAAAGCTCTTCTCGTCGCTGTTCCCGGGCGAGGACGTCGCACTCGGAAAACCCGAACATTGCCTGAAGCGGTCCGAAGAAGACGGGCGTTTCGAGGACGTCTCGTGGATGCTCCGCGGGGACGGCTCCCTGTTCCAGGCGCATACCGTCATCACGCCGGCCCGGGGCCGCAATGGCGCGCTGCGCGGGTTCTTTGTCGTGTCCCGCGATGTCACGGAACTGAAGCAGTCCCAGGAGCTGTTAAAGAAGCTTTCGCTGACCGTGGAGCAGGCCGCGGACCTGGTCGTGATGACCGACCGGCAGGGCAAGGTGGAATTCGTGAACAAGGCGGCTGAAGAGATGACCGGCTATACGCGCGAGGAGCTTATTGCCGGGGGAATGGGTCTGCTGCTGGCGAACGAGCCGGACCGGAAACAATACGGGGACCTGTGGGCCGCCGTGCTCTCGGGAAAAACGTTCCAGGCGGAAGTGACCGGCATCAGCAAGAGCGGTGAATTGATCCACTTCGACGAGGTGGCGACGCCGATCAAGCATGAGAACGGCGAGGTGTCCCACGTCGTCTTTACGGGGACCGATATTACGCCGATGAAGCTCATGCGGAACAAGCTCGATTTCCTCTCGTCCTACGATGCGTTGACCGGCCTTCCAAACCGCGACCTGTTTGCCGACCGACTGAACCGGGACCTCGGCGCCGGCCGGAGCGCTCTTGCGGTCCTTGCCATCGACATCGACCGGTTCAAGTTTATTAATGAAATTTACGGCCTGGAGGCCGGCAACAAGGTCTTGAAGCAGGTCGCGGAAAGTCTTTCGGTATCGGTGAGCAAGGGCGACACGGTGGGCCGGATGGGAAGCGATGAGTTCGGCATCGTGCTCCACGACATCAAGCGGCCCGCCGACGCGGCCCTGTTCGTGAAAATGATCATGAAGAACGTCCCGCAAATCGTCATGTCCGGGGGCGCGGAAATTTCCGTGACCCTCACGACGGGCATTGCCGTGCACCCCGCCGACGGCAAGGACGCGCTCTCGCTCATGAAGAACGCCGACACCGCGCTGTCGAAAGCCAAGACGCTCGGGAGAAACCGCTACCAGTTCTATACCCCGGACATGAACGTGGGCATCTCGGAGCTGGTGTTCATGGAGCGGCGTCTTTCCGACGCGCTCAGGAACAAAGAGTATGTCCTGACCTTCCAGCCCCTCTGCTACCTGTCCACGCGCAAGGTCGCGGGCGCCGAAGCCCTGCTCAAATGGAACAACGAGGAATTCGGCCAGGTCTCCCCCTCGAAATTCATCCCCCTGCTCGAGGAAACGGGAATGATCATCGACGTCGGAAAGTGGGTGCTCGCGACGGCGTGCAGGCAGATCAAAGAGTGGACGAACGGGAAAGCGTCCCTGCCCGTGTCCGTAAACCTCTCACCCAACCAGTTCCGGCATGAGTACCTGGTGGAAATGGTGGAAAGCACGATCCGGGAAACCGGCATCGACCCGCGCCGCCTCACCCTCGAAGTGACGGAAAGCACCTTTATGAAAGACGAGGAATTCGCCATCTCGGTGCTGAGGCGGCTCAAGACTCTCGGCGTGTCCATTGCCATCGACGATTTCGGCACCGGCTACTCGTCCCTGAGCTACCTCAAGAAGTTCCCCGTGGACTACGTGAAGATCGACCAGTCCTTCGTCAAGGACGTCGCCACCGACCCGGACACCACCTCGCTCGTCACGGCCATCATCACCATGGCCCACAGTCTGAACCTCAAGACCATCGCCGAAGGCGTCGAAACCGAGGAGCAATGGAAAATCCTGCGCCTCCTCAAATGCGACCTGGGGCAGGGCTTCTACTTCAGCCCGGCCCTCCTGCCGAAAGACCTGGAAAAATTAATCGCGTAGACCCGCCTCTCCTCCTTTAGAGCGGGAGCTCGCGGCACCACTGTTCGATCGCCTCTCGCATTTCGACGGGTTTTTCGGTCGGTATCCAGTGATGTGCCTCGAGCTCCAGCGTCCGGCAGTTTGCCAGGTCCGCGCAGAGGCCCCGGGCAATCGCCGGGTCGCTGAAAATCTTCCCGGTCGAGAACAGAAGCAGCATCGGCGCGGTAATGCTTTCGAGCGGCGGAAGCGGGCGAAGAAGTTCCCGAAGGCTTTTGAGAAAGGCCGCCGTGGGCATGAAGCGCAGGTCGAACCACAGCGAGGAATAACGTTTCACGAGGACCTCGGAAGCGCCTTGTGCGGCCATGCCGGCCCGCGTTTCCCGGTCGAGTTCGCGAAGATCGAGAAACGGAAAATTCCGCCGGCGCAGTCCGAGGCGGTTCAGCATGCGGACAAGGGCGATCAGCGGGGGAACCAGCATTTTTATGGATTGGACTTTTTTGAGCACGCCCGCAAAAGACCGGGGAAAGAGCGGATCGATCAGGACAAGGCCTTCTGTTCTCGAAGGGTAGCGGGCCGCGAACCGGAGGGCGAGATTGGCGCCAAGGCAGTGACCGGCGAGCACGGCCCGGGAATATCCCTCGCGGTCGAGGACGGCGGCAAGGTCCTCGCACCACGCTTCCAAGGTGATACGGCCGCGGGAGATCGAGCGCCCGTTGCCGCGCAGATCGAGCCTGAGCAGGTCGCGGGAACCGGTGAGGGCGGTCTCCTCGACGAACTCGGACCACCGTGTCATGTTGCTGGCCATGCCGTGGACCAGCACCATGGCGCGCCGGGGCGTTTTTCCCCGGACCACGCGGTACGCAATATGAGCGCCGTCGCGGGTTGTCAAAACGCGGGGCTGTTCCATCATGTCGGCATGTGCACCGGAGCGGAAGTTCAGCCGCCTGTTTTATTCAACGATCGTGATAGCCACACCGATCCCCTGGTCGACGATTCTGCTCGTGACGCTCCCTAGGAGGTGTTTGGCGGTCTTGTCGCACCGTCCGACAACAATCGTTCCGTAACCGCCGTCCTTTGCCTCTTCAACGATGCTTGCGGCCGCATCGGTCGAATCTGACACGGACTTGGTCTGGATCTGCTGGGGCTTGATGCCCGTTCCGGTCAGCGTATCGACCGCCTTCTTGAACACGGGCTCCATCATGGCCTTGCGTTCGGCCAGCCACTTGTCCACGACTTTCTGCCGTTCTTTTTTTTCCGCCTCGGACAGGATATGCCCTTCATCCCAGAACATGGCCGGGAGATTCGGCAGCACATGCACCAGTCTGACCTCCAGGTCATTCTTTCCTTCAAACAGCCGCGCGACGTACTCCACCGCCTTCATCGCGCTCGAAGAGTCGTCGATTCCTATAAGCACCTTTTTCATCTTTCCCTCCAAAAAATATATATGGACCGCAGCCCGTCCCGAAAGGTCAAGAAGCCGAGTTCTCGTCCCTCAACGCCGAGAAGTAAACGGCCGTCCGCTCATCCGTTACCAGAAAGATAATATAAATCATCCAAAAACGCAAGTCCGAAGAGTGCAAAAGGGCAACTACTCAGGTCTGCTGAGGAGCGCAGGCGCAATAAAGCGCGCGGCGACCGATACACGGACATCAAACAAGGTGGGGCTTGTGGTCGACTGCTGAATTCCCTTAATTATCCGGCGCGCTTTGCGCAAAGCGAAGTAGCTGACCTGAGTAATCACGAAAAAGGCGGGAATGAACGTGCAGGAGCCGCATCTCATTACGAGAGGTCGCCGTCGTGGACGGCCCTCACGAACTGCTCGGCGGTCCGGCCGTTCCTGCCGCCGGCGCCGAGCGCCCACCGGACCGCCAGCTGGTCAAGCTTGTCCTTGTCCATGCGAACGCCGTACTTCGCGGCATAGGAGGCGAC
>JBGOTO010000087.1:0-10946 GCA_041476485.1 Nitrospirota bacterium
CGCGCTGCCAGAACAGATAACGAAGGTCTTTTTGCCTCAGAATCAGGTAGCGTTTCTCATGAGTGTCCTGGGCAACGAGCGCATCGAGCATCCTGTCCGCGGTCTGCTGGACCGGAATATGGACCTTGATGATTTCGTTGTTCAAGCGGTTCACGCCCCGGATGGCCGCCAGGGCGTAGGCCACCACCACCACGGAAAGCGCGACCAGCGTCATATACCCCAAAAGCATCTTGCCGGCAATGGTCATTTTCGCAAAAAGCCGGTGGGGCGTCAGTAGTTCCAGTACGGTTTGTTGCTCGGGAAGGTTCATAATTCTTGAGATAGAGTAACAGACAACTACGACGCTGTCAAACAGCGTCTTTAAAAAAAATGCGCCCGAAGAGGGCGCATTAGTCGGCGTTTTCTTTTTTCCCAAGCATCATGGGTTTGTCATCGTGATCGTCCCGGGGTAAGAGACCGAGGAAATGATGCTTTTCCATGTCACGGTCGCCGATAAAAACACCGGCGTAAGGGGCGTCGAGGTGGTATTGGTAAGCGTTACGCTGAGAACGGTCGGGCCGAAAGACAGGCCGTCGGCTAACGTAACCGAAGTCGAGCCGGTAAGCTGCCCCGCTGTCGCGGTGACGCTGATGGTGGTGCCTCCAATCAGGGTGTTCAAATTGACGTCGCACACGGTAATCGTGAAATTCTGGCTCGCGCCCGCGCCCAACGTGACGGCGCCCGCGCCGCCGATATCGGTCCTGATCTTCGACGTGTTTGCGCCGAACGAGGGCGGTCCGGTATAAACAAGGTTGACGGTCGTCCAGATCGGGATTTTGGCGTCCCACACATTGTTCCCGGTCTGATAGGTCCCTATGGTCCCTCCCGGCACATACGACGGCCAGTCAAAGAAAAGCTCTCCCAGGGTCTGCGTCCCCGAATCGTCGGAATCAATGAACGGCTCGCCCAAATCCTGGAAAGCTTCGGACCTCAATCCTGCCGGGCAGATTGCGCCGGCGCCGACAAAGAAAGTCGGCCCAGTGTCGCATTCGCAGATGAAACCGGCCGGCACTGCGGGCGGGGATGGACACGCCGATGCACTATACGACCTGGTGAAAAGCCCGTCGGCATTCTCGTCCACGAATGATTCTTCGCCCGTGGTCATCGCGACGACCGTGATCCACCCGTCGCGAGGATTATAGGTATGGCCCGCGACAGTATAAAAAGGCTCACCAGGAATGGGCGGTACATCGGTAGGCCGGGGATTTTGGGTCCTGTACGTTACCGAGGCGATGCCGTTAGCATCCGTCAGCGCGTTCGGACCAATAGCGCCGGAATCGGTCGCAAAGGATACCGATGTGCCCTGGAGAACGTTGTAGTTGCCGAACCGGTCGGCAAGGAAGGCGGTCAAGGTCGAGGTAATATTATCGAACGCCAGCCCCTCAAGGTTGAACTTCGACACGGCTACGCCGAAGTGGGTGGCGGACGGCAACCCGCCGCCGATAGAAATGTTTCCTGATGAGGTTGATATCGATATCGCGGTGCCGTTTACCGTGGCCGTGATCCTCGCCGGACCCGCCACCGTACCTGCATGCAGAATGGTGGATACTTGCCCGGTGGAACCCGTGCTTCCTGAATCCGTCGTACTTAACAGAACAGGGCCGATAGACGACCCCGTGGGCCCGAAGAGCAGGAAATCAACCAGGATGCCCGGCTGCGGGTTCCCATTGCTGTCTTTGACCGTAAAGATCACTATACTGGTGCTTCCAACTCCCGACCCGACAATACCGATGATGTTCGGACTGGCCGACGTAAACTGTATACTGCTCGTTGCCGCTGCATTCACCGTAATCGTAACGGTTCCGGTCACAACTGGAGACGTGCCCGCGCTGGCCTGAACGATGATACTTCCGGTCTGCGTTGCGCTTGCCGTGAACGTAATAGTGGCCGCGCCGCCCACTGTTGTGGCTGTTGTCGGAAACGTTCCCGCCGCACAGTTACCCGCAAAGCACGAGAAGGTGACGACCGTACCGTCGGGAACGGGATTATTCAGGATGTTAAGCACATTGGCGGTAATATTGGAGGTGCCTCCGACGGTCACACTGAGCGGGCTTGCCGTGACATTCACGGAGTTCGGTACGCTGTTGATGCTGAGAGACGAGCTTTGGACGATGCTCGGCACGGCTATGGTCGCGCGTATTGTTACAATGCCCGATGATCCGCCCGCATAGAACGTGGCGGTCGCCTGGCCCGACGCGTTCGTGACAAGCGGCAGAGTGGTAACTGACGAAGTTGCGCTGAAGCTGCCCAGGCCCGCGCCGACCGGGATATCAAGGGTTACCGACGCGCCGAACGCCGGATTGCCCGTACTATCCAGCACCGTTACCGTAACCGTTGTTTGGCCGAGAATATCTATCGAAGCCGGGTTAATAGTAAGGGTCATTGATGCAGGAACGGGAGGCGGGGGACTGCCTATCGTTAGACTGGCGGTGTTGCTTATTATAGCCCCGGTGGCTGTGGTCACGGAAGCCGTAAAGCGGAGGGTGATATCGTTTGTAATATCGTTAAACTGGACCGTTGCAACGCCCGAAGCGTTGGTTACTGCCGTTGCGCCCGGCGTGAAAGTTCCGGCGCCGGGAGTAGCAAACGCGAACGTCACCGTCGCGCCCGACACGACGTTGTTGGCGGAATCCAGCACCGTGGCATTCACGTTGACCGACGCGCCGTTTACAATGCTGGTAGGTGTCAGGCCCCCCGTAAATGCAACGCTGATCTTTGCAGGCGTCCCTGCCCCGCCGATAATAGCCGTGCCGGCGCTGCTGCTGTCGACGTTGGAAGGACTACAGCCCGATATCGTTCCGCACAGCGAAAACACGCTGAGAATTGCGATCAGTATATATTTGCGCGATTTCATAAGGACCTCCGCTTGTTGCCTAATTCCAGGTTACCGACCAGGTTCCTGTCCAGGTCGCCGTAGCGGAACACGAGGTGACTTGGACAAATTGCGTCGCCGTGCTTGACGTCGAGCTGGGCGTAGGTTTCGTAATAATGTTAGAAAGGGAATCAAGGGTAACGGTTCCGCCTGAATCGGTCCTTGTCCGTATGTACGCCGAATAGATGTTGGTAGTACAGTCTGGTGAAGCGCTTGACAAGGCAACGCCGCCATCGGTAAAGACCTCAACGCAAATATCACTCATGGGTTTAGTCCCTGATGAATCTGTAATGGTAAAGGTGAGGCTGTTGACACAAAAAGGTCCTACGGTTGCTGCTCCCCCAAGAGAACCAATCGCAAAGGTACTACTACTCGGTCCGTGCACTTGCGACCCGGCCGGTGCCGTGCTGTTCGGGCAGCCGCCGCAAGCGCCGCCGATCAATGCAGTCCCGCATCCTTTGAGCATGACGTCGGATGTGATGAGAATAGCTATAACAAAAATTGGAAGAAGTCTCAGGGCCAGTCTCATGAACAAGCATCCCCCTCGTATGATTTATATGCAACTCCAGTACCAGGCGTTGGTCCCCGGTAAGCCTTTGTATTCTCAGTGTCCGCACCGGTTGTTCCGGATTTTTTTAAGGAACTCCCCTTCCTCATATGGGTATCCGGTTACCCGCTTCCTTGTGTCACCGGATCCCGGTCTATTTGTGCGCTTTGAACGCTATAATATTTCCTGCTTCACAATCCGGGGCGTTATGAAAATAATCAGCTCTCCTTTTTGCTCCGTGTTGGTCTTGGTCCTGAAGAGCCAGCCGATGAGCGGAAGGTCCCCGAAGAATGGGACCTTGGTTTCACTCACGCTTCGGTTGAGCGTGAGAATGCCGCCGATGACCGCCGTCTCGCCGTCGGTAAGAAGGATCTCGGTCGTTGCCTCGTTCTTGCGTATGGAGGGCTGGCCGGAAGCGCCGGTGATTGAAGTGTCCGGCGCGTTCTTGGTGGCCGTGATCTTCAGGAAAATCTTGTTGTCCGGCGTAGCGTGGGGGGTGACGGTGAGCGCCAGCTTGGCGTCGATAAACTGGATCTGCGTGCCCCCTGCGGACGTCGTCGAGAACGAGATGGAGAGGCCCTGCTCTATCTTGGCCTCCTTGTTGTCCAGCGCGTTGACCCGGGGCGAGGAGATTACCTTGCCTTCGCCCGTGGATTCCAGCGCGGAAAGCACGAGGTCCAGATTGAGCGCCCTGTTGAGAGAGCCGAACTGAAACCCGAGAGCGCCGCCGCCGGTCCCCGCACCGGCAGGCGCCGGCATATTGACGAAGAAGTTGCCGTTGCCCGAGGGCGTCGCGCCCATGGTCGGCCCGCCCGTCACCCCGATTGTGTTCGGAAAGGTAAGGCCGGGAGGGTTCCCGTGCGCCGCGTCGGCCGCAAAGTTTCCGCCCCACTGTACGCCGATCGAGCGGCTGAACGTCAGGGAAGCTTCCACAATCCTGGCCTCTATCATGATCTGGACGCTGGGCTTGTCCAGGACTTTAATGAGAGACACCACGTCGTCAACGGCCCGCGCAATGTCCCTGACGATGAGGGTATTGGTCCTGGCGTCTACCACGGTTTCACCGCGGGGGGAGAGAGATTTTTTAATAGTAGGCTCTATAGTGCCGGCAGTGGCGTAGTTTATCGGGATGATCCGGGTTATCAGGTCTTCCGCCTTCTTTTTCGCTTCCTTTACTTTCAAATCCTCTTCCGCTTCCTTTGTCAGCGCGCCGACCGAAGCGATGCGGAGAATATTGTCGTCCAGCACGTAGCCCAGGCCGTTCATCTTGAGGATGATGTCCATTGCCTGGTCCCAGGGAATATTGACCATCCGGACGGTGACTTTGCCCTTTACGTCAGGCGCGAGGATGATGTTCAGGTTGGCGACCTCCGCAAAGAGCCGCATGACGTTGATCAGGTCCGCGTCCTGAAGGTCAAGAGATATTTTTCTACCGGCGTATTTGCTGCTTCCGAGAAGCGAGGTCTCGGCAACTCCTTCCCGCTTCCCGGCCGAGGCGCGTTCCTTCCTGGCCGGCGGGGTTGAGATCGCTGTCTCTTCTTGCGGTGAGGCAACTTCTTTTTCCGCCGCGGGGGCCGTGGTCGTCTCCTTGCTGACCGGCGCAGGAACTACCGGCGTTGTTTCCCGAGGCGCGGCCACCTCTTTTTCCGCCGCGGGGGCCTTCGCCTGTTCCTGCGACGCGGCCCGCTCCTGGGGCGCTTTTGTCTTGGGAACGCCGACGGCCGCGAGCGCCACGGTCAGGGTATTCCCCTCGGGCGTGGCCGTGAAGTCCATGGGCCTGGTGAGGTCCAGCACCACGCTCACCTTGTCCGCGTGTTGGCCGATGCGCACTCTGGCGAGACCGCCTTTTCGCACGGGGATGACGCTCGGCCTGACCTTGCTCTTGGTCCCTGGAATATTAATCGCTATTCTGTTGCCGCCAAGCTTCAGAATTTTGGCCGTGATGGTCCCGTCGCCGGTGATGACCACGTTGACGCCGTCTTTCCCCGCCGTGGCCTTTACCGCGGAAACAATCGTCGCGGTCCCTTTTTCAGTCTCCGTAACTTCGGCTTTTTCCTGCGGCGCCGTTTCGGGGGCCTTCTGTGCTTCTTCAGCCGGCTTTACCAATTCGACCATGAGCTTGCCTTCGGCTTGATACACCTTTGTGTCCGCCGCCTGGGAAAGCCCGATCTCGAGCCGGGCGATGGTGTCCTTTTGACTGGGAGTGATGTCCAGAACGGCCCCGTTGTTCACGACAATTTTGTCCTTAATCGCCCCGAGCTCCGCGTCGGAAATATCAATCACGAGCCTGAGCGGTTCGGTAAGCTGGAACGACGTGTATTGCAGAAGCGGGCCGTTCCCTTCGATCACGATTTCAGTCTTGCCGTCCGCGTTGCGGGGTTCCACCTTCGTGAGGAGCACGAGGGGGCCCTGCTTCGCCGTCCCGGGCGCCTTTGCCCCGCACCCCTGGATCGCCGCCATAAGAGAGATGAGGACAATCAGCCACCACGCTATCAGCGGTTGAGTCTGTTTCATTGCGTCCCCTCCTGTTTTTTCCGGAGCTCGACTACGATCTCTTTCCGTTCTGTTGCGCCCAAGCTGGTTTTATATTTTTCCTCGATAACCATGACGTCCTTGGTTATCTTTTTTATCACACCCCTGTTCGGGCCGATGATGGTCCCGACCCGGACGAAGTAACCCTTGCCTTCAGGGCCTTCGAGCATGGCGTTATAGCCGAAACCGCCCCATACGATGCCCGTCAGTTTGAATTCACTTATGGCGTACCGTTCCAGGGGCGGGCGGGCGCCCAGTTTTACTTTCGCTTCCTCTTTCACGATAAGCGGGGAAAACGGGTCCCGCCTCCCGGCCGGATTATAGGTATAAATCGGCTGGGATGTTACCTCCGCAACCGTGGCAGTCCCTTGCGTTATGGGCTGTATCGGCTTTGGCGCCACGGGAGACGGCGGCCCGGGGGCCTTCGCCGATTCCCCGCAGCCGGTAAACAAAGCCGCAGCGAGCACAGCGAGCAGCATCCCACAAAAAGGGACAATAGTCGGATTACTGGACTTTTTTTGTCGAGACCGCTGGCGATTCAACTTTTTTCTCCACTGCCGCAAATGTCATTGCGGTGCAAGTGATATCGATGTCCATGGCGCCGGCTTTGCCTTGTTTGGCACTGCCCATTTTTATATTCAGGATATTCACGATGCGGTGCAGTTTGCTGACCCGGTCGAAAAACGTGGCTGTATTATGATACCCCCCCGTTAACGACAAGGCTATAGGAATTTCCTCGTACAGTCCGCTCGCATGCGTCTTTCGCTTGTCCGGCTTCCAGAGCTTGAGAGTGAGTCCTGATTTATTCACCAAGCCCTGTATCTGCGCGAGCAGCCCGGACACCTCGGATTCGGGCGGAAGTTGCTCGGTCAGGACCGTCAGCCGCTGCTGCAAGGACTTGACTTCGGCCCTCAACTCATCGAGCTTTTTTATTTTGCTGTCATTCTCCTTGATTTTCCCCTGCAGGTCCGCAACGCTCTGTTCGAGTCGTTGAATCTGCGTATTCTGCGGAATTACCAATTGCCAAACATAGAGGACCACGACCACGCCGATAAAGGCGCCGAAGGCTATCGCCCTCGTCTTGGGGGGGACCTTCTGTATCTTATCTAAAAGAGAAAACGCCATCACAACCCCTTGTACGTAAATTGCAGTTTATACCGGTATAGTTCGACATTCTCTCTTTTTGTCTGGCTGGTTTCAAGCAAAACAACATTCGATAAAAACCGGGACGCCTTCAGGTTTTCAACAAAATGAACGACGTCGTAATTCGTAAACGCCTCCCCGTCGAGGTTGATATTTTGGTTCGTTTCCACGAGCGACAGTATGTTCACGCCGACGGGAAGCGCGGCGCTGATCTCGTCCAGAAGCCGCACGGGGCCGCCCTGGTCCTTTTTGAGCTTTTCGATGATCTCGATCTTTTCGGTGACCTTTTTCCGTTCGTCTTCTACATTCTTTACTTCCTTAAGCATGTTGTCTTGATCACGGATCCGCGCTTCCGCAACGGCCTTTTGCCGTTCAAGATCGGCGATCCGGTCCGTTTGAAATTTCCAGTAGAACAGCATCCCCCCCGTGACCGCGATAAAAATCACGGAACCGAGGAACACCTGCTTCTGGAAGTCGGTGACTTTCTTGGCAGGCTTCTTTTTGGAAGGCAGAAGATTTATTTTTATCATCTGTCTCCCGGCCTCCTGATCGCGAGCCCCACCGCCACGGCGGACAGGGGCGCGGACGCGGCGATAAACGCCGGATCAAAGCGTTTTGGATCGACTTTTATGTTCTTGAACGGATTGATCACCTCCGCGGAAATCCCGAGCCGCTCGGAGAGCACGGCCATAAAATTTCCGATCCGGGCGCAACCTCCCGAGACCAGCACCCGCGACACCGCATCGCTCCCGGTCGTCGAGCGGAAGAACTCGAAGGACCGCTGCGTCTCCGCCACCACGTCTTCCGTTACCGTGGCCATGACGCCCGCTATCTGCGCGTTGTCCGCACCCTCGACCGGTTCGCCCCGCTTCACCTTTTCGGCGTCCTCATAGGAAAGGCCGAAATCCCGCTGAAGGGCCTCGGTATACCGGTTGCCGCCCACCGTGATGTCCCGCGTGAAGATCGACGTCCCTTCCTTGAGAACATTGATGTTCATCACCGATGCGCCGATGTTCAGCAGGGCCGTCGTGCCGGACTCGATTTCATAATTGAGCTCGTACATGTTCGCAAGGGCAAAAGCGTCCACGTCCATGACCACGGGCTCCAGCCCCGCCTCTTTCACGAGGTTGACATAATCGTTGATTTTGTCCTTCTTCACCGCGACGAGGAGCACGTCCGCCTGTCCTTCGGCGGCGCCCGGGCCGAGCTTTTGATAATCGACGTTCACGTCATCAATGGAGAAAGGGATGTATTGCTCCGCCTCCCATTTTATGGATTCCGAGAGCTCCTCGTCGGACATATCGGCGACGGAAACTCGCTTGATGATCACGGAACTGCCGGAGACGGAAATCACGACTTCCTTCGTCGATACCTTCTGGGCGGCTAGAAGCTCCTTGATGGCCTCCACCACCCGGCCGGCGTCCATGACTGCGCCTTCGACGATCACTTCCGGCGGCAACGGGACCATGCCGAATTTTACCAGGTGGTAGTTCCTGTCGCTCCCCTTCAGCTTCACCAGTTTGATAAAGGTCGATCCGATGTCAAGCGCGATCGGCTCTATTTTTCTCGAAAATAACATCAACGCTCCCTATGCATCCGATGCGCCGCGACTTAACCGGCGTTCTTGCTCTTCATGATCCGTTCAATGGCCTTCACGTTGTTCTCGTTATAGACCCTCCAGCCCCGCCAATCGCGCTGAACGCCCGCCAAAAGACCTTCGCTCTCCCAACGGAAGAGCGTGGCCCGGGAAATATCGAAACGGCTGCAAATTTCATTCGTTTTATACTTTCTCAAGCTTTTGTGTGTAACCATGCTTACCTCACTGAATAGAGTACTGATAATGGTTATAGTAAGTATAGTTACTAGGATACAGGAAAAAAAGCGGGTGTCAAGAAAATTTTTGGTTTTTTTGGGGTATCGGGCGCGCCGGGCTCTCTCCGGTAAAACTCCTCCGGCAGGAGCCGAAGGACCCTTGAACAATACGACACCCCGCAGTTCCGCCCGGGCGGGACTGCGGCGGGGGTCATGCGACATAGAGAAGGATCGTCAGGTAGTGGCAGGCGCTGCCGGCCATTACGAAAAGATGAAAAATCTCGTGGCCGTAAGATATTTTCCGGTCCAGGGCGAAAAAGACCACGCCGATGGTATAGAAAATCCCTCCGGCGATGAGTAAGGCCATGCCTGCGCCCGGGAGCGCACGGGCGAGCGGTTGAATGGCGGCGAGCGCGAGCCAGCCCATCAGAAGATAGATGACGATGGATTGGATACGTCTGCCCCGGGTGTGGAGGTTGTCTTGCACGATGCCGTAGAGCGCGAGCGCCCAGACGACGCCGAAGAGGGACCATCCCCAGGCGCCGCGCAGAGTCACGAGGGTGAAAGGGGTATAGGTGCCGGCGATCAGCAGGTAAATTGCGCTGTGATCGATTTTCTGAAAAATCTTCTTCGCCGTTCCCCGGATACTGTGGTAGAGCGTGGAAAAAAAGTAGAGCGCCGTGAGCGTGACGCCGTAGACGCTGAAGCTGACGATCTTCCAGGGATCTCCCATAAGGGACGCGCGCACGACCAGCACCACCAAACCCGCGAGCGCGAGGCCTGTTCCGATCAAATGCGTAATGCTGTTCGTCCGTTCGCCGCGATACATGGGTTGTCCGCCTTCCTCACTCCGCGACCGCATCCGAATCCGCGCGCGGGAAAACTAAAAAAAAGGAGAGGCCAAGGAGGCCTCTCCGTGAGAATGCAATTGTTCTCTCTTACGATACTTCTGCTCCATGCGGCGTGGCGAAGGAGGCCGTGCGCCGTGCCGCCATGTCCATAAGCACGCGCTCCGTGCCGAACGCCCCCGGCTCGTACTTGCGGAGCTTCAGTTTCTCCCGCGCGGAATCGATGAGCTTCAGCGCCAGTTCGAGGATCTTTTTCCCGTCCGACTCGAAGTAGAACCCGGCGTTTACCGTCTCCCACCACTTGTTCTCCATCATGTCCTTGAGCACTTTGCTCGAGGCGACCGGAGAATCGTAGCCGAAGATGACCGGCACGCCCGACGCGACGAAGTACGTTCCGATGGCGATGGCCTTCTCGCTCATCCACTCCGGCGCGATGCCCACGGCGGGCAGGCCGCCGATGTCGTCGCCGAGGCCGCCCTCTTGGGCTATCTTGGACGCGATGGTCAGGATACGAGAGTTGTCCACGCAGGAACCCAGGTGGAGCATGGGCGGAATGCCGATGGCCTCGCAGACCTCGCGAAGGCCAGGGCCCGCGTTCTCAAGGGCGTTCTCCGGCGTCATTAAGCCCGCCTTGGCCGTGGCATGGGCCGAACAGCCGGTCTGGACCACGAGCACGTCGTGCTTGATGAACTCTTGCGCCAGGTAGTTATGGAGACTGTCCTGACAGATCCTCGGGTTGTTGCAGCCCGCGAGGCCCACCACCCCGCGGATGCGGCCGGAAATGATGGCGTCATTGAGGGGCCGGTACGAGCCGCGGTATTTTCCGCCCTGCATGTACTCGATATATTCGTCGGAGAACCCGGCGATCACATCGGCCGGCGTGGTCCCGGCAGGCGACACCTTCTCTTTCTTGCGGTTGGGGTAGTTGTCGATGGCCAGCCGGATGATCTGCTTGGCGATGTCCAGTCCGTGGTGTTCGTCGAACTGAATATGGGTGGCGTCGATCATCTTACCCTTCGTCGACGAGGTAATTATGTAGGTATGGAATTTCTTCGAAAGATGTTCAAGCGCGGTAAGAATGCGCTGGATGTCCAGCACCATGGCCTCGACCATGGGGGTGTCGATGCCGAGTTGGTGGTGGGGGTAGCCGCGC
>JBGOTO010000088.1:0-10811 GCA_041476485.1 Nitrospirota bacterium
ATCGAGATAGGCGCCGAGGGTTTCATTCATCATGGCTTCCACGATGCCCATGACTTCGCTGTTGCCGAGCTTGGTCTTGGTCTGTCCCTCGAACTGCGCGTTCTGCAGGCGCACGCTCACGACCGCCGGGAGCCCCTCGCGCACGTCCTCGCCCGAGAGCGCCTCGGTCCCGTTCTTCAAGAGCCCGCTCGATACCGCGTATCCGTTTATCGTGCGGGTGAGTGCCGCCTTGAACCCGACGAGATGGGTGCCGCCCTCTTGCGTGTTGATGTTGTTCGCAAAAGCGAACACCTGCTCGACGTAGCTGTCGTTGTACTGGAACGCGATCTCTACGAAGATCCCTTCGCGTTCTTTGGACAGATAGATGGGGGTGGAATGGAGCGGCGTTTTGTTCTTGTTTAAGTATTCGATGAACGACGCGATGCCGCCTTCGTAAAAAAAGTTCTGTTTCTTGCCGGAGCGTTCATCCTGGATCGAAATCTTGAGACCCCGGTTCAGGAACGCAAGCTCGCGAAGGCGCTGCGACAGGACGTCATAGCTGTATTCACGGTCTTCGAAGATCTGGAAGTCGGGCTTGAAGGTGATCTTGGTGCCCGTTGTGGTGGTCGTGCCGGTAACCGCAAGCGGCGCCTGCGGAGCGCCGCGCTCATAGCGCTGCTGGAACACTTTGCTGTTCTGCTTGATCTCGAGGTCGAGCCACTCCGAAAGAGCGTTCACCACGGACACGCCGACTCCGTGAAGGCCTCCGGAAACCTTGTACACGTCGCTGTCGAACTTGCCTCCGGCATGCAGCACGGTGAGCGCCACCTCGGCGGCAGACCGCTTCTGCGTGCTGTGCATCTCCGTCGGGATGCCCCGGCCGTCGTCGATCACCGTAATGCTGTTATCTACGTGGATGCTGACGTCGATGTTCTTGCAGAAGCCGGCCATCGCCTCGTCCACGCTGTTGTCCACGATCTCGTAGACCAGATGATGGAGGCCGACGCTCCCGGTGCTGCCGATGTACATGGCCGGCCGCTTCCGAACCGCCTCAAGGCCTTCGAGCACCTTTATGCTGTCTGCCGTGTATTCCATCCGCTCCTCGCAAAAAGAGGGATTTGCCCGCACGGTGCGGAAATCCCTCACTGCAGAACCACAAGTTCAAAATCTGAAACTTTCACTTCCAACGAACCTCTCAATAGCTCTGGATTCCGTGTTCAACCCTCGTGCTTGTGCCGGCTACACCCTCATGGGCATCACGACGCACTTGTAATGCTCGTCTCCCTCTTCCGTGATAAGGCAGGGGCTCAGGGCGTCGCTGAACTCCAGCGCGATGGTCTGCCGGTCGATGGCCGACAGCACGTCCATGAGGTAACGCGAATTAAATCCGATGGCGATCCCTTCGCCCTTGTAGTCCACGGCGAGTTCCTCGCTCGCCTCGCCCACTTCCGGATTGTTCGTCGAGAGAACGATCTGGTCTTTTTCGAGTTGCAGCTTTACGGCGTTGGTCTTTTCTTTGGACAGTATCGAGACGCGCTTCACGGCATGAGAGAACTGGTCTTTGGACACCATGACTTTCTTCGTGCTTTTCGCGGGGACAACCTGCAGGTAGTTGGGATAGTTGCCGTCAATGAGCTTCGAAACCATGACCAGCCCGTCCCGCTTAAACAGAGCGTGGTTCTTGCTGAAACCCAGCCGGAGCTCGGCCTTGGGCGCGTCCTCTTCAAGAAGCCTCCGGAGCTCCAGCATCGCCTTTTTCGGGATGATGATGCTTTCTTCCTTGTGCTTGGCATCAACCACGCGGTCGATCATCGAGAGACGGTGGCCGTCGGTGCCGACCATGCGGATGTTAAGACCGCCCTTGACCTGGGTCATGTGCACGTACAGGCCGTTCAGCACGTAGCGCGCGTCGTTATCACCCACGGAGTAGAGCGTTTTTTTGATCATGTCTTTGAGAATATCCCCCTCAATGACGATCATCCCCTCTTCCGCCACATCGGGAAGCGCGGGGAACTCATCCTTGGACAGCCCCACCAGCTTGAATTGGGAATGGCCCGACAGGATTTTGACCCAGTGGTTGTCCTCGACTTTGATCTGGACATCTTCCGCCGGGAGCTCCCGCACGATCTCGTACATTTTTTTTGCGGACACGGTGACCGCCCCGGGTTTATCGACCTCCGCGGCATACCGCCCGCGCAGCCCGATCTCAAGGTCCGTGGCCACGATCTCCACGCCGTTGGCGTCGGCAGTGAGCAGCATATTCGAGAGAATGGGCATGGTGTTCTTCTTTTCCACAACGCCCTGGATTCTCTGCAGCCCTTTCAGGATTTCCTCTTTCTTGATTTTCAGCTTCATTCGGGAAACCTCCTGTGATACCGAAGAATCATATCAAAATCGTCCCTAAATAGCAATATGTTTTTTTGCTGTATTGCCTTTTAGTTTCAATATCTTAACTGCTTAATCAACAGCTCTATCGTTGCACGCAGCTCCGGATCTTTTTCTTTCCTGTCCTCAATGACTTTGCAGGCATGAATGACCGTGCTGTGGTCCTTGCCGCCGAAGAAGTTGCCGATCTCGGGAAGAGATGACCCGGCCTGGGTGCGGCAGAGGTACATCGCCACCTGGCGGGGCAGAACCACCGCCCTGGTACGTCGTTTCGATTTCAGGTCCGAGATCTTCACACCGAAGACCTCAGCCACGATTTTCTGGACCAGCTCTTTTGTAATGACCCTGTCCCTGTTGTCGATGAGATATTTGAGCTCGTTTTTGGCCAGCTCCTGGGTGATCTCGGTATTCGTAAGGGATGAGACCGCGCCGAGCTTGACGAGCCCGCCCTCGAGCTCCCGGATGTTGTTCTTCATGATCGAAGCGAGGAACTCCGCAACGTCGTCGGGCAGACGGATGCCCCAGAACTCGGCTTTTTTCTTGAGGATGGCGATGCGCGTCTCGAGGTCCGGCGGCTGAATATCGGAAATCAACCCCGACTCGAACCGGGAACGGAGCCGCTCCTCGATGTCGGGGATCTCCTTGGGCTGACGGTCGCTCGTGAGCACGATCTGCTTTTGCGCCTCATAGAGGGTATTGAATGTGTGAAAAAACTCCTCCTGGGTCCTTTCTTTCCCCGCGATGAACTGAATATCATCGATAAGCAGGATGTCCATGTTCCGGTACTTCTGCCGGAACTCTTCCATCCGCTGGTGGCTCATGCGGTTGATGAGTTCGTTGGTGAACTGTTCCGAAGAAAGATAGGCCACCTTCATGCGCGGCGACTTGCTCTGAATATGGTGGCCGATGGCGTTGACCAGGTGGGTCTTGCCCAGCCCCACACCGCTGTAAATGAACAGGGGATTATACGCCCGCCCGGGCGCATCGGCTACCGCCTTCGCGGCGGCGTGCGCAAACTGGTTGCTGGGTCCCACGACGAAGGTGTTGAAGGTGTACTTTTTCTCAAAGAGGCCGATTTTTTCTTCGCGCCCCTCTTTTTTCTCTTCTTTTGCCTGGCGGACGGTTTTTTTCACCTCCTGGGGCTGTACAAAGAAATCGATGTCCATATCGTCCCGCTTCGTCACTTCTTTGATGACGTCGGTGAGCGTCCCCCAGTGGTGCTCTTTTATCCAGTCTCGATGAAACTTGCTCGGCACTTCGATCAGCAGCTTGTTATCGCCTATCGACAGAAGCTTCGACTGGCTGAACCAGGTGTCGTAACCCTGCTTGGATATCCGGTTTTCTATAAGCAGCAGTATCTCTTCCCAGACTCTTTCCCGTCCCATAAAAAACCCTGAAAAACCCCTGTAAAACCGCTATGGTTACAAACATGCTTATCCACAGGTGTGGATAGCGATATAATTCCTTTGTTTTCCGGTTGTTGCGTTCTCGTTCGGAGGCTTATTGTCCGCTTTTTGGCGCCCCATTTTTGCTGGATTTCATGTGTTGCTGCGTGATCATGCTTAGCACACATCTTGCAAAATAATAAGATGGGGGTAGTCAGCGAGGCATGACTATAACAGAACCCTTTCATTCTGGCAAGCATTTTTATCTTCCTCTCGCCGCTTCCCTTAGGCTTTGCGCGATAACTCGCGTGAAATGCCGAAGTAAGATTAGTTGCAAGCGCCCTCTTAAGAAGGCACACCGAATGTCCATACTGGATAAGTTGCTTGACTTTGCAACTTACCCGCCGTAAAATAATTTATTGCTTCTTCTGCAGAGGCGTGGCCGAGATGTCTACAGACTGTAAAAAGGGGGCGATCATGACGCCAAAAAAGATGACAATTGTAGCTTCCAAAGGATCCCTGGACATGGCTTATCCGCCGCTGATCCTTGCCACGACGGCGGCAGCCATGGACGTTGAGGTGACCATATTTTTTACGTTCTTCGGGCTCGATATTATAAAAAAGAATAATGCCGACAAGCTCAAGATATCGCCCGTGGGAAATCCTGCCCTGCCCATGCCGGTGCCGGTTCCGGCGCTGATTTCGACGTTCCCGGGCATGGAGGCCCTGGCCACGGCCATGATGAAGTCCAAGTTCAAGAAGCACGGTGTTGCTACCATCGGCCAGCTTCTTGCGCTTGCGCAGGAGAGCGGCGTGAAGCTCATCGCGTGCCAGATGACCATGGATGTCATGGGCGTCAAACGGGAAGACATCATAGACGGCGTTGAGATCGGCGGTGCGGCAACGTGGATGGACGCGGCCGCTGATGCCCAGATAAACCTTTTCATTTAGCTTTTTATCCACCCTGGCACCCGGGGAGAACCCTATTCTCCCACGCGCTGTTTTTTATTCTCTCTTTATCTGGACATTTCCTCTCTTTTGTGATAAAAATATTCTGCCTATGCAGATTCCTGATGATCTTAAATATGACGAAAAAGGCCTTATCCCCGCGGTAATCCAAGATTGGAAAAACGGGGATGTTTTGATGGTCGCCTACATGAACGCAGCGTCGTTGCGTAAAACGGTGGAAACGGGACTCACGTGGTTTTGGAGCCGCTCCCGCCAAAAATTCTGGCAGAAAGGCGAGACGTCCGGCAACGTGCAGCTCGTGAAGGATATTCTCTTCGACTGTGATCAGGACACGCTCCTGATAAAAGTCGAACAGACCGGCCCGGCGTGCCATACCGGCCAACGATGCTGTTTTTTCCGGAGCTTTTCCGGGGATGGAGGAGGAAAATCATGACTTCGGAGCCGAACTGCTTATTTTGCAAAATCATCGAAAAAAAAATTCCTTCACGGATCGTTCACGAGGACGATTACGCCGTCGCTTTTGAAGACGTCAATCCTCAGGCCCCGGTCCATACGCTCATCGTTCCGAAAAAACATATTCCCGACATTCACAGCATCGCCATATCCGAGCGGGAGCTGATCGGGCATCTGTTTTTTGTCGCCAAAAGCATTGCTTCCCAAAAAGGTCTCGAGAAGGGCGGCTACCGCATGGTCATTAACAACGGCCACGACGCCGGACAAACGGTTTTCCATGTCCATCTTCATCTTTTGTCCGGCCGCAGATTTACCTGGCCCCCGGGATAATCAATCCACAATTCCCTGTCAATATTTTTTTCATAACCTGTGCATAAGCCTCATTGTCTTTTTATCAACAGGCGGGCCCGTTTCTTCCCACAGGGAAGTCCGGCGAGTAGGCTGTTCTCTTTTGTTTTTATTTCCAATGCCTTCTCCTTGCTTCTCACATATTCACATCCCCTACTACTACTACTGCTATTTATTTATATCTATCTTCGTAGTACCTTAGGCAAACTCAATATCTTGATAACCTTGCGTTCATCCATCAAACAAATTGAAATACCATCGTGGATGTGATATAAAGCACCGATGCGTAACATTGCCAATTTTCTTTTCGAAGCGGGTATGCTCAAACGCACACCGCGAAGCGGTTTTCAATTCCTCGGCTCCGGCGCGGAGTCCGTTGCGGAGCATGTTTTCCGCACCTCGTACATCGGCTATGCGCTTGGGAAGCTTGCAGACAATATCGACGTAGACCGGTTGATCAAAATGTGCCTGTTTCACGATTTACCGGAGGCGAGGACCGGCGATCTCAACTACGTGAATAAAAAGTACGTGCAGGTAGACGAACAGAAAGCGGTCAGCGATCTTTCCCGGCATCTTCCCTTTGGCCCGGAAATCAGCGCATTGATTCACGAATTCACGGAAGGAAAAACCGAAGAAGCGCGTCTCGCGCGAGACGCGGACCAGCTCGAAATGATTTTGGCGCTCAAGGAGCAGAAAGACCTCGGCAACAAGTATGCAGACGAGTGGCTCGAGTTCTCGCTTCAAAGGCTGCAGACGGGCGCGGCAAAAGAGCTTGCAAAGGCCGTTCTCGAGACCGACTCATCGCTCTGGTGGTTCAGCGACAAGGGAGAGTGGTGGGTGAGCGGCGGCAGGCCTTGAGCGCAGGCCCAAGGCCGGTTTTTTGCTTGACATATTTTCATTTTCGCTTATAATACGCGTCTGTTGAAATTATACGAGAAGGAGCAGCCACGATGTCGGAAACAACAGCTCAGAAAAGCAACCTCAAACAAAAAAGGGCGCAAGGCTTCAGGAAGCGAATGAGCTCGGCCGGCGGTAGGAAAGTCATCAACCGCCGCAGGGCCAAGGGCAGAAAGCGTCTCGCGGTGTAGCTGTCCCACGAGGACGCGACCAATGCCGTACGCATACCGTAAAAACGAGCGGTTACGAAAAAATAACGAGTTTGTCTCTGCCATGAAAGGAAAAAGACTGTCTTTTGACGGTCTTTCTCTTTTTTATGCCAGGAACGCAACGGGTAATTTCAGGGTCGGCATTTCCGTCAGCAAAAAACTGGCGAACGCGGTGAACCGAAACAGGATGAAGCGGCGGATTCGTAACTGTGCCATGAAAATCCTCAGCGGTCATACTCTGGGTTATGATCTGGTCTTTGTCGCGCGCCAGGGACTGCCGGCCGCAGACTTTAAACATATATTCCACGCTGTCGAAACGGTGCTTCTGCGTTCCGCGCTCCGGGACCGGAAGCCGGAAGGCGCGCAGGCGTGAAGACGGTAATCATTTCCCTCATACGGCTGTATAAGCGTTTTCTTTCGCCATTCCTGCCGGCGGCCTGCAGGTTCACACCGACATGCTCTGAATATGCGATTGAGGCTTTCGAGAAAAAAAACTTGTTAAAGGCTGCCTGGATGACGGTGTCGCGCATTGCAAAGTGCCACCCGTTTCACCGCGGCGGTTACGATCCCGTACCCTGATTTACGGAGGATTCATGGAAACAAAAAGATTTATTTTGGCCCTCTCCATTTCCCTGATGGTGTTTATCGTATACATGCGTTTTTTCGCGCCGCAGCCGCCTCAGCAACCCATCACGCAGGAAGCGGGGAAGGCAGAAGCGGTACAGCACGCGGACGAGGCCAAACAGGCGGAGACGCAGAAGCCGGTCAGGCGGGAACCTGGTGCGGTGAAAATAGAACAAGCGGCCAAGGGACGGGAGATCATTGTTGAGACCGAGCTGATAAAAGCCGTCGTGAATACCGCCGGCGGAGTGATCACGAGTTGGGAGCTCAAAGGGTACCGGGAGGCGGACAAGACCCAGGTCGGTCTGGTCGCTCTGTATAAGAAATTCACGGGCCAGGCAAAGGAAGAAGTCAAGCCGAAGAAAGAGCTCGGCAACGTGCAGCTTCTTCCTGCTGACGAGAGCATGGACCGCAGGGACGTGATCTTCCCCTTGACCGTTACACCGGACATCAAGGCGCTGTACGGGCTTTCGAAAGTCGAGTACCGCGCAAGCCGGAACGCCGTGCGTCTCGACAAGGACAAGCCCACGGAAACGCTGGTCCTCACGTACCAGGGCCCTGCCGGAATCAGGATAGAAAAGAGCCTGACGTTCTACAACAATGATTACAAGATCGACGTCGGAATTAAGACTGCGGGAATTAATGGTTATACGCTGAGCCTCGGGACGGACTTTGGGTTTTCGGACAAAGTGAGCTCAGACGGGAGCGGCCGCTACGGCCTGGTTGCGCTGACGGACGGTAAATTTATATCCGAAAAGACCGGCGGCATCAAGGGCGAGCTGCAGTACACCGGCGTGATCGACTGGTTCGGGCAGGAGGACAAATATTTTACCGCCGCCCTGGTCTACGGGGACCGGGGCATCATCACGAGCAAGCGGACCCCCGCTCCCGCGGAGATCGGCGATCTGCTTACCACGGAACTGACCGTCAAGGAAAAGCCGGAGGCGCGCGCCTTAACGCTCTACGCGGGCCCGAAGAGCTTTACGATGCTTCAGTCCCACGGCCACGGTCTGGAGCAGATGGTCGACTACGGCTGGTTCGGCGTCATCGCCAAGCCGATGTTCTGGCTTATGCGGCAGTTCTATACCCTCACCGGGAACTACGGCATCGCGATCATCCTGCTCACGATCGTGGTACGGATCCTGTTGTTTTATCCTTCGCTGAAGAGCGCCACGGCAATGGAGGAAATGAAAAAAATACAGCCCCTGGTAACGGCGCTCAAGGAAAAATACAAGAAAGATCCCCAAAAGATGAACCAGGAGACGATGAAGCTTTACAAGGAGCATAAGGTCAACCCGCTCGGCGGGTGCCTTCCCATGCTTCTGCAGCTCCCGTTCTTCGTTGCCCTGTATAACGTCCTGTCCGTGTCCATCGAGCTGCGCCAGACGCCGTTCATTTCCTTTTGGATCAAGGACCTTTCGGTGTATGATCCTTTTTACATCCTGCCGGTGCTTATGGGCGCGAGCATGGTCCTGA
This sequence comes from Nitrospirota bacterium, assembly GCA_041476485.1. Lineage (GTDB taxonomy): Bacteria > Nitrospirota > UBA9217 > UBA9217 > UBA9217 > JBAZLV01. The sequence goes on from JBGOTO010000088.1 coordinate 8,723, forward strand.
CGATGAAGATGACCTCGACCACGGCGGACCCGCAGCAGGCAAAGATCATGATGTTCATGAACATCGCCTTCATTTTTCTGTTTGCCTGGCTCCCGGCGGGACTGTTGCTCTATATTACCCTCTCCAACGTGTTGTCGATCGTGCAGCAGCTTTATGTCAGAAAGATTCTCGCGTCGTCGGCAAAGGCATAAATCCCGAGGGCCCATTCGACCTTCTAAAAATGGGCCGTTGGGCTGTTGTGCGAGCAGCCTTTTCTTCCCCTTTTGACAAGCGAAGCGCCAGGATATATCGTGACCCCGCCGCAAGGAGGAGCGTATGGCGGACCCTTTTACCATTGAATACCGCTATAAGTTTAAAAGCGGTCTCACCAAGACCTTCACCTTACATCTCGACCGGGACACGCTGGGCCTCCTGGTTGAGCGGAGACCGGACCCGCCCGTCTGGGCGCTTCTCACTCACAAGCAGTGTCAAAACTGCCCGCTCGATGTGGAGCTGCACCCCTATTGTCCGGTTGCGCTGAATTTTGTCGAGATCGCCGAGCAGTTCCGGGACATGGTATCGCATGAGAACGTGGCCGTCACCGTGACGACGGAGGACCGGACCTATACCAAGGACACCACCATCCAGCAGGGACTAAGCTCACTCATCGGCATCATTATGACGACGAGCGGTTGCCCGATCCTCGAACACCTGAAACCAATGGTCCGGTTCCATCTGCCCTTTGCGTCCCTGGACGAAACGGTATTCAGGATGGTTTCGATGTACCTCGTGGTGCAGTATTACCGGAACCAGGACGGGCAGAAGGCCGAATGGACGCTCGACGGCCTTATGCGCGTTTATGGAGAGGTCGGCATCGTCAACCGGGACTTCGCGAACCGGCTGCGGGACGCTGCGAAAAAAGACGCGAACATCAACGCCCTGGTGAATCTCGACTGCTTTGCCTCCATGATGCCGCTCGTTGCCGATGACACCCTGAAGACGATCAAGCCCTATTTCGCCGCTTACTTCGAAGGGTTATTGAACAAAAAATAATACGCCCTGCGCTCTCTAATCCGCTTTGTAATCGATGACCACGCGGCTTTCCACTACTTTTTTGACAAAACCGGCGGCAGCGACATGGTCGGGATGTTTTGCGTACACGGCGAGGTCCTGTTCATTCGCGAATTCCGAATACAGCGCCACGTCGTAGGACGCGTCGGACGGAATGATGTTCATACCGACCTCAAGATGCTTTACCTGCGGGATCTTCGATTTCAGCGCTTCGAGCTCCGTCTTCATCTTTTTGGCATTCTGCTCCTTGTTCGCCCCTTCCGCGGAGGCCTTCAGCTTCCACATAACGATGTGTTTTATCATACCGCCCCTTTCCTTACACCAGATTTTTTTCTGTTGCCCTCTTTTACGATAATGCGTATTATAGCAGCACTTATTAATTTTTGAAAGACCTTTTGGTTTTACGGCCCGTGGCGATGCATATGCAATCTGGAAATATTCAACAACGCAGAAAAATATCTAAGCGATTTTTTCTCTTTTGCATGTGTCTGCTGCTTTTGTCCTCGTGCGCGACAAAAAAGTCGGGAGGAGCGCAGTATTCTGATTCTAAATCGCGAACAAAAGGGTCCCAAAAACCGTACACCGTGTATGGCCAGCGGTACGAGCCGCTCTCGAGCCACAAGGGGTTCGTCCAGACGGGGATTGCGAGCTGGTACGGCAGGGATTTTCACGGGAAGAAGACGAGCAACGGCGAACGATACGACATGCACGCCATGACCGCGGCGCACAAGACCCTGCCGCTCGGCGTATTCGTGAGGGTGCAGAACAGGAAAAACGGGCGCGAGGCGGTAGTCCGCGTCAACGACCGCGGCCCGTTCGTAAAAGGAAGAGTAATCGATCTTTCCTATGCGGCAGCAAAGAAGCTCGGCGTAACCGCTGAGGGTACGGCCCCGGTACGGATCGAGGCGCTGGGATACCAGGGGAGCGGCGCGGAAAAATATAAAGCGCCGGAAACGTACGACGCCGGCAGCTATACCGTCCAGGTTGGTTCATTCAAAGAGCGTACAAATGCAGACCGTTTGTCTGAACAGATGAAAAA
>JBGOTO010000089.1:0-10552 GCA_041476485.1 Nitrospirota bacterium
CCGGCAGCCAGACGTAGAGCGGAAGCTGGGCCGATTTCCCGGTGGCCCCGAGGAACAAAAGGAGTCCGATCAGGGTGATGACGCTGATCTCGCCGCCGAACAAGTGATAGGTCTGGTCCGTGACCGAGGTGCCCATCGTAGCAAAGACCTCGGAAAAGTCCAGCGTTCCGCAGGTGAGGAAGATAAGCAGCATCGCGAGCACGAACCCGAAGTCGCCCACGCGGTTCACGACAAAGGCCTTGACGCCGGCGTCGGAGGCGGATTTCTTTTCATACCAGAACCCGATCAACAGGTAGGAGCAGAGCCCCACGCCTTCCCAGCCCACGAACATCACCAGGAAGTTGTTGCCCATCACCAGGACGAGCATGAAGAACGTGAAGAGCGCCAGGTAGGCGAAGAACCGCGCGAAACCCTTGTCGCCGTGCATGTAGCCCACGGAATAGATGTGGATGAGAGAGCTGAGCGTGGTCACCACGAGCAGCATCACCGCGGTGAGTTGGTCGATCTGGATGCCCACGTTCACGGAGAGGGTCCCGATGGAAATCCAGGTATAGAAGTTTTCGTAGATCTTCGCCCCGCCGAGCACGTCGAAGAAAGCGCTCACGGAGAGGAGGAACGCGCCGACCACTCCGAAGATGGCCGCAAAGGCGGCCTTCTCCTTGAGGTATTTCCCGAACAGTCCCGCGATCAGGAATCCGGCGAACGGCAACAGCGGTATGAGTGCGTATTTCATTATAAGTACTCCTGTCAGCCTTTCAATATATTGAACTCATCCGCGTACACGGTCCCGCGGTTTCGCGAGATCAGGATGATGATCGCAAGCGCCACTGCCGCCTCGGCGGCTGCCACGGTAATGACGAAGATCACGAACACCTGGCCGGTGAGCGACTGCAGGTAATGCGAGAACGCGATCAGGTTGATGTTCGCCGCATTCAGCATGAGCTCGATAGACATCAGGATGATGAAGATATTGCGGCGGCTCAGGACGCCGACGACGCCGATGGAGAACAGCGCCGCGCTCAACATGACATACCAGGACAGGGGAATCATAAAACCTCCGGTTCTCATTTCGGATTGTTGATTTCGGATTGCGAATTCACAAGTCAGAACATTTTACTTTATTTCAATCCACAATCCGAAATGAATCTATTCTTTCACGTACTTCTTCGCCAGCATGACCGCGCCCACGAGACCGACGAGAAGAATGACCGACGCGATCTCGAAGGGCACGAGATATTGTTTGTACAGCGCCTCGCCCAGCTCCTTCACGCCCGAGCCGGCAAGCCGCATGGAGACGCCGGCCTCCGCGGGGAACGTGCCGCGCGCCACCAGGAGCACGATCTCGCAGCCGATAATAACGCCGAAGACCGCCATCCCGGGCCAGAACTTGTGCGCCCGGGCGGAGGAGCTTTCCTTGTCCACGTTCAAGAGCATCACCACGAAGAGGTAGAGAATCAGAATGGCCCCGGCGTACACGATGAGCTGCACGGCCGCGAGGAATTCCGCGTTCAGGATTACAAAAAGCCCCGCGATGTGAAAGAACAGCAGCAGCATGAACATCACGCTATGCACCGGGTTCCTGCGCGTGATCATGAGGACCGCCGATACGAGAATCACCGCGGCGAAGTACAGAAAAATGAGCTTATTGATCATTACTTTTTACCCGCTTTCAAGTCTTTGTAGCAGTCCCCCACCCCCATCAGACGCTCCTTGGTGTAGAACGCTTCATTTCTCGTATAACAGGCAAGCTCGAATTCAGGCGTCATGTCGATCGCCGATACGGGGCATGCATCCACGCAGAAACCGCAGAACACGCACCGGAACAGGTCGAGCTCATAGGCGTTCACGGCCTTTTCGCCCTCGGGCCCCACGGAGGTGACCACCTTGATGGCCTCGGACGGGCAGACCGCCTCGCACAGGCCGCACCCGATGCACGCTTCTTTTCCTTGTTCGTTCCGCCACATGGCGTGGAGCCCGCGGGACCCGAGGATCGGCTTGCGTTTGAACGTCGGGTACTGGCGGGTGATCGCCGGCTTCAGCATGGTCTTTAGCGTCAGCGCCATACCCTGGGCTATTTCGAACAGGAAAATCGTTTTAAGCAGCTTCTTCAATTTATTCATTGCGTCCAACCTCTCTTTACAACCACCCCAGCTGTTTCAAACCCGCCGCCGCCATCAGGGTGGCGAGCGACAAGGGCAGCAGGAATTTCCAGGAAAGCGTCATGAGTTGGTCATACCGGTACCGCGGGAGCGTGGCCCGCAGCCACATATAAAAGAAGATGAAGAAATACAGCTTCGCGAGGAGCCAGAGCGTCGACGGGAGGGCGGCCAGCACCTTGTTGATCCAGACGAAGGGGAAGAAATGGAGCGGGATCTGCACCGGCAGCCAGCCCCCCAGGAACATGATGGAAACGAGCAGCGACACGACGATCATGTTCATGTACTCAGCCATGAAGAACAGGCCGAACCGGATGCCGCTGTACTCGGTAAAATATCCCGCCACCAGTTCGCTCTCGGCCTCGGGAAGGTCGAAAGGCACGCGGTTCGTCTCGGCAATGCCCGCGAGGAGGTAAAGGAAAAAAGCGACCGGACCTACGGGCGTGAAGAAGAACCATCTCTCCTTCTGTGCGTTCACGATGTCGGACAGGTTCAGCGAGCCGGCCATGAGCACCACCGTGATGATCGCAAAAGCCATGGGGACTTCGTAGCTGATCATCTGCGCAGCCGAGCGGAAACCGCCCATGAGGGAATACTTGTTGTTCGAGGCCCACCCCGCCATGATCACGCCGTAGGTGCCCACGCTCGCGAGCGCCAGGATGTAGAGAATGCCGATATTCAGGTTCGACACCCAGAGGGGGATCGGGTTCTTCAGCAGCCCGTAAAAGTTCGTCTCGGGGCCGAAGGGGATCGCGACCATGGACCCGAAGGCCATCGCCAAAACGATGAGCGGCGCGATGCTGAAGATCCACTTGTCGGCCTTGTCAGGGATGATATCTTCCTTCATCAGGAACTTCACGGCGTCGGCGACCGGCTGAAGCAGCCCGTGCCATCCCGTCCTCATCGGGCCCAGGCGCGCCTGCATGTGCGCCAGCACCTTCCGCTCCATGAGTTGGAGATACATGGCGTTCGCCAGGATGAATACCAGGAGAATCACCAACGGAATAACGGCATAGACTATATTGAGTATCTGATGTATTCCCGGCATGTCCCGCTCCTACACTTCGATTTTTTGGCGCTGCCCTATGGTCCCTATTTCATGAGACCGCGTTATGCTGACCCCCGAGGAGAACAGCAGCCGGTCCGAGGTGATCACTTCCTGCTTCATTATCGATGCCGATGAGAGGGAGAGGTCGACATCCGCACCGGCCAGCGGCGACTTCTCGCGCTGCCAGCATGCGCCGATGCTCAGCTCCGCGTACAGGGGAACCTCTGACCGGATCTCTTTCATGATGTCCCGGCTTGACGCATAGGCGAAAGACCCGCCCATTTTCTTCGCCAAATCCCGGATGATCTCCCAATCCGGCCTTGACTCCCCGAGCGGCTCTTCCGCCTTGTCGAGCTGCTGGAGCCTCCGCTCGAGGTTGGTGAACGTCCCGGTCTTTTCCGCGGAGCTTGCGGCCGGAAGTACCACGTGGGCGATCTTCGCCGTCTCGCTCATGAAGATGTCCTGAACCACGAGAAATTCGAGTTTTTGAAGATTTTCCTTGAGCTTCGGATCGCTCCCCACCGGGTCGTCGCCCATGATATAGAGCGATGCGATCTTGCCGGACTTGGCCCCGTTGATCATCTCGACTGCGTTCATCCCCGGTTTCTCCGCCTTCCGGTATCCGGGAAGGTACTCCGCGATGACCCCCATATCGAGAGAGCCCTGGAAGTTGCTTCGGGGCACGATGGGATAGTAGGTGACGTTCTTGAGCAGTCCCGCCAGTTCCTTGATCTTTCCGAACTCCTTGTCCGTAAGCCGGGAGGGGACGATGACCGCTACGCTTTTTGCGGATTTCAATATTTCGGCGGCCTTTTGTATCTCATTCCCGCTCTTGGTCGAAGACAGGGCCGCGATCAGGCCGTCTACGGCCTGCTCCGCGCCCGACGGAATGGTGACCGCGGCGATCTTGTTGAACTTGTTGTATCCGTCGTTCACCAGGACAAGTTTGCTGCTCTTCCGGCCCACGGCGCGTATGATCTCGATGCCCGTAAGCGGGTTGATCTCGCCCACGTTCTTGTCGAGCGCCAGAATGGCCTCGTGCTCGCCCATCCGCGGGAGCTCTCCCGAAAAGAAGGCCGTGTCGAGCCCCTTCGGCACCTTGAGCCTCGCGAGCATGTCCACATTGTTCGTCCCGACGACGGACCGCAGGAACTTCTGGAACACATAGCCGTCCTCGTTCGTCGTGCGTACCGAGCCCAGCCCGCCGATGCTTTCTACGCCCTTTTTATTCTTGATCACCTTGAGGTTCGTCGCCACGACCGACAGCGCCTCTTCCCAGGTGCAGTCCGTCAGTTCGCCGTCCACGCGCATCTTCGGGGTGGTCAGCCGTTCCTCGTGGTGCATGGCGTCCCAGCCGAAGCGCCCCTTGACGCAGAGGTAGTTCGCGTTGGCCGGGGCCGCGCGCAGGATCTTCCCGTCGCGCGTTTCGTATTTGAGCGTGCAGCCGCAGCCGCAGTAGTTGCACACCGACTGCGTCCCCGTGAGGTTCCAGCAGCGGGCCTTGTACTTGAACTGTTTCGTCGTGAGCGCCCCGACGGGACAGATCTCGACGCACTCGCCGCAGAACTCGCAGTCGAGCGGGCGGTCGAAGTCGGTGCTGATGCGGCTCCGCATCCCCCTCCGGGTGAAGGCCCATTCGCCCACGGCGTTCTGTTCCTCGCAGATCCTCGCGCATTTGCCGCAGAGAATGCAGCGGCTGAGGTTCCGTTCGACAATCGCGCTCTCGTCGCTCGGCGGCAGGTACTCTTTTACGGCGTCGAACCTGCTCGGACCGAGTCCGTACTCGTGCACGAGGTCCTGGAGCTTGCATTCGCCGGCTTTGTCGCACGACGGGCATTCGAGCGGGTGCCTGATGAGCAGCAGCTCGAGCACCATTTTCCGCGCTTCGATAAGGGCTGGCGAAGTCGTCCGGACCACCATGCCCTCCCTGGCCCGTTCCGCGCACGACGCCATGAGTTTGCGCGAACCCTCGACTTCCACCAGGCAGATCCGGCAGGCGCCGTACGGATGGAGCTTGTTGTCCTGGCACAGGGTCGGCACGCGGGCGCCGGCGGCGTTTGCCGCGTCGAGGATGGTGGAGTCCTGGGGCACCTCGACTTTTTTTCCGTCAATGGTCACTGAAATTTTTTTCTGCATATGCTTATCTACCTTCTCAAGAGCCCTTCGCTCTTAACAAATGCTATGAGCTATCAGCTGCGAATTTGTTTAGTCTATTGCCCAGAACCTGCAGTTCTTGATGCAGGTCTTGCACTTGGTGCACTTCTCCTGGTCGATGTAGGCGACCTTGCCCTTCTCCCAGGTGATGGCCCCCACCGGACAGCCCTTGAAGCACAGTCCGCACTTCTTGCAGTTTGCCTCGTTCACCTTGAACTGGATGAGGGGCGTACAGACCCGGGCGGGACAGCGGTGCTCCTTGATGTGCGCATCGTACTCTTCCCGGAAATATTTTATCGTGGTCAGGACGGGATTGATCGAGGTCTGGCCGAACCCGCAGAGCGAAGTGTCCTTGATCTGTTGCGACAGCTTCTCCAGCAGCTCGATGTCCCCCTCCCGGCCTTCCCCGTTCGTGATCCTGGTGATGATGGAGCGGAGCGTCCCGCTCCCGATCCGGCAGGGAATGCACTTGCCGCATGATTCATCTTCCATGAACTCGAGGAAGAACTTGGCCATGGCCGGCATGCAGGAGGTTTCGTCGATCACCTCGATGCCGCCTGCCGCGACGACCGCCCCGGTGTTCATGATGCTCTCGAAATCCACGGGCGTGTCGATGAGCGAAGCGGGGATGCAGCCGCCCGCTGAGCCGCCCATCTGCACGGCCTTGAGCTTCCGGTTGCCCTTAACGCCGCCGCCGATGTCGTAGACCACGGTCTTGAGCGGGATACCCATCGGCACCTCGACGAGACCGCTGTTGTTGACCGCTCCGGAGAGCGAGAACACTTTCGTCCCCCGGCTTTTCTCGGTGCCGAGGCTCGTGTACCACTCCGCGCCGTTCAGGATGATCGGCGGCAGGTTCGCAAGGGTCTCGGCGTTGTTGATCACCGTCGGCTTCTGCCAGAGCCCCTGGACCGCCGGATAGGGCGGCTTCACCCGCGGCATGCCGCGCCGCCCCTCGATGGACTCCATGAGCGCCGTCTCCTCGCCGCACACAAAGGAGCCCGCCCCCTGATACACTTCGATATTGAATTCAAACCCCGATCCGAGAATATCGCTCCCGAGAAGGCCCTTCTCCACAGCATGATCAACGGCTAACCGCAGACGGCGGATGGCAAGAGGATAGTCCTCCCGTACATAAACGTAGCCCTGGTGAGCGTTGACGGCCCTGGCAGCGACAATCATGCCTTCGAGCACGGAATGGGGGTCCGCCTCGACGATATTGCGGTCCATGAACTTGATGTTGCAAATGACATACTTGGTCTCGCCGGGCGCACTGGCGCTGAAATCCCACTTGACCCCCGTCGGAAACCCGGCGCCGCCCCTCCCGCGCAGTCCGGACCGTTTTACCTCGTCCCTGACCTGCTCCGGCGTCATTTCGAGAAGCGCCTTGGCCGCGCCCAGGTAGCCGTCCCGGGCGATATATTCATCGATATTCTCCGGATCGATGAGGCTCCGGTTCCTGAGCACCCGGTGCACCTGGTGCTTGAAGAACGGGATCTCGTTCATCGTCGGGATCGTATCTTTCGAGGTCGGCGGTTTGTACAGGAACTTCTGGTACGGCCGCCCCTTGACGAAATGCTCCTCCACGAGGGACGGCACATCCTCGGGTTTTACCTGATGGTAGAAGATGTCATCGGGGTAGACCACGATGACCGGGCCCTTGGCGCAGAACCCATTGCACCCGGTCAGGACGATCTTGACCTCGTTTTGAAGGTCATGCTTGACCAGCTCAGCCGCGAGCGCATCTTTGATTTTGAGCGATCCATTCGCCACGCAACTTGTGCCGGCGCAGATCATGATGTTTGATCGGTATGTTGTCTCCACGGTTTTTACTCCAAAAAGAGATGTACTCTGTGATCCCTGTGTGTCTTCGGCAATTCCTGCTTTCGCCATTTTACATTGTCCCCCATCTCGTATCTCAATCAATCGCCCAGAACCGGCACGCATTGATGCATGATTTGCACTTGGTGCACTTCTCCTGGTCGATGTGCGCGACCTTGCCCTTCTCCCAGGTGACGGCCCCCACCGGGCAGCCCTTGAAGCAGAGGCCGCATTTCTTGCACTTTTCTTCGTTCACCTTGAACTGGATGAGCGGCGTGCAGGCCCGTGCGGGGCAGCGGTGTTCCTTGATGTGCGCCTCATACTCGTCCCGAAAATATTTGATCGTGGTCAGGACGGGATTGGGCGAAGACTGGCCCAGTCCGCAAAGCGAAGTGTCCTTGATCTGCTGCGACAGCTTCTCCAGGAGCTCGATGTCTCCCTCGCGGCCTTCGCCGTTCGTGATCCTGGTGAGGATCGTCAGGAGCATCCTGTTCCCGGTCCGGCAGGGCACGCATTTGCCGCAGGACTCATCATCGGTAAACTCAAGAAAAAACCTCGCAACGGCCGGCATGCAGGTGGTCTCGTCCATCAACACGACGCCGCCGGACCCCATGATCGCGCCGGTCTTCTCGATATTTTCGAAATCCACGGGCGTGTCGATGAGCGAAACCGGGATGCAGCCGCCCGAAGGGCCGCCCATCTGCACGGCCTTTAATTTCCGGTTGTTCTTGATGCCGCCGCCGATGTCGTAGACCACGGTCCTGAGCGGGATGCCCATCGGCACCTCGACAAGACCGATGTTGTTCAGCGCGCCGGAGAGGGCAAACACCTTGGTCCCCTTGCTTTTCTCGGTGCCGAGGCTCGCGTACCACTCCGCGCCCTTCAGGATGATCGGCGGTACGTTCGCAAAGGTTTCGACGTTATTGAGCACCGTCGGTTGTTGGCGGAGTCCCTTGACCGCGGTCCTGTGTATCTTCGGCCGCGGCGTGCCGCGCCTGCCTTCGATGGACTCCATAAGCGCCGTTCCCTCGCCGCACACGAAGGCGCCCGCGCCCTGATAGATCTCGATGGTGAGATCGAACCCCGAACCGAGGATATCTTTTCCGAGAAGGCCCCGCTCCGTTGCCTGGTCAATGGCAAGCTGGAGGCGCTGCACGGCCAGCGGGTACTCGGTCCTTACATATATATAGCCGAAGTGGGCGTTGATGGCTTTGGCGCCGATGATCATGCCCTCGAGCACGGAATGGGGGTCCCCTTCCATGACGCTCCGGTCCATGAACGCGCCGGGATCGCCCTCGTCGCCGTTGCAAAGGATATACTTGGTGTCGCTGGGGACCCGGGCGCTGAGCTCCCACTTGGCCCCCGTCGGAAACCCGGCGCCGCCCCTGCCGCGCAGTCCCGATCTCTTCATCACATCCACGATCTGCTCAGGCGTCATCTCGAGAAGCGCCTTGGCCGCTGCCAGGTAACCGTCGCGCGCGATGTACTCTTCGATCTTTTCCGCATCGATGAGGCCCCGGTTTCGAAGGACCCGCAGCACCTGGTGCTTGAAGAACGGGATCTCGCTCATGGTCGGGATGGGGTTCTTCTGCTCCGGCGGCGTGTAGAGGAACTTTTCGACCACCCTGCCCTTCACGAAGTGCTCTTCCACAAGATGCGGCACGTCCTCGGGCTTCACCATCTGGTAGAAAATATCCTCGGGATACACCACCATCACGGGGCCCTGGGCGCAGAGCCCGTTGCACCCCGTCAGCACGATCTTGACTTCGTTCTGAAGGTTATGCTTGACAAGCTCGGTCTGCAGCGCATCCCTGAGTTCGAGGGACCCATTTGCCACGCAACTCGTGCCGGCGCAGACCATTATGTTTGAGCGGTATGTCGTATCCACGATAGAACCCGTTTTCTACTTTCCGCTGTTCAACTGTTAATACGTTGACTCATGCCCGATCACGAGGGCGTATTCCTTGACCGGGTTGCCGGCGACGACGTGCTCGGCGAAGATCTTTTTCATCTTGTCTTCGTTCAGCGAAATATATTTCACCGGCGCCTGGCCGGCGGTCTCGATGGTTATCATCGGTTCATTGCTGCAGAGGCCCGCGCAGCCGGACGTGGTGACCACCGCGTCCTTGACCTTGGCCTTGGCGAGTTCCTTCAGGATCGTGCTCATAATGTTCCGTGCCCCCGCGGCGATTCCGCAGGTCCCCATGTGCACCGTGACCTTCACCCGGCACCCGCCTTCGCGCAGCGCCTGCTTGTCGTGATACTCTTCTTTGATTTTTTTCAGGTCTTCAATCGTCAGCTTGGCCATAGTCTCACCATCCTTAATCCGCTATTGTGACGTTACTCGTACTTCTTAATGATGTCCATCACATGAGCTGCCCCAACATCGCCGTAGGTGTCCTGCCCCACGACCATGACCGGCGCCTGCCCGCACGCGCCGAGGCACCGCACCGCTTCGATGGAATACCTTTTGTCCCCGGTGACCTCGCCAAGATCGACACCCAATTCACTTTTGAGTTTATCGATGATTTCCTGGCTCCGTTTTACGTAGCAAGCGGTGCCGTTGCAGACACGGACCACGTGCTTGCCGCGCGGGATGAGCGTAAAGAACGAATAAAAGGTGGCCACGCCGAAAACCTCGCTCGCCGGCATCTTAAGCCCCTTGGCGATGTAGCGCTGCACGACGTGCGGCAGATAGCCGCAAACGTCCTGCGCCTGCTGCAATACCGGGATGAGCGAACCGGGTTTGTCCTTGTACCGACCGATGATCGCGTCGATCTTCCGGTACATCTCCGGGGTCACGGAATCCGCCCCCGGGTCCTTCGTGGACGGCTTTTTTTCCTTCTGTGCGACCGCATCGTTACTCATTGTTTACCTCATCAGAAATTCGATACGTACTCCCGATTTTTACGTTTTTTTGTAATATGCCCCGGATAATATCGAGGACCGCGGGGGTGTTGATCGGAACGTCTTCGAGCTCGCATTTCATTTCCCGTGCGTCGAAGCGGAATACCCGGTCGCCGTCCCGTTCCTCGTACGCGACATCGATGTCCGGATGGCCGGCCAGCAAGGTCATCAACGTGTCCGTCATGCTGCCGATGGCGGGCCGGTCCACATGGCCCCATCGGAACGTCGCCGAGATGCGCGTCCCGCTGCCCGGAGCGGAATCAATGGTCAAGGCGCCGCCGCTCCGTTCAACCGCCTGGGCGAGAAGCGGGATGCCCAGGCCGGTCTTTTTTTTCTTTGTGGTAAAGAACGGGTCCCGCGCCCTGGCAAGCGTCTCGGGGTCCATGCCTCTGCCGTTGTCTCTCACTTCCACGCGGAGCAGGTCATTCTCCCGGTCCCGAACGATGATGATCTCGATCTTCGTTGC
>JBGOTO010000090.1:0-10508 GCA_041476485.1 Nitrospirota bacterium
CATCCGGATGGACCACACCCTGCTGCAGGACGCCACCGGGACGCTCGCCATGCTGGAATTCGAAGCGCTGGGGCTCGACCGCGTGAAGGCGGAGCTTGCGGCTCAATACGTGGACCACAACCTCCTCCAGACGGACAACAAGAACGCAGATGACCACAAGTTCCTCCAGACCGCGGCGGCCCGGTACGGAGTCCATTTCAGCAAGCCGGGGAACGGGGTCTCGCACCAGGTCCACATGGAGCGCTTCGGCGTTCCGGGCAAGACTCTCCTGGGCGCGGACAGCCACACGCCGGGCGCAGCGGGGATTTCCGTGCTCGGCATCGGGGCCGGCGGCCTGGACGTGGCGCTGGCCATGGCCGGATATCCCTATCATCTCCCGTGCCCCAAAGTGCTCGGGGTCAGGCTCTTGGGCAAGCTCCCGGACTGGGTGAGCGCCAAGGACGTGATCCTCGAAATGCTCCGGCGCTACGACGTCAAGGGATGCGTGGGCAAGATCATCGAGTATTACGGCCCGGGAGTCAAAACGCTCTCCGCCACGGACCGCGAGACCATCGGCAACATGGGAACTGAGACCGGCGCAACAACATCTATATTTCCGTCCGATGAAAGGACGCGGGAGTATCTGATCGCCCAGGGAAGGGGAGAGGCGTGGGTCCCGCTTTCCGCGGACGATGGTGCGGAGTACGACGAGCATGCGGAGATCGAGCTCTCGAAGATCGAGCCGCTGATCGCCAGGCCGTCGTCTCCGGGGAACGTGGTGACGGTGCGTGAAGCGGCGGGGATGAAAGTGGACCAGGTGATCGTGGGCAGCAGCGTGAACTCTTCGTTCCGGGATCTGATGGTGACGGCGAAGATGCTCGAAGGCCGTCGCGTCCACCCCGAGGTCCATTTCCACGTGAATCCCGGAAGCCGCCAGGTGCTCGAGAACGTCGCCAAGGCGAACGGGTTCATGGCGTTCCTCTCGTCCGGCGTGCGTCTGCACGAGCCGGGTTGCCAGGGCTGCATCGGCATGGGCCAGGCGCCGGGCACCGGAGAGGTGAGCCTCAGGACGTTCCCGCGGAACTTCCCCGGCAGATCGGGTACGAAGGACGACAAGGTCTACCTCTGCTCTCCGGAGACCGCCACGGCAGCGGGCCTGAAGGGCGTCATCACGGACCCGCGGGACTTCGCGAAGGAAATGGACTATCCGAGGATCGAGGACCCAAAGCCGTACATCATCGACGAAAAGTCGATTGTCTTCCCGTCTCCGGAATTGACGAAGACCGTCGTGGTGCGGGGGCCGAACATCAAGCCCCTGCCGGAGCTTGCGCCCCTTCCGGACACGATCGAGGCGGAGGTGGTGCTCAAAGTGGGGGACAACATCTCGACCGACGCCATCATGCCGGCGGGAAACGAAGTGTTGCCGCTTCGCTCGAACATACAGGCGATCAGCGAGCACGTGTTCCAGCAGGTCGATCCGGATTTCGCAGCCTCGTGCAGGGCGCGCGGCACGGTGGTCGTGGTCGGCGGAGAGAACTACGGCCAGGGGTCGAGCCGCGAGCATGCCGCGCTCGCGCCGCGCTACCTCGGGGTCCGCGCGAAGATCGCGAAGAGCTTTGCCCGCATCCACAAATCGAACCTCTGCAACTTCGGCGTCCTGCCGCTTGCCTTCAAAGACCCTAAAGACTATGAGCGCCTGAACGAGGGCGCGAAGATCGCGCTCCGCGATGTCCGGACGCGCGTCGAGCGGGGCGACATCGAGATTCCCGTCGAGGTGGACGGACAGACCATCATCACGGTCCTCGACGTGTCCGGGCGCCAGAGGAAGCATTTGCTGGCGGGCGGGACGTTGAATTTCGTGAAGCAGGAGATTGCGGTCGGCAGAGCGGCATAGAATGTTACCGCTGCAGTTAAAACAAATAAGCGCTGATTATGACAGTCAAAACAAAAAGAGTTTTTGAGGGAGGCGAAGATGACGGATGCCGCAAAGACAAAGAATATAGGCCTGCGGGGCGTAACGGTGGCGGACACGAAGATCAGCAGCGTGGACGGCGAAAACGGAATTCTGATCTATCGTGGCTATCTTATTCAAGAGCTTGCCTTGCGGTCCACTTTTGACGAAACGGCTTATTTGCTGCTGTACGACGACCTCCCCACCGGGCAACAGCTCAAGGAATTTCAGGTCAGGCTGGCGGAAGCGAGGGAGGTCCCGGCGTTCATCTTCGATGCTTTCAAGCGGCTGCCGAAGACGGCCCGGCCCATGGACGTGCTCCAGGGGTCCATACCGCTTTTGGGAACGGCTGATCCCGAGCTTGAGATGGAAACCCGGGAGGCCAACATCTCGAAGGCCATCCGGCTCATCGCGCGCATCCCCGCCGTCACAGCCGGCTGGGACCGGATACGGAACGGCCGCGAGCCTTTGCCGCCCGATACCGCGCTCTCCCATGCAGAGAATTTCCTGTGGCAGCTCACCGGGACGAAGCCCGACGCGGAGATAGCGCGCGATCTCGATACGGCCCTGGTGCTTCACGCTGATCATTCGTTCAACGCTTCCACCTTCGCGTGCCGCGAGGTGGTGTCCACCCAGGCGCACATGTATGCGGGCGTCGCGGCGGGCGTCGGAGCCCTGTCCGGCAGCCTTCACGGCGGAGCCAATGCCCAAGTGATGAAGATGCTCCTGGAGATCCAGCACGAAAAGGACATTCCCGGATGGGTGAGAAAGCGGCTCGAAAGCGGCCAAAAGATCATGGGCATGGGCCACGCGGTGTACAAAACAGCGGACCCGAGGGCCTGGTTTCTGAAAGAGATGTGTTTCAGGCTCGGGAAAAAACTTGGGCAGGAGCAATGGTGCCGGATATCGACCCAGATCGAAGCAAGCGCGGTGGCGGAATTCGAGAAGGCGGGCAAAACGACGATCAAGCCGAATGTGGATTTTTACAGCGCGCCCGTCTACCATATGATGGGCATTCCTCTGGACCTGATGACGCCGATTTTCGCCATATCCCGGATCTCGGGATGGGCCGCGCATATCATCGAAGAGAAATTCGGGGACGCGCAGGGAAAGCCGGCGCTCTACCGGCCTTCGTCCGCTTACGTGGGCCAGTATTGCGGCCAGACGGGCTGTACGTATACGCCGATAGAGCAGAGGAAGGGATGACGATTGCGGATTGCGGATTGCGGAATAAATAAAATAGAGAAACGGATATTCAAGGAGAACGTTGATGGCAAACAAGAAAACAGCTTCGAAAAAACGCCGAGGGAAAAAAGGAGCAGCGCGCCCCAAACCGAAGCCCAGAGCGTCCTTGAAACAGGGGGTGAAAAAAATGAAAGGCCGCGCTTTAAAAACAGCGAAACCGCCGAGAAAGATTCAATCGATCAATCCTTTTACCGAGGAAGTGATGAAAGAATTCACCCTCTTGTCCGAACGGGAGGTCAATGAGGAAATCGGGCTCTCCCGGAAAGCATTCTCGTCGTGGCGCACCCTGCCGGTCAGTGAGCGGGCGGGCTACATAAAAAGGCTGGGCGGGCAGCTCAGGGCGGAGAAACGGACGTATGCGGAACTGATGACCAAGGAGATGGGCAAGCCCCTGAAAGACGCGCTGGGGGAGGTAGAAAAATGCGCGTTGCTCTGCGACTACTACGCCGAGAACGCCCCGAAGTTTCTGGAGCCGGAGAGCATCAAGACCGAGGCAATCAAGAGCTACGTTACGTTCGAGCCCCTGGGCATCGTGCTCGCCATCATGCCCTGGAACTTCCCGTTCTGGCAGGCGTTCCGGTTCGGCGTGCCGGCGATTGTTGCCGGCAACGTCGTGGTCCTGAAGCACGCCTCCAACGTGCCCCAGTCGGCACTTGCCATCGAGGACGCGTTCACGAAGGCGGGGTTCCCGGACCATGTATTTAAGACCCTGCTCATCGGCGCGAAGGATGCGCTCAACCTCATCGATGAGGACAAGGTCGACGCCGTGTCGCTGACGGGGAGCAACAAGGCCGGCGAGGAGGTCGGCGCCCATGCTGGCGGGAAGGTCAAGAAAGTCGTGCTCGAACTGGGTGGTTCCGATCCGTTCATCGTGCTCGACGACGCGGACGTCGAAAAGGCGGGCAGAATGGCCGTCAATGCCCGAGTGATCAACACCGGCCAGAGCTGTATCGCGGCAAAGCGCTTTATCGTCCAGGAGAAGGTGGCCGAGGCGTTCAAGAAAAGCTTCGTCACCCGGCTCAGGGAGCTGAAGATAGGCGACCCCATGAATGAGTCGACCGATATCGGTCCGCTCGCCAAACCGGACATCCTCGCCTCCCTGAAAGAGCAGCTCAGAGACGCGAAAGCGAAAGGCGCCGAAATCGTGCAGATGGAGCACTCCTTCAAGAAAGGGCTTTTCTTCGCGCCCTGCGCGGTATATAATCCGAAAAAAAATATGAAAGTCCTGAGCGAAGAGGTGTTCGGGCCCATTGCGCCCATCATCGTTGTGAAGGACGAGGACGAGGCGGTGCGGGTGGCCAACGACACGGAGTTCGGCCTCGGCGCGTCCATTTGGAGCAGGGACCACGGACGTGCGGAAAAACTCGCGGCGAGGCTTGAGGCGGGGACCATCGCCATCAACGACATGGTCAAGTCCGACCCGCGGCTGCCGTTCGGCGGCGTGAAGAAATCCGGGTTCGGCAGGGAGCTGTCGCACTACGGGCTGAGGGAGTTCGTGAACGTCAAGAGTGTGCTGGTGAGAGAGTAAGGGAAGACGGAAGGTGATTACTCAGGTCAGCTACTTCGCTTTTGCGCAAGGCGCGCCGGATAATTAAGGGAATTCAGCAGTCGACCACAAGCCCCACCTTGCTTGATGTCCGTGTATCGGTCGCCGCGCGCTTTATTGCGCCTGCGCTCCGCAGCAGACCTGAGTAGTTATGACGGAAGAAAGAAGACGGAGGACGGATGAGGGATGAGAAAAGCCAGAAGTCGTTTCGCCCTTCGTCCCCCATTGGAGAATACATGAAGGCATCCGATCTGTTCGTGAGGCAGCTCGAAGAGGAAGGGGTGGAATATATCTTCGGCCTGCCGGGCGAGGAAAACCTCGATTTCCTCGAAGCACTCCGCACCTCGTCGATCAAGGTAATCATCACGCGCCACGAGCAGACTGCGGCGTTCATGGCCGCGACCTATGGAAGGCTTACGGGAAAGGCCGGCGTCTGCTTCTCGACGCTCGGGCCCGGTGCCACGAACCTCGTGACCGGCGTGGCGCACGCGCAGCTCATCGGCGCGCCGCTCGTTTCGATCTCGGGCCAGAAGGCGCTCCGGGCGAACTGGCAGGCCCGGTTCCAGCTCATCGACGTGGTGAGCCTGATGAGGCCGATCACCAAGGACTCGGTATCCATCGTCGATCCGGGCTCCATTCCCACTGTTGTGCGGAATGCTTTTAAACTGGCGCAGGCGGAACGGCCGGGCGCGGTGCACATCGAATTGCCGGTGGACGTTGCCGCGAGCCAAACCGATTCGCGCATACAGGCAGGGGGATACACGCGGAGGCCGGCGCCGGACGGCAAAGCCGTCAGCCGGGCGGCCGAACTGATCAACAAGGCGCGGAGACCCTTGATCATCGTTTCAGCCGGGGCGAACAGGAACCTGGTCAACCGGGAACTGACGCAGTTTGTCGAGAAGACCGGCATTTACGCCGTGCACACGCAGATGGGGAAGGGCGTTCTCCCCGATGATTCGGAGTACAGTCTCTTTACCGCGGGCATCCACAAACGCGATTACGTAAACTGCGGCATCGAACAGGCTGACGTGATCATCATGATAGGGTACAACATCGTCGAATACCCGCCGTACGTGTGGAACAAAAACCTCGACAAGAAGTTCGTCAATATCGACTTCGCCGAAGCAGAAGCGGACAAATACTATAATCCCGACGTCGACCTTATCGGGGATATTTCCTGCTCCCTTCGGCAACTCGCGGAGCTGGTCGTTCCGAGAAAAAACGACGAGACGTTCAAGGCCATGCGGGCATTTCTGGACCGGAAACTGTCGCTCCATTTCAAAAAGCACTACCCCCTGACCCCGCAGGAGGTCGTGCAGCACGTGCGGGACGCGCTGTCGCAGGAGGACATTCTGACGCTGGACAACGGCATCTATAAGCTGTGGTTCTCCCGGCTTTACCGGACCTACCGGCCCAACACGTTCCTGCTGGACAATGCGCTCGCGACGATGGGCGCGGGGCTTCCCGCGGGCATCATGGCCAAGATGCTCATGCCGCACCGCAACGTGCTGGCGGTGGTGGGAGACGGCGGGTTCATGATGAATTCCCAGGAGCTGGAGAGCGCCCTCAGATATAACATTCCCCTCGTCATCCTGGTCTTGAACGACAATGCCTATGGGTTCATCAAGTGGGAACAGCAGAGCAAGGGATTTCCGAGCTTCGCGCTCGATTATTCTAACCCGGACTTCGTGAAGTATGCGGAGAGCTTCGGAATTGTCGGGATGAAAGTGAAGAAGCGGGATGACCTGTCGAAACTCCTTCGCAAGGCCTTTTCGCTCAAAAAACCCGTCCTGATCGAATGCCCGATCGATTATTCGGTCAACTACGAAACGTTCTCCAAGGAACTTGCGAACGTGGTGTGCGAAACCTGAGGAGACCCGGAGCCGTTTTACCGTCGGGCCAGTTCCCGCAGCACGTCGTCATCCGTGAGGGCCGTGAACTCCCGGTAATACGAAGCGAGCGAAAAAAGCTGTTCGGCATCCGTTGCCAGGGCGACGAGCTTGTTGATGCCCGGTTCGGCGGCAACCAGCCTGTGCGCCATCTCCGATGCGACCGGCACGGCCACGATAAGGACCCGCGGCTTTCTTTTTTTCACGAAGGCCGTTGCCGCAAGCATGCTGTAGCCCGACGCCAGGCCGTCGTCCGTGATGATCACGGATTTTCCCTCAAGCTCGGGGAAAGGCCTGCCTTGCCGGTACGTCTGTTCTCGCCTTTTTACTTCCTGCACTGCCATGCTTTCGGCCATTTCCAGTTCACGGTCAGACAACTCCAGGCGGTTGACGAGAGACTGGTTCAGCGTAATCGTCCTGTCCATCACCACGACGCCGTAGCTGGCCTCGGGGCTCCAGGGAATGGGGATCTTTATCAGCGGAATGACGTCGAAGGGACAAACGAGCGCCCGTGCCACTGCGGCCCCGACCGGCACGCCGCCCCGAGGAATGGCGAGTACGAAAGGATCTTGCAGCAACAGGGCCTTCAGTTCCCGGGCAAGTTTTTCGCCTGCTGCAGTGCGGTTTTGGAAGTGCATGCGGGACTCCGGCGAGCGCGTGGACCTGCTTTGAATACGAGGCCCCTTGTCCTGCGATTATTATAGCACGCTTGGGGGTCCTTGCCTGTCTGTCGGAAATATTTTGGAATCCCGGAGGCAGCGTGATATAATACTTTCCGGCAGAGAGAGACGGAAAATATGCTTACCAACATCATCTCCCGATTTTCCATTCCCGGAACATTGATAAAGACCGAACGGTTCGGTCCCGGCCTCATCAATGACACCTACCTCTGCGACTTCGAGGAGGCGGGCGCACTTCGCAAGTATATCCTTCAACGCATCAACAAATCGGTCTTTCGGTCTCCGGAGAAGGTGATGCTGAATGTGGAGATCGTTACCGACCATATCCAGGACCGGCTCAGGAGAGAAGGCGTCGTTGACCCCGAACGGGTGACGCCCGCGCTCGTCAAAAACAAAGCGGGCGGTTCGTTCCACCGTGATCACGCCGGTGAATACTGGCGGATGTTTCATTTTATCGAGACCGGCGAGGTGTTCGATACTGTTCAAGGACCGGAGCACGCGTACGAGGTCGGCCGCGGACTCGGAAAGTTCCATGCACAGGTTGCGGACCTGAAGCCGGAAACGCTTTACGAGACAATTGCGGGATTTCATCACACGCCGGGCCATCTTTTGGAGTATGATGACGCGCTGAGACGCGATGTGAAGCAGCGTGCAGCGGCGGTGGGCGCGGAAACGGAATTCGTGTCCCGCAGAAGGTCCCTTGCGCCGTTGCTTACGGACCTGGTGAACTCCGGGCAGATCCCGGTCCGCGTCGCGCACAATGACCCCAAGGTGAACAACGTTATGATGCGCAGGGACACGCGTGAAGCGCTCTGCATGCTCGATCTCGATACGGTGATGCCGGGAATCGTTCACTTTGATTTCGGCGACTGTGCGCGTTCAGCCGCCAACCCCGAGGGAGAAGACGCGGAAGACCTCGCCAAAGTCGCTATCGACGAGTCTCTCTTCGAGGCGGTCGCGAGCGGTTATCTCCGGGAGGCGGGGGCGTTTCTCTTGCCGAAGGAAATCGAGATGCTCGCCGTCTCCGTAAAGGTCATCGCGTTCGAACTGGGGCTTCGCTTCCTTGCCGACTATCTGCGCGGCGACACCTATTTCAAGATCAAGCACCCGTCCCACAACCTCAGCCGCGCGCGGGTGCAGTTCAAACTGCTCGAAAGC
The DNA here is from genome assembly GCA_041476485.1 of Nitrospirota bacterium. Lineage (GTDB taxonomy): Bacteria > Nitrospirota > UBA9217 > UBA9217 > UBA9217 > JBAZLV01. Next base: position 8,449 of record JBGOTO010000090.1, read on the forward strand.
ATCGAGGCGGCGGAAAAAGAGATGATCGCGCTGGTACTCCGCCTCTCGTCCCGGCGCTGATGCCCTATTCTGCTGCTATTTATGCTACTATATAAGCGAAGGGGGTGATGACATGGGTTGCGGAAAGAGCCACAAAGGACCATGCGGCGCGAAGACGACCGCCAAGAAAAAAGCAACGAAGAAGAAAAAATAAATTCTCAGTTCGGCGAGCAGCGATGCTCGCCGTTTTATTTTTTCCCCTCCACAGTCCTGACGTACTGTATGCGGAGAGAGTAGAGTATATTGTCGAGCAGTCCTTGCTCTTCCGTGTTCAGGTTGCCCTTGGTCTTGTCCTTCACGATCCCGAGGATGTCGATCATCTGCTTGGCGGCAGGCAGGTTCTGCCGCTCGGGCTTCCCGGTCGTCGGGTCCGGAGCGGTCCCGAGGCTTACCTGAGCGGTCGCGGCAAGCGAGAGAACAAATGACGAGAAGTCAAGCTCGGGAATCGGTCCCGTCTCTTTCGGCTCTTCCGCGCGCGCCGTCTCGGATGGCGTATGATGTTGTGCTGAGCCGGTCGGTTGCTTCGCGGTTTCCTCGGTCGTATCCGACGCCTGTTCCGTTGAAGTTGTCCTGCGGTCGCGTATGGTGAACCCCTTTTCGTCTTTTTCTTCCACGGTCTTTTATCTCCTTTCTAAATTTTCCGGCAATCGGCTTGAATGTACCCCAGGTGTTTTTGACTGTCAATATTAAATTGACTTTTGCAACGGCCTATGATAGAAAAATCCGTCCTTGCATTCAGGGGAAATTTCGTGAAGACCGCTGTCATCATTCTGGGGCATGGAAGCAAAAGCACCGCCGCTGATGAAGCCATTCAGCGGACCGCTGCCGAGGTGAAGAAGCTCGGCGGGTATGAGCTCGTTGAGTACGCTTTTTTGCAGTATAGTAAGCCCACGCCGCAGAATGCCATCGAGAACTGTATCGAGCAAAAAGCAGAACGAATCGTGATTGTGCCTTTCTTTATGCAGTCCGGCGAGCACGTCACAAAGAATATCCCTGCATTTCTCGAGAAGGCGAAAAAGCGGTATCCGGATGTTGACATCGTCGTAACGGATTACGCCGGGTCGCATCCTCTGATGACGAAGATCGTTCTCGATCTGGTCGGGAAGAGCGATTGCGGAATGCGGATTGCGGATTGCGGAATGGAAAAGAAGCAAAGATCATAATTTGTTATTCGTGTTAATTCATTGATAAAGAGGTTTTAAAAGTACCATGCTTTCAGCTAAAGAACAACTTGACATCATAAAGCGCGGGGCGGTGGAGATCATCGTGGAGGATGATCTTCTCAAGAAGTTGGAGAAGTCGGTCTCGACAAAAAAGCCGCTCCGCGTAAAAGCGGGCTTCGACCCCACGGCGCCGGACATCCACCTGGGGCATACGGTGCTCCTGAATAAAATGCATCAGTTCCAGGAGCTCGGCCATGAGGTGGTATTTCTTATCGGCGATTTCACCGGCATGATCGGGGACCCGACCGGAAAATCCGAGACCCGGAAACATCTTACGAAAGAGGAAGTCGTTGAGAACGCAAAGACCTATCAGGCGCAGATATGCAAGGTGCTCGATCCTGCAAAAACCAAAATCGCTTTTAACAGTGAATGGATGTCGAAGATGACGGCCGAGGAGATGGTCCAGCTTGCGGCAAAACATACCGTGGCCCGGATGCTCGAGCGCGAGGACTTTAAAAAACGGTATCAGTCGGAACTACCCATCAGCATCCACGAATTCCTGTACCCCCTTATCCAGGGTTACGATTCGGTGGCGCTTAAAGCCGACGTGGAACTGGGCGGTACGGACCAGAAGTTCAACCTGCTTGTCGGCAGGGAACTTCAAAAGGAGTACGGACAGGCGCCGCAGTCGCTCGTGCTCATGCCGCTCCTCGAAGGCCTCGACGGCGTGAACAAAATGAGCAAGAGCCTGGGAAATTACATCGGCATTACCGAGCCTGCGAAGGAGATTTTCGGCAAGGTGATGTCCGTGAGCGATGATCTCATGTTCAGGTTCTACGAGCTGGTGAGTTCCGTGTC
>JBGOTO010000091.1:0-10340 GCA_041476485.1 Nitrospirota bacterium
CAGAATGACCATCGCGAGACGAAGTCGGAATGAGCTTGGCCTGTCCGGCGCAGAGATTGCGCGTCATCTCGGCGTGAATACATCGAGCATCAACCGGGCGCTGGCAAGGGAAGACGAGGTTGCTGGCAAAAGCTGAAAGCATTCTGAGAACCAACGTCCCCAATGGTCCCCAATGGTCCCGGGCTCACAATACATAGACAAACGATGCCGCATGTGCTAACTTTACAGCATTAGCGATAAAGATCAGACCAACGTCACGCTATTTGGAAAAAGGCGCCCTTTTGGGCTTGTATCAATCTGAAATAAACAAGGAGGTCTTTATGCGGAACAAGACTCTAATTATATTTCTGACGTCATTTTTTTGTCTTCCTATGCTTTCCCTCGCGTATGAAGCTATAGAAGTTAAAAATGGCGGAAGCATCGAGGGAACGGTGGAATTTATCGGCACGACCATTCCACAGGACAAAACGTTTACGGTAAGTTCCGAACCAAAATACTGCGGGAAAACGCTGCGCACGGAAAAATATCTGATTAGTCCGGAAAAGAAAATAAAAAACGTGGTGGTTTATCTGCGGGGAATTAAATCCGGGAAAGCGATCCCCGAACAAACAGTCAACGTTTCAGAGCTGAAGTGCGCCTTCGTCCCCCACGTGGCTCTTGGTTTTACGGGAAACAAATTTGTCGCGAAGAATGAAGACCCGGTGCTGCATACGATCCACGTTTACGCTTCTGTCAACGGAAGGACCCTGTACAGCATAGGATTGCCGGAACAGGGCGCCGACGTGAAGAAAACCTTGACGAGGCCGGGCGCAATGGAATTAAACTGCGACTGCCATCCCTGGATGGTGGGTTACGTCTATATCCTGGACCATCCCTACGCAGCGCTCACGAACGAAAGGGGCGAGTTCGTTATTGAAAATATTCCGCCCGGCACGTATACCGTTGAAGCCTGGCAGGAGGCCCTTGGAACGATCAAGCTCGAAGAGGTGAAAGTTGAAAGCGGAAAGGTGAGCAAAATAAAGGTGCTCTACACGTCGGGAATAAAGCTTAATTAAGAGATGAGGCCAACAGGGGAAAATGAGTTCCCGAGTCCGCCGACCTTCCGTTTCGCGTTTCAAGAGGTCGCAGCATTTTCTGATGATCGCGGGGTACGTTTGCAGAGGAACGCTGCTTATTTGCATACTATTCTTGTGCAAGTTTTTCTCAATTATCAGCTTGACATGGTACGGGGAAAACGGTATTCTTTCCCTGCCTGCGGATATTTCCCGGGCTATTTCAAAAAAGAAGTAGAGGAGAAACAGAATGGCAAATGGTGTCGTGAAGTGGTTCAACAACAGCAAGGGGTTTGGGTTCATCACGCAGGAAAATGGCGAGGACGTGTTCGTGCACTTTTCCGCAATTTCAGGGGACGGGTTCAAATCCCTGAACGAGGGTGATAAGGTTACCTTCGAAGTCGTGAAAGGCCCCAAGGGTCTTCAGGCTGCGAACGTGGCCAAAGCGTCCTAATATCCTCCAAAAAATATCACTAACCACTCCAAAAGCCCCGAAGCAATTCGGGGCTTTTTTTATGGGACAACGCCGCATACCGAAAACAAAAAAGGCGCCCCGTTGCCGAGGCGCCTGATAAACAATTTGCGTCAGTGTCCGCTTATGCCCACCGTGAACGGCGGCTCTGCTTGCCGTCGCTGAAATCTCCCGCTTTCCCGCCGTCTCTCTTGACGCTCCACTTGTCGTTTCTGGAGAACCGGGCTTCCGAGTCAGATTTCCCGCCGGGCCTTGCGCCGAAGGGTTTTCTCGATGCAGTGTTCTGCCCGTACCGCTTGCCTGCCGTTGCTCCCTGCCAGCGTTTTCCGGATGACGGTCCAGCGCTGCCGCTGTCCGAGCGGCGTAAAGGACGCGCCGGTTCCAGCCCCGGTATTACCAGCTGGGGGATCGACTGGCCGATAAAGCGCTCGATCTGGCGCAGGTAATCGACTTCTTTGCCCGAAGCGAAGGAGATGGCGATGCCTGATGCGCCCGCCCGGCCGGTGCGGCCGATGCGATGCACGTAGTCTTCCGCGTTCTTGGGCAGGTCGTAATTGATCACATGCGTGATGCCGGTGACGTCGAGTCCGCGCGCGGCGACGTCGGTCGCCACCAGCAGCCGGATTTTTCCGCGGCGCATGTTCATGATCGTGCGGTTGCGGGCGTTCTGGTTCATGTCGCCGTGCAGGGCCGCTGAAGCATGTCCCTGGGCCGCAAGCTCGCGGGCAAGCTGGTCGGCGTTCCGCTTGGTGCCGGAAAAAATGATCGCCCTGGTCATGCCGCTGTCGGAGATCAGGTGTTTCAATAATCTGTTCTTATGCTGCATGTCATCCGCCGCGTGGAGACGCTGTTCGATCGCTTCCAGCGTGGTTTTCTTTCCCGCGATCTCTACCCGTACCGGGTCCTTCAAAAGCCGCTGGGCCAGCTTTGCCATGGCATTGTCCATGGTCGCGGTGAACATAAGGGTCTGGCGGTTTGCCGGAGTCGCTGCGGCGATGGTGTCCACGGCCTCGCTGAAGCCCATGTCGAGCATGCGGTCCGCTTCATCGAGGATCAAAATCTCGAGACGGGAAAAATCGATGCGTCCCCGTTCCATATGGTCCATGAGCCTTCCCGGCGTGGCCACGATCAGGTCCACGGGCTGGGACAAAAGCCGCTGCTGTTCGAAATAAGGCATGCCGCCGAGAATAACTCCGCTCCGTATGCGCATGAATTTTCCATACGTGCTCACGGCGGTGGTTATCTGGTTTGCCAGTTCGCGCGTGGGCGTAAGCACGAGCACGCGGGGGCCTTTGGACCTTCCCGTTGATTTAGACGGCACGCTCAGGCACTGGAGCGCCGGCAGCACGAAGGCCGCGGTCTTGCCCGTCCCGGTCTGGGCCGTGGCGATCACATCATGACCCGCCAAAACCTCGGGAATGGCCTTTGCCTGGACCGGCGTCGGCGTGGTATAGCCGCAGAGGTTTACTGCTTTGAGGATGGGTGCTGCAAGCTGCAAGTTCGAAAAAGACATGCTTCTCCTTTGGTTTCGCGGTCCGGGCATAGGAAATCCGGAGGCAGAAACCTGATGAAAGGTTTGCGTGCAGGCCGCAGGGACACATTCGGTATCCCTGAGAGCGAAGACGGCGCCAGCACAAATATGACCGGCATAACTACATCGTTCGCCAACCATACGTGCTACGCTATTTCAGATTGCTGGCTGAAAAGAGGAGAGGTCAGTGATCGATGATATGAAGGGCAGGGAGTGGTGATGTGTGGATGTACTTCAGTCAAATCCTGCCAAATGTTAAACAGTCGAGGTGCATAATACAGGATTATTTCAGAATAGCAAGAACTATTTTGCGTTTTTTCGTCCTTCAGGGTTGAGAAGCGGGATTGCTTCGCTTCGTTCACGAAAAGGGCCGGGAGTTTTCGGAGTTGTTAGAGGGGCATATGCGCTCGGGGATTCAGGTCCAGGCTTGAGGTCTCGCCGCGCTTGAAGCGCAGATACCCCGCGAGCGCGATCATGGCCGCGTTGTCTATGCAGAGGCCCATGCCCGGAAGATAGAGGGTGATGCCTCGCTTCTCCGCCTCTTCCCTCATCTTTTTTCTGAGCAGGCTGTTCGCCGCGACGCCTCCCGCGACTACGATCTTGTCCACGCCGGTTTCTACCGTAGCCTGCATGGTTTTCTCGACGAGCGTGTCTACCACCGCGGCCTGGAAGCTCGCGGCCACGTCCCTGGTGCTCAACTTCGGGTCGAGTCCCTTGTCCTTGCTCATAAAGAGCGCGATGTGGTTCCTGACCGCGGTCTTGAGGCCGCTGAAGCTGAAATCGTACCCCGCCAGATGGCCGCGCGGAAACATGATCGCCTTGGAATTTCCTTCCTGCGCAAGGCGGTCGAGCACCGGGCCGCCGGGGTAGTCGAGGCCCAAAAGCTTCGCAACCTTGTCGTAGGCCTCGCCCGCGGCATCGTCCCGTGTCTGGCCGAGCATCCGGTAATCGCCGAGTCCTTTAACGTGATAGAGCGCCGTGTGTCCGCCGGACACGAGCAGGGCCATATACGGATAGCCGATGCCGGGATATTCGATGTGCGCCGCGAGGATGTGGCCTTCTCCGTGATGCACGCCGATGAACGGTATGCCCCGCGCGTACGCGATGGCCTTGGCCGCGGACACGCCCACGAGCAGCGCGCCGATCAGGCCGGGCGTGTAGGTGACGGCCACAAGCCCGATGTCCTCCAGGGTGACCGAGGCGCTTGCAAGCGCCTCCCGGATGACGGGCATCAGGTTTTTGAGGTGCTCCCGCGAGGCGAGCTCGGGCACCACGCCGCCGTATTTCCGGTGAATGGGGATTTGCGAAGAGACAATGTTCGAGAGGACCGTGTCGTCTTGGAGCACGGCAGCCGCGGTTTCATCGCATGAGGTTTCTATTCCGAGGGTGAGCATGGGATTTTGATGGATGATTTATGGGTGGTGCAATGGGTCCTGGGTTCAGTAGCCAGGGGTCAGGAAAAACTGGCGCCGTAACCTTGACCCTTGCCCCCGGCCCCTTGAACCTGGTCTTACTGCATCAGCTTCGACACCGGCACGATTTCTATCCCCTGGTCCGCGGCTTCCGCGAGCCATTTTCGGAGCTCGCTGAGCGTGGCGGGGTGCGGATGGCCGATGCCGATGGCCCTGCCGTGTTTTTTCGCAAGGGCCGCCAGTTCGTCAAGCTGCTTTCGTATGGCAACGGGGTTGTTCGCCTCGTTGTCCAGGAACACGTCGCGCTTCGCGGCCTTGAGTCCGAACTCTTTTGCGGTGGCATAGGCCACGCTTTTCGGGCTTGTGAGGCTGTCGAGGAAGAGAAGGTCCCGGGCCTTGAGCTCGGCCATAAGGAACTTCATCGCTTCCTTGTTCTCCGTCAGCGACGATCCTTCGTGGTTGTTCACGCCCACTGCTCCGGGCACGGACCTCACGTCGTCGCTGATCGTATTCAGGAACTCCATCGGCGTCATGTCGGAGCGCAGCATGCCGGGCGCCGGCTTCCCGTTTCTGCTCCGGTACTCCATGGGCAGGTGCAGCAACACCTCGCGGCCGCGGCTCTTTGCGAGTTCGGCCACTTTCCTCGACTGCGCCAGTCCCGGCATGACGGCCACGGTGACGTTGCCGGGGAGGGCAAGGACCTCGCGCGCCTGCTTGACGTTCTGCCCCAGGTCGTCGATGACGATGGCGACCAGAATTCCGCCGGGTTCATGCCCCTCTTTTGTTTCCGCTGTTTCGGATTGTGTTATGCGCTTCTGGTCCGTGTGCCGGAATTTGCGCAGCGGGCCCCAGAGGGTGAGAATGATGGCGATAAGGGCAATGACGATTCCCGCGACGATGTAGCGGTCGAACTTGTGGCCTTTGCGGGAAGACTTTCTTTTTGCCGGAAGTTTTTTTGCCATGGCACGTTTTTTATACAATATTACGGACAAAAAGGCCAGTGATTTTTTAATCGTGCTTAACGATTGTTGCGCCCTCGGCGCGACTTTCCCGGAAACGCAACGCTTTTTAACTTGACTTGTTTTCTATCGCTTCTTATAATCAAAAAAATGTGATTACTCAGGTCAGCTACTTCGCTTTGCGCAAGGCGCGCCGGATAATTAAGGGAATTTCGAAGTTGACCATAAGCCCCACCTTGCTTGATGTCCGTGCATCGCTCGCCGCGCGCTTCATTGCGCCTGCGCTCCGTAGCAGACCTGAGTAGTTACAAAAAAACGAGAATCGACAAAGCTGCAAGGTCATTTTCAATTTGGGGAAAGCAAGGAGTAAACACCTATGAGTTTCGAGTATGTCCGCCAGATCCCAAAACCCGGGGAGGTCCTGGAGAAAATGCCGCTCCCCGCGGAGCTGAAGAAGGTCAAACAGGAAAAAGACCGGGAAATCCAGGGCGTCTTCACCGGCACGAGCCGCAAGCTCCTGCTCATCATCGGGCCCTGCTCGGCGCATGATGAAGACGCGGTTTGCGACTACGTGGGGCGGCTCGCCAAAGTGCAGGACGAGGTGAAGGACAAGATCATCCTCATCCCGCGGATCTATACGAACAAACCCCGCACGACCGGCATCGGATACAAAGGCATGGCCCACCAGCCGAACCCCCTGGAAGAACCGAACATCGTCGAGGGGATCAACGCGATCCGGACCATGCACCTCCACGCGCTCCGCGAGTCCCACCTTCCGCCTGCGGATGAGATGCTCTATCCCGGCAACTATCCCTATCTCGAAGACGTGCTGAGCTACGTGGCCGTGGGTGCCCGCTCGGTCGAGAACCAGCAGCATCGCCTGACCTGCAGCGGCCTCGACATTCCCGCGGGCATGAAGAACCCGACTTCCGGGGACTTCGACGTGATGTTCAACGCCGTGCAGGCGGCCCAGGCCCCGCATGTGTTCAGTTATAATAGCTGGGAGGTGAAGACGTCGGGAAATCCGCTGGCGCACTGCATCCTGCGCGGGGCGGTGAACCAGTTCGGCCAGAGCATCCCCAACTATCATTTTGAAGACCTCATCAGGGTCGCCAAAACATACAAGGACCGGGCCTTTGCGAACCCCACGATCATCGTGGACACGAACCACGCGAACTCGAACAAGCTCTACAAAGACCAGCCGAGGATCGCGGAAGAGGTGATGCGGAGCCGCGAGCAATCCGAAGCGCTGCGGCAGACGGTGAAGGGGTTCATGATCGAAAGCTTCATCGAAGAGGGCTCGCAGAAGGCGTCGGAGAATGTGTACGGGAAATCGATCACCGATCCGTGCCTCGGTTGGAAAGACAGCGAACGGCTGATCAGACGACTGGCGGAACTGGCGTAAGAATTGCGGATTGCGGAATCCAACGTACTCCTCTATTAGATCTGACTTCTGTTGATAACCCCATGGATATTTTTGAAGCCATACAAGGCAGGAAGAGCATCCGGCGGTTCAAACAGACGCCGGTGCCGGACGGGGACATCGCGAAGGTCCTTGACGCGGGCAGGCTCGCGCCCTCCGCGAGCAATACCCAGCCCTGGAGTTTTGTCGTCGTCAAGGACCACGCGGTGCTCAAACAGATGGCTGAAGCCGTGCGGGCGATGGTCGAAAGGATGCTCCCCTTCGCCGAAAACGAGAGCCAGGCCCAGCGGCTTTCGGCGTACAAAAACAGCTACTACACCTTCTTCGAGAACGCGCCGGCTCTGATCGTCGTGCTCACGGGACCTTACGACGCGAGCACGGACAAGCTGCTCAATAAGATGGGGTATGCCGATGAAGAGGTGAGGAGGCTTCGCCCCTTGCCGGGGCTGCAAAGTGTTGCCGCCGCTGTAGAAAACATGCTTCTCGCCGTTCACGCTCTCGGTTACGGCTCCTGCTGGATGACCGGACCGCTCGTGGCGCAGGAAGCATTTCAGGAACTGTTGGGATACGGGAAGGAACAGACGGCCGTTGCGCTGCTGCCAATGGGTGTACCGGATGAAAACCCGCAGGCACGGAGCAGAAAACCGCTCAAAGACATGATGAAGATAATCGAATGAGGCTTCACTTCCCCCCTTCTTAACTTCTTACCTTCTGAACTTATGCCGCCGGCGCCTTTCTCGCCCCTTCCGGCACTTCCGTCCCCTTCGGGATCACCACGATGCCCGAGGGCGTGACATGGTAGCGCTTCTTGTCCTCCTCGAGGTCATACCCGATTTCCGCCCCCGGCGGGATATTCACGTCCTTGTCGATGATGGCCCGGCGGATCCTGCAATGCCTGCCGATGTCCACGTTTTCCATCAGGATGGAGTCAAGCACTTCGCTGTAGCTGTTTACACGGACGTTCGGCGATAACACCGAGTTCTGGACCCGGCCGCCGGAGACGATGCAGCCGGGGGCCACGATGGAGTCCAGGGCAATCCCGAGCCTGCCGCCCTTTGTCTCCTGGGCAAAGACGAACTTTGCCGACGGGTTCTGCGCCTGGTAGGTGCGGATGGGCCATGCTTTATCGTACAGGTTCAGCAGCGGGTCAACGCTCACGAGGTCCCGGTTGGCCTCCCAATAGGCGTCGATGGTCCCCACGTCGCGCCAGTATTTCGCTTCCTTTTTATTTTCGTCCTTGAAGTTATACGCGCAGAGACGCGCGGTCTTGAGCATCTGGGGAATGATGTTTTTGCCGAAGTCGTGGGCCGTTTCCTGGAGGGCGTCGGATTTGAGGTGTTCGATGACGGTCCTGGTGTTGAACAGGTAAATGCCCATGGAGGCGAAGGCGAGGTCCTGCCGGCCGGGGATGGGTTTGGGTTCCGGCGGCTTTTCCTCGAACCCGATGATTCGGCAGTCGTCGTCCACTTCCAGGACGCCGAAAGACGCCGCGCTCTTTCTCGGCATCTCGATGGCGGCTACGGTAGCGTCCGCCTGTTTCTCCTGGTGGAACCGGAACATTTCGGAATAGTCCATCTTGTAGATATGGTCGCCTGCCAGGATCAGCAGATGGTCGGGAGCGTCCTTTTCGATCATGTAGATGTTCTGGTAGATGGCGTCCGCGGTGCCCTGGTACCATTTTACTCCCACGCGCTGCTGGGGCGGGACGGAGATGATGTACTCGTTCAGTTCGCCGGAGAAGAAGTTCCAGCCGAGGCGGAGATGTTTGTCCAGGGACATGGACTTGTACTGGGTTAGGACCGCGATCTTCCGGATGCCTGAGTTGATGCAGTTCGAGAGCGTGAAGTCGACGATCCGGTAAATGCCGCCGAAGGGGACGGCCGGTTTTGCCCGGTGGATCGTAAGGGGATGGAGCCGCTCCCCCTTGCCGCCGGCGAGGATCATTGCCAAAATGCCCATAGATACCCGGTCCCTTCTCCGATGGATCTGCGCGGATGATTGCATAGAGATTGTAGCAAGACCGGAACGTCCTGTCAAATTTCCCTCTGTTTTCGTAATTACTCAGGTCAGCTACTTCGCTTTGCGCAAGGCGTGCCGGATAATTAAGGGAATTTCGAAATCGACCGCAAGCCCCCGCCTTGCTTGATGTCCGTGCATCGGCCGCCGCGCGCTTCATTGCGCCTGCGCTCCGCAGCAGACCTGAGTAGTTATCTGTTTTCAAAATGAACGACGCTGCGGCGAGCGGGCGGCGGCGCGAATGGATGCGTGGGTATAAGAAAACTCTATTGACGATTTTGCGGTTTTTATAGCCCTTTCTTCATAATTTTCTGTAGCTTTTTTAGTTTTATTGTTGTACTATACCGGACGTTTTAATAAATTCAGGGGAGGCTTTTATTTCCCCATATGAAGTGAAAGGAGTTCAGAATACCATGAAGGAAGAACAGAAATCCGTCGTTGATCCCGCCGCTAAATCAGTAGATCCCGCCGCCAAAATTTTGCTGAAGATGGCCGCGGAGAAGGGCCTGAAAACAGCGTATGACCGTGCTGAAAAAATGAAACCGTGTCCTATCGGCCACAGCGGGGCCTGCTGCAAGATGTGCCACATGGGGCCCTGCCGTCTTACGGGTAAAGAAGAAGAGGCCGAGGGCGTATGCGGCGCCACCCTGCCGGTGGTCACGGCAAGGAATTGGGCCCGTATGGTCGCCGCCGGTTCCGCGGCCCACTCGGACCACGCGCGGGACCTTGCCAACACCCTGCTTGCCGTGTCTCGCGGCGAAGCGAAGGATTTCCAGATCAAGGATGTGCGCAAGCTGAACATGGTTGCCGGGTATCTCGGCATCAATGTGGAAGGCAAAGCAACCAACAAGGTGGGCGAAGAGGTCGCGCTTAAATTTATCTCACAGTTCGGCCAGCAGAACGGAGAACTGGCCTGCCTGTCCCGGGCGCCGAAAAAACGGCAGGAAATCTGGCGCAAACTCGGCATCGCGCCGCGCGGCATCGACCGCGAGGTGGTCGAGACCCTGCACCGTACGACCATGGGCGTTGACCAGGAGCCGAACAACATCATGCTTGCGGCCATGCGCACTTCCCTCGTCGACGGCTGGGGCGGCTCCATGATCGGCACGGACATTTCGGACATCCTGTTCGGCACGCCGATGCCGGTAAAGACCCAGGCGAGCCTCGACGTCTTCGAGAAAGACAAGGTGAACGTCGTGGTCCACGGCCATGAACCGTCCCTTGCCGAGATGCTCGTGGTGGCCCAGGAAGACCCGGAAATGATCGCCTATGCCAAGACCAAGGGCGCCAAGGGCATCAACCTCGTGGGCATGTGCTGCACGTCGAACGAAATCCTCGTCCGGCACGGCATTCACACGGCGGGCGGTTTCCTCCAGCAGGAACTCGGCATCGTCACCGGCATGGTCGAGGCCATGGTGGTGGACATCCAGTGCATCCTGCCCGCGCTTGCACAGCTTGCGAAGAAATTCCATACC
>JBGOTO010000092.1:0-10118 GCA_041476485.1 Nitrospirota bacterium
AAAGCAAAGAGTAACGACATATATGCCAGGTAACACTTTAACTATTATGCTTGTCTGATAATGTATATTATGTCAAATTATAAATAAGGAGAAAAGATCTGGCGTGAAGTATGTGTCTCAATGGCTGGTCTTCCCTATTTCATGTTTTTCTAACAGGACTGATTCATGGCGACACGGGCAGCGGCCCATACTGTTCGGCATGATAGGAACTCCTGACGAGCGGTCCAGCTGCTACATGACGGAATCCGAGGGAAAGTGCCTGCTCGCGAAGCCGGCTGAATTCATCGGGATGGTAGTATTTCTCAACGCGCAGATGGTTCTTTCCGGGCCTGAGGTACTGCCCCAGTGTCAGGAGGGAACATCCGGCTTCGCGGAGTTCGTTCATGACGGAGAGGACCTCGTCTGTCCCCTCCCCTAAACCGAGCATGAGCCCCGTCTTGGTCACAAAACCGCAGCTCCCCGCCCGCGCGATCACTTTTAAGGACCGATGATAATCCGCCTGCGGCCGCACGAGCGGGTAGAGGGAGGGCACCGTTTCGATATTATGGTTCAGGACGTCCGGTTTCGCATCGAGCACGGTACGGAGCGCGGTTTCAGAGCCCTGGAAATCGGGAATAAGTACCTCAACCCTACATCCCGGGGACTTGGCGCGAATTGCATTCATGGTTTGTGCAAACAAGGGAGCGCCGCCGTCAACCAGGTCGTCCCTCGTCACCGAGGTGATGACCGCATAGGTTAACTGAAGGGACAATACGGCATCGGCCACGCGGTCCGGTTCATCCCTGTCGAGGCCGGATGGCAGCCCCTTCGGGACGTTACAAAACCTGCAACCGCGGGTACAGACATTGCCGAGGATCATGAACGTCGCGGTGCCGGCGTTCCAACACTCGGTCTGGTTAGGGCAGGCGGCGCTCCGGCAAACGGTGTGAAGCCTGTTCTTGCTGACCAGACTCCGAATGCCCGCCGAGCGTTGACTTGCGGTAAGCTGTATCTTGAACCATGACGGAAGATGTTCGGGGCGTTCGATTTGTGTGGTAGTCCGCATTTTAGATTTTAGATATTGAAATCGGTTACGTTTATCCGCATCGAAGCTTGCACGGTGGAAGCATGGCGCATAATAGCGCAAAGAGCATAGCGAAGAGTCTCAACGCGCTGTCCTATGCGCTTTGCTAGGACTTCTCTTTCAGCGCCGCCTTGATCACCTGGTCGATGGTATCCACGAAGATGAACTCCATCTCCTTGCGCAGGTCTTCCGGCACGTCGTCGAGATCGTTCTTGTTCTTTTCAGGAAGAATAATGGTCTTGATCCCCGCCCGTTTAGCGGCGAGCACCTTCTCTTTTACCCCGCCGATGGGCATGACCTTGCCGCGAAGCGTTATCTCGCCGGTCATGGCTAGGTCGTGTTTCGCCAGCCTGCCGGTCAGCATGGACACGATCGCCGTGGTCATGGTAACGCCGGCCGACGGACCGTCCTTGGGAATTGCGCCCGCGGGCACGTGGATATGAATGTCTGTCTTCTCAAAGAAATCCTTGTTGATGCCGAAGGCCTCCGTCTGCGAGCGCACGTACGAGAGAGCGGCCTGCGCCGATTCCTTCATCACGTCGCCGAGCTGCCCCGTGAGCGTGAGCTGCTTGGTCCCCGGCATCATCGTTGCTTCGATAAAAAGGATGTCCCCTCCCGTCGGGGTCCAGGCCAGTCCCGTTACGACCCCCGGCCGGTCGATCATGACCGCTGTTTCGGCGAAATACTTCGGGTTGCCGAGGTAGTCGTGGAGGTCAACGGCCTTTACCGTGATGGGCGTGGGCTTGCCTTCGGCCACGGCCTTCGCCACTTTGCGGCAGACGTTGGCGATCTCCCGTTCGAGGTTCCTGACTCCGGCCTCGCGCGTAAAGTCCTTGATGATGGCCGCGACGGTTTCATCTTCGATCACGATCTCCTCGGTCTTGAGAGCGTTTGCTTTGATCTCCTTGGGGACCAGGTACTTTTTGGCGATGTTCAATTTCTCATGTTCGGTGTATCCCGGCAGATGAAGCACCTCCATGCGGTCGAGGAGCGGCGCCGGTATCGTATCGAGCTGGTTCGCCGTCGTGATGAACATGACCTTCGAGAGGTCGAAGGGCACGTCGAGGTAATTGTCGCGGAAGTCCTTGTTCTGCTCCGGGTCGAGCACCTCGAGGAGCGCCGACGATGGGTCGCCGCGCCAGTCTGCCCCCACCTTGTCCACCTCGTCCAGCATGATCACCGGGTCCTTGGTCTCCACGCGCTTGAGCGCCTGGATGATACGGCCCGGTAGGGCGCCGATGTAGGTCCGGCGATGTCCGCGAATCTCGGCCTCGTCGTGCAGCCCGCCGAGAGACTGGCGCATGAACTTCCGGTCCAGGGCCCGGGCAATGGACTGGCCGAGCGAGGTCTTGCCGACGCCGGGTGGGCCCACGAAACACAGGATCGGCTCTCGAATCTTGGCCCCCTCCTGCTGCGTGGCGCGCTCGTCCCCCAGTTTCTTCACGGACAGGTATTCCAGAATTCTATTCTTGACCTTCTCAAGATCGTAATGGTCTTCGTCGAGCGTGGTCTTCGCTTTGGCGATATCGATTGCCGAGGCGCTGGTTTTGTTCCACGGAAGGATCGTCATCCATTCGAGATAGGTCCGTATGACGGAATATTCAGGCGATGCGGCCGAGAGCTTCTCCATGCGTCCAAGTTCGCGCTTGGCCTCCTTCTCGGCCTCGGGCGGCAGCTTGGCTTCTTCGATCTTCTCGCGCATGATCTTGATCTCCGACCCTTCGTCGGTCTCTTCGCCGAGCTCCTTGCGGATGGCCGAGAGCTGCTGCCGGAGAAGGTACTCGCGCTCCGCTTTCTGCATCTGGTCCCGCGCCTGGCCCTGGATCTTCCTGCCGAGTTCCAACACCTCTACCTCGCGGTTCAAGTACTGCATCAGCTTATTGAGCTTCTCATAGATCGAGTTGATCTCCAGAATCTCCTGGCGCTGCGAAAGGTCCAGCCGAATGTTCGTCGCGATGAGATATGCGAGCTGCCGGGGGTCTTCGATGTTGATCACCGCGGCCGAAAGTTCTTCCGGCATGTTCGGGGCGAGCGACACCATCTTCTGAAAGACCTCGGAGACCCCGCGCATCAGCGCTTCGATATTCACGGACTTTTCCGTCTTTTCCGGAGAAGGCTTGACCCGTGCCTTGAAAAAGGGGTCCGTATCCACGATGTCCGCAATCGTGATGCGCTCGATTCCCTGGACCAGCACCCGGAGAGTCCCGTCGGGGACCTTGACCATTTGAAGGATCCTCGCCATGGTCCCCACGGTGTAAATATCGGACATGCCGGACACCTCGGTGTCCGCTTTTTTCTGGGCCGTCAACCCGAGGATCTTATTTCCGACGGTAACATCGTTGATGAGCCTGATCGACTTGTCCTTCCCGATCACCAGCGGATAAACGGTCAGCGGATAGACGATCGTGTCCTTGAGCGGCAGCAAGGGAAGTTCATCGGGTACGGGCGGTATTTTTTCCAAGTCGGTCTCTGCTATTTCCATCGATGTGCTCCTGTTTTCTTTCTTGAGTAACCTGTTTAAGAGTTCCCGCATCTTCAAGCGGTCTTCCCCGCGTCAATCGAGCTTGTGGAGCGTGATTTTTACCAATCCGTTCTTATATACGGCCTTGACGTTCTCGTGGTCCACGGGAACATGGATATCGATTTCAGACCTGAAGTGTCCGTATTTTATGCCCAGTTGGTGGCAGGCGTCCATGTCCGTTACCGGTTGCTTTCGGTCCCCCTCAACCACCAAAAGGTCGCTGAAGAGCGTTGCCGTGAGGCCCTCTTCCGCCACCCCGGCCAGTTCTATGACGACGATGATTTTGTCGGGCGTCTCGTAGATGTCCGTGGGCGGACGCCACACGACATGCATCGGCAATGAACTGAACGATTCCCAGACGCTCTGGAATGCGGTTTCCGGGCGCATCCTTCGGGTATATTTATAGGCAACGTACCGATAGCGCACGGAGTATGCCTCCTTTCAAAAAATGCACGTTCGTTTGTGAGCGGCTGGTGCGGCGTTTCTCGGACGGAAATACAATAAACAATCGAAACGCGCTTAATGAACACAGGATAGCAAATGGCGGAAGAAATGTCAAAAGCAGGACGTATTAAACGTTGCCGGAGCTTTTGGGGGACCTGCCCTTCAAAATATCGGCATAAAAACGATAATGCTGTTCTCCCATTGCCGCAATGCTGAAATATTTTTCCGCCGCTTCTCTTCCCGACATTCCCAACGATTTCCTTAATGCATGATCGGAAATAAGCGAGAATAGCTTTTCCGCCATTTCTTCAGGGCCTCCGGGTACGAGGACTCCCCCGCCCTTTGCCAGAATTTCCACCGGTCCGCCCGAATTGTATGCCACGAGAGGGGTATAGGAGGCAAGAGACTCTATAAAGACCATGCCGAACGGTTCAGCTCTATGGGTCGTAACGGACACGTCGAGATCATAAAAAATGTCGGGTATGTATTTCCTGTCCACCCGGCCGGTAAAGAGAAAATGTTTCGAGAGTCCCAAACGGTCGATTTTTTCCTGTAACGGCCTGATTTCCTCTTCGGACGCCCTCCCCACGAATACTATCGTGAAGTCGGGCGTTTTTTTCTTCAAATGATAGGCCACGTCTATCAGCTCTGCCTGGTTCTTCCGCATCTCGCCCACCATGCCGATAATGGGGTACCCTCTCCCCTTGAAATATTTCCGCTCTCTCGTTGGGTTGAGTTTTTCCGCGGGAACGACGTCCGGGAGTTGGATCCCGTGATAAATGACCGTTGATTTTTTTTCCGCGCTTCTGTCGCGGGAAAGGTAATCCTGCTTGATGTAACCGTTCGGAAATAGTATCCCATCCAGTTTTCCCAAGCGGAAAGAACTTATCCAGCCCAGGTTGTGAAACACGGAAACGATTTTCGGTTTTTTCTTTAAAAAAAAACTCACGAATTTGGTTATAAAAAAAATGCGGATGATGTCCCGTTCCCTGTTGATGGAGATAATATCGGGGGAAAAATCAAGAATCGCCTTTGCCGCCTGAAAAAAGGAAAAGATCTTACCGGCCCCGGTCCAGGACAAGCGGTAGACGTTCGGCCTGCCGGACAGAAGCGTTCGCTCGAAAAAAGTGCCTTTTCTCACCGCTAAAGCGGTAGCAACTCCCTTCCCTTCCAGCCAATTCGTGACATCGATCAGGTGATACTCCATCCCTCCCGCGCCGAGAAAATTCGACCCGTTCGATACGTACAGAATTTTCATTTTTCCCCCTGACAAGCCTTGAGCACTGCTATTGCCCCTTTCTGCAAAAAAGGCTTAGAGAACAACCTCTAAGCCTTTTATAAGGGTGAAAACAATGAGGACCGACTGTTTTGACTATCTGCCTCGAGCCAGCTCGTTCAGTCTCTTGACCCGTTCAGCGATCGGCGGATGGGTGCTGAACAGGTTCATCAAGCCGCCGCCGGTGAGCGGGTTCACGATGAACATATGCGCCGTAGCGGGTTTGGCGTCCGCCATGGGGACGAGCTGAGAGCCTTTCTCCAGCTTCAGGAGGGCATTGGCCAGCCCCGAGGGGGTCCCGGCAAGCTGCGCGCCGCCTTTATCGGCCTCATATTCCCGGGTGCGCGAAATCGCCATCTGGACGATCATGGCCGCGATAGGCGCGACGATCATCATTACGAGCGCGACAATGGGGCTGCCGCCCTCGTCGTCACTGTCTCTCCTGCCTCCGCCGAAGATCATGGCCCACTGGGCCATCTGTGCGAGCATGCTGATGGCCCCGGCGATGGTGGCCACGATCGTGCCCGTGAGCATGTCGCGGTGCCTGATGTGCGCCAGTTCGTGGGCTATTACGCCCGTAAGCTCCTCGCGGGACAAGATCCTCATGATCCCCTGGGTCACGGCCACGACCGCGTGTTCGGGGTTCCTGCCCGTGGCAAAGGCGTTCGGCGTCTCCTCCGGGATAATGTAGACTTTAGGCATAGGCATGCCGGCCTTTTGGACCAAGCCCCGTACGATGGAATAGAGATCAGGCGCCTGGGTCTCGGTCACCGGCTGCGCGTTGTACATCCGCAGCACGAGTTTGTCGCTGAACCAGTACATGCCCACGTTCATGACCGTGGCGATTATGATGGCCATGACCATGCCGCTTCTGCCTCCGAGTGCCCCGCCGATCGCGATGAACAACACCATCATAAAGGTCATTAAACCGACTGTTTTTACCGTATTCATGTGGTGCGTAAACCTCCGCAATGAGTTGTTTCTTAAATGGGTACCGTACATTACCACAGACGAACGGCCTCGTCAAGTGTGTTGGCTGTCAAGAGCGCACGTGAGTATGCCTCAGGGCGGAATTTTTTCTGGCAGGTGCGCCGTTTTGGTATTTTTTCGTTGACAAGACTCCGCCAAAACGATAGAATCCTGCTTGTCATTCTGCAACGCGGGTGTAGCTCAGTTGGTAGAGCACAACCTTGCCAAGGTTGGGGTCACGAGTTCGAGTCTCGCCACCCGCTCCATAGTCTTCAAGAGAAAGTTAAAAGTTAAAAGTTTTGGCACAGCCGATTCACAAACTTTTAGCTTTTAACTTTTTTGTTTTTCAGGGCGGCGTAGCCAAGTGGCTAAGGCAGAGGTCTGCAAAACCTTCATTCATCGGTTCAAATCCGATCGCCGCCTCCAAATTTAGTATTCAGAAAGTTCGGAAGATGGGAAGTTTTGACGATGAGAATTCTCACCTCCTACCTTCTCAACCTCCCAACTTCTTGTTTTTCTCCGGTCCTAAACTATGCATCACTCCGATTTCGTCCACCTTCATCTCCACACGGAATACAGCCTCTTAGACGGCGCCATCGGCATCGATAAGCTCATCAAAAAAGCGATTGACCTTAAAATGCCCGCCGTGGCGGTAACGGACCACGGCAACCTCTTCTCCGCCCTCGATTTCTACCAGAAGGCCATGAAGGCCGGGATCAAGCCCATCATCGGCTGCGAGACCTACGTGGCCCCCGGGTCCCGCTTCGACAAGACCGCGCCCGCGGGTCAGAACGAAGAGGCCTCCTATCATCTCATCCTCCTTGCCAGGAACAAACAGGGCTACAAGAACCTCCTGAAGCTCGTTACGGCCGCCTACCTCGAAGGTTTTTATTATAAGCCCCGGATCGACAAGGAACTTCTCACGAAGCACGGCGAAGGCCTTATCGGCCTCTCAGCCTGCCTGGGCGGCGAGATCCCTTCCCTCCTGCTCCAGAACCGGTACGACGACGCGAAACAGGCCGCCCTCCGGTACCAGAGCATCCTCGGAAAAGAAAACTTCTTTCTCGAACTCCAGGACAACGGCATTCCCGAGCAGGAGATCGTGAACCGCGAGCTCATCAAATTGAGCAAGGACACCGCCATCCCCGTGGTCGCCACCAACGACTGCCATTACCTTGACCGGGAGGACCACAAGGCGCACGACGCGCTGCTCTGCATCCAGACCGGCAAGACCGTGAAGGACGCAAACCGGCTCAGGTTCTCTTCCGAAACGTTTTATATGAAGACGCCGGAAGAGATGAAGAAGGCCTTTTCCTCCGTCCCCGAAGCCATAACGAACACCATCAGGATCGCCGAGCGCTGCAACCTGGAACTGGAGCTCGGCAAGTTCCATTTGCCCCACTTCCCGGTCCCCGAAGGCTACACGAAAGAATCCTTCATGGCCGAACTGGCGCGCAAGGGCCTGGATGAACGGTTCACGGAAATAGAGGCCGTGCGCGGCCCCGGCAGCATCAATCGCGCGAACTATACGGAGAGGCTGGAGTTCGAAATCCAGATGATCGACAAGATGGGTTTTGCCGGCTATCTCCTCATCGTCGCGGACTTTATCCGCTATGCCAAGGAACGCGGAATCCCCGTGGGGCCGGGCCGCGGCTCCGCGGCAGGAAGCCTCGTCGCCTACTGTCTCAGGATCACCGACCTCGATCCCCTGCCCTATAACCTTCTGTTCGAACGGTTCCTGAACCCCGAACGCATCAGCATGCCGGACATCGACGTGGACTTTTGCCAGGACCGCCGCGACGAGGTGATCAAATACGTTACGGAAAAATACGGCGCCGATCACGTGACCCAGATCATCACGTACGGAACCATGCTGGCCAAGGGTGTGATCCGGGACGTGGGCAGGGTGCTCGACATTCCCTATGCCGAATGCGACAAGCTCGCCAAGCTCGTCCCGAACAAGCTGAACATCACGCTGCAAGAGGCTTTGGAGCAGGAGCCGAGGATCAAGGAGATCACGAAGAACGACCCGCGCATGGCCGAGCTTATTGAGATCGCCCTCAATCTGGAAGGCCAGGTGCGCCACGCGTCCAAACACGCCGCCGGCGTGGTCATATCACAGGAACCGCTGACGGAATACCTGCCGCTTTTCAAGACGCCGAAGGACGAAATCACCACCCAGTTCGACATGAACGCCGTGGAAAAGATCGGCCTCGTCAAGTTCGACTTCCTCGGCCTCCGGAACCTCACCGTGATCCGGAAGGCGGAGGACCTGATTCATGAGCGTCTCAAAAAAGCGCCCCTTGCGGAGACCCTGCCTTTTTCCGTGAGCCGCATACCCGTGGACGATGCGCGGACCTTCGAGCTTCTGGGCCGAGGCGAGACCGGCGGCGTCTTCCAGCTCGAATCGTCGGGCATGCGGGACATCATCATCAAGATGAAGCCCCAGTGTTTCGAGGACTTGATCGCCCTCGTGGCCCTCTACCGTCCCGGCCCGCTCGGAAGCGGCATGGTGGACGACTTCATCAAACGAAAAAAAGGCTCGACCAAGATCGTCTACGAACTTCCTCAGCTTGAACCGGTCCTGAAAGACACCTACGGCGTCATCGTCTACCAGGAGCAGGTGATGCAGATCTCGAGCGCCCTTGCCGGCTACTCCCTGGGAGAGGCCGACATCCTGCGCCGGGCGATGGGAAAGAAAAAGCCCGAGGAGATGGCCAATCAGAAGGAACGGTTCATGCGCGGCGCCGAGGAGAAAAAGGTCCCCAAGGCAAAGGCCGAGAAAATCTTCGACCTCATGGCGAAGTTCGCGGAGTACGGTTTCAACAAGTCCCACAGCGCCGCGTACGCGCTGATCTCGTACCAGACGGCGTTCCTCAAGGCCCACTATCCCGTGGAATACATGGCCGCCCTCCTGACAAGCGAAGTCGCCGATACCGATAGGGTCGTGAAGTACATCTACGAAGCGCGCCAGATGAACATCAACATCCTGCCGCCGGACGTGAACGAGAGCCGCTGGGACTTCACCGTCGTGGAAGCGCACGACCGGGAGAACATCGAGCCCGGCAGCACCATCGGCGCGGTCCGCTTCGGGCTTGCCGCCGTGAAGAACGTCGGCATATCGGCCATCGAGGCCATGCTTGAGGCGCGGGAGTCGAAAGGGGCATTCACGTCCCTGGCCGACTTCTGCAAAAAGGTGGACCAGCGCAGGGTGAACCGCCGCGTGATCGAAGGCTTGATCAAATGCGGCGCATTGGACGGGACCGGGGCGCGCAGGGCGCAGATGATGGACGCGATAGACATGATGATGGACCAGGCCTCCAGGCACCAGGAACAGGAAGCCATAGGCCAGTTCAGCATCTTCGATTCCCTTGACAGTAATTCCGAGCCCTCCTTGCCCAATACGCCGGAGTGGAAGGAAAGCCGGCTTTTGGCCTTTGAGAAAGAAAGCATGGGTTTCTACATCTCGGGCCATCCGCTGGCCGCATTCCAGGACGATATGAAGCGTTACGCCACGTCGACAACGGAAACGCTGGAGCACGTCCCGGACGGCAAAGATGTGACCATCTGCGGCATCATTGCGGGCTTAAAGCAAAAGGTAACGAAAAGGGGTGACAAGATGGCGATCATGAACCTCGAGGACCTGTCCGGCGCGGTGGAAGTCATCGTGTTCCCCGACCTGTACAAGTCCGCGCACAGCCTGCTCCTGACCGACACGCCGCTCATCGTTTCCGGCCAGCTCGACAAGAGCGAGCAGGGAAACAAGATCAAGGCCGTGCGCATCCATCTGCTCACGGACGTCAAGAAAAAAGGCACTACGCGTATGGACATCAGGCTGAATGCCA
>JBGOTO010000093.1:0-9732 GCA_041476485.1 Nitrospirota bacterium
AATACGGCTATCATCAGAGTGAAATTGCTCGCCACCTAAAGGTGCACTACTCAACGATCAGCCGGTGGTTACGCGAAAATGCAATGAACAAGACTTGACCCTAAAAGCTCCCTAAAAGCTCTAAAAGCTCCAATAAATATCATTAATGCTGCATAGGTTACTTTATATGATTAAATTCAAAGTTATTCCCGAAATGCTTGCATTACTGTCAATGACAATCCTTCTGGGTTGTGCATCGACTCCAAAAGAAGAGTTCTCTGGCATATCTAAGCTTATTTATCATTTCCAAGACAGTTCAGTTCCTCCCAAATATCATCGGAGCTATACGATCGAAATAACCGACAAATCATCAAGCTGCGTAATTGATAGTTATGGAGAGATTATTTCAAGCAAACAAAATGTTGAACAACCTGCATTATTGACAAGCTTTGAAAAAATTCTAGCTGACAATAAATCAAAGCGCTGCGGCAAAACAGTATCTAATGGCAAAGGATGTACTGGAGGCACAGGTGAATCCATATCCATTACTAAAAATGATAAAATACTATTCGATGAAAATGTATATCACTGTGGTGGTGAGGATTTCGGGAAACTATGCGGCGCTTTGCTCGATGCCATAAAAACGAACCTAGAGAAAATTAAATGCAAATAAAACAACATAACAAGTCGTTCAAGTTTGCTCACTCGCTTACGCTCGTTCTCGGGACTCGCGCTAAAGCGCTCGCCCCTCAACTCAAACGCTATGTTTCCAAACGTCGAACCTATCAGAAGCGACCCCTATTACCCTTCCGTAGACACGAAAGAGAGGTACAGCCAATGTGCAGAAAACTCGGTGTTGTATTTGTTTGTGCGGTCATCCTGGCAGTTATTTCAAGCGCATCGGCAAGCGCGGAGGCGCCGTCCGCTGCCACGCAGCGGCAGGAGCAGGAAAAGGCTGCTGAAAAGAAGCTGACGGAGCTGGACAAGAAGATGCATGAGCTCTCGGCGGAGTTCAAGAAGGCGGAGGGAAAGACGCAGGCGGAGACGAACCGGCTCTACGAGGAGTTCAAGACGAAGCGGGGAAATACCGGAAAGGAATTGGAGCAGCTGCGCAAGTCCTCGAACGAAACGTGGGACAAGGCAAAGGTGAGGATGGACAAAGCCCTTAAGGACCTGAACGGCCTGTACGAAAAAACCAAGACCAGGGTCAGGGAGAAGGATAAGGATGAGGCGAAGTAACTGCGGCCATCTCCTTGAAAATGGATGCTTAGATATTAAACGGAGCGAAGTGTTTTGCCAAGCTGAGATCTATCGCGGGTTCACCTTTGGTGAGTTTCTTACAATGACCGCGACATTCTGCTCGTACATTTCTTTTGACACTTTCCGTCAATCCCTTTATAATCCCGCATTATGACTGAAAAGATCGGTGTTATCGGCGCGGGCGCATGGGGCACGGCGCTTGCCATGCTGCTCGCGGACAAGGGGCACGACGTGGCCCTCTGGATGTACGAGCAGGACCTCGCTGAAGAGACCGTTCGCACACGCGAAAACCGTGTCTATCTTCCGGGTTTCACCCTGCCTGCTTCCATCGCGGTGACCTCATCACTCGAAACCGCGGTCAGGGACAGGCCCTTCATCCTCTCCGTCGTGCCTTCTCACACCGCTCGAACGGTCGCGAAGCAGTTCTCTCCGCATCTCTCGAACAACGCCATAATCATCAGCGCGTCCAAGGGGATCGAAATCGACACGCTCATGCCCCTCTCCGAGGTATTTAAGGACGTCCTTCCCCCAAAATATCATAAGCGCCTGTGCTTCCTATCCGGCCCGAGCTTCGCCAAGGAGGTCGCGCAGAAAATGCCGACTGCCATCGCCCTCGCTTCGTACGACCTGGCAATCGGCAAAAAGGCCCAGGACATTCTGAGCAATTCCTATTTCCGCGTGTATACGAACCCGGACGTCATCGGCGTGGAACTCGCGGGCTCGCTCAAGAACGTGGTGGCAATCGCCGCAGGCGTGCTCGAAGGCATGGGCTTCGGCTACAATACGACGGCCGCGCTGCTCACGCGGGGGTTGTCGGAGATGGCGCGTCTCGGCATTGCCATGGGGGCCCATCTTGCCACCTTCTCCGGACTCGCGGGCATGGGAGACCTCGTGCTCACCTGCACGGGCGGACTGTCGCGCAACCGCACGCTCGGGACGCGGCTCGGCAAAGGAGAAAAACTGGACGACATCATGCGGGGAACGAAGACCGTGGCCGAAGGGGTGAAGACCGCCAGGGCCGCGCGTGAACTCGCGAAAAAATACGACGTCGAAATGCCGATCGTCGACGAGGTCTACCAGCTTTTGTATGAAGGCAAGGACCCGAAGAAGGCCGTGAAGGACCTGATGAACCGGGAACTGAAGGAAGAGTGACCGAATCGAAAGAGGAGGAGACGGATGGTCATGAAAAAATCATTATCAACATTCTGGGGGCTCGTCATCACACTGCTGATCTGCCTCCCTGCCCACGCGGAAGTGAAAGTCATCGAGGCGGAAAGCACGTACATCCTCGGGGACAACGACAGCAAGGTCGAGGCACGCCGGATCGTCACGCAGGAGGCGAAGCGAAAGGCCCTGGAGCTTGCCGGCACGTACGTGGAAAGCCTGACGCTGGTCAAGAACTATCAGCTCACCAAAGACGAGATCAAGTCATACACCGCGGGCGTTCTCGAGACCGAGGTGGTGTCCGAGCAGATGCGCGGGACCACGGACCACCCGGAGATCCACATCAAAACCCGGTGCAAAGTGGACCCCGACGCGCTGAAGGTCCAGATCGACAAATTCCGGGAAAATGAGGACCTGAAGGAGCAGCTCGACGCCTCCGCAAAGGAGAACGAGGGCCTCCGAAAAGAGCGCGCTGCCCTGGTCAAGCAACTCGCCGCGGACAAAGACAAGGCACAGGCCGCGCAAACCCGGCAGAAACTGGACACGGTCCTCGCAAAAGAAGAGGCCAACGACGAAACTCATAAAGTATGGATCAATATCGGCTCCCAACTGGCACAGGTCGATGACAACGGCAGGCAGATTAAAAAAGCGGACCTTGACAATTCATCCGTTATCCTGCAAAGGTCCATCAAGAACAATCCTCAGAACCTGAGGTCGCGGCTCCTGCTCGCCTCCGTCTATGAAAAACAGGGTAATTCCGCGGCGGCTGAACAGGAAGTGCGGACGGCCCTTCAGCGCTTTCCCGCCAACCCTGAGCTGCACCTGAAACTCGGCGTCCTGCTCAAAGAGCAAGGCAAATACCAGGAGGCCTTGCAGGAATTCCATTTCGTCGAGCGTTTAAGGCCGCGCAACCCCATGATGCTTTTCCATACCGGAATGACGCTCAAGCAGATGAATAAATGCGGCAGGTCCGTCCAATACCTGAACCGCTTTTTGCGCGACCCCCGGGTGAAGAACTATCCCGTGAAGAAAGAGAAGGCCGTTCAGACCGTCCAGGAATGCGGCGGGGAAAGACCCGGCCGCGTGAGAAGGTTCAGGCAGCAGTAACCGTATGAACAAGCAGGAACTCACCAAGCTCCTCCAGAGCGTTAAAAACGGGAAGACGAACGTCGAGACCGCGCTCAACCGGCTCAAGCACCTGCCGTTTGAAGACGTGGTGTATGCCAATATCGACCATCACCGTCATTTGCGCCACGGCATGCCCGAGGTCATTTACTGCGAAGGAAAAACCATCGAACAGATCGCGGGCATCGCGAAGCGGATGCTGGCGCAGAAGAGCGACGTCCTCGCGACGCGCGCTTCAGAGAAGGCGTACGCGGCCGTCAGAAAACTCGACCGCAGGGCCGTGTATCATAAAAATTCCCGCGCGATCGTGGTCCGGCATAACGAGAACAAGACGCCCACCAAAGGCGTTGTCCTCGTCGTGACCGCCGGGACGTCCGACATCCCCGTGGCGGAGGAAGCTGCGGTCACGGCGGAAATGCTCGGCAGCGCCGTCCAGACCGTGTATGACGTGGGCGTGGCCGGCATCCACCGCGTACTGAGCAAACGCGACGTGCTCGATGCCGCGCGGGTGATCGTCGTGGTCGCGGGCATGGACGGCGCGCTGCCGTCGGTCGTGGGCGGGCTGGTGGACAAGCCCATTATCGCCGTGCCCACCAGCGTCGGCTACGGGGCGGGATTTTCGGGCCTGGCCCCGCTCCTCACCATGCTCAACTCCTGCGCCGCGGGCGTTGCCGTGATGAATATCGACAACGGCTTCGGCGCGGGCGTTCTGGCGCATAGAATAAATCTGTTGGGGGAAAAACCCTGAGTTTAGCCACGAATTTTCACGAATTGACACGAATTATTAAAGAACATCAAAATCCTAATGTAGATTCTCCTGGGTTTTTTATTCGTCTTAATTCGTGAACATTCGTGTTAATTCGTGGCAAAAAGCCTTTATGACAACCGCTTACTTCGACTGCTTTTCCGGCATATCCGGCGACATGACCTTGGGCGCGCTCGTGGACGCGGGCGTGGGCATCGATGCTTTACGCTCGGAACTTGCGAAGCTGGGCCTTCCCGGCTACGAGATAACGGCCGAAAAGGTGAAACGCTCCGGCATCGCTGCGACAAAGGTCAACGTGATTATCGACAACAAGAACCAGAAATCGCGGCACCTCTCCGACATTCTTTCCATCATTAACGGTTCTTCCCTTTCCCCTTCGATAAAGGAGAAAAGCATCCGCATCTTCACGCGGCTGGCCGGGGCCGAGGCCAAGGTGCATGGCACCACGCCGGACAAGATACATTTTCACGAAGTGGGTGCGATAGATTCCATCGTTGACATCGTGGGCGCCGTCATCGGGCTGGAGCTCCTCGGCATATCCCGCATCATCGCTTCTTCTGTCAACGTCGGTTCGGGAACGGTGCAAACCTCCCACGGCATTCTGCCGATACCTGCTCCCGCAACCGTTGAAATGCTCGCGGGCATCCCCTTCTATCAATCAGCGACGCAATTCGAACTTGCCACCCCGACCGGCGCGGCAATCATCAGCACGCTCGGCGAGTCCTTCGGTCTCCTTCCGCCAATGAACGTCAGCGTGATCGCCTACGGTGCCGGGGACCAGGATTTTCCCAATATGCCGAACGTCCTGAGGCTCATGATCGGGGAACCTGTTGCAACGTACGAAGAGGACACGTCTCTCGTCATCGAAACAAACATTGACGACATGAACCCGCAGGTCTATGATTATCTTATCGAGAAACTCATGGCGCAGGGCGCGCAGGACGTGTACCTTACGCCGATCATCATGAAAAAAGGAAGGCCCGCGGTCCTGCTCTCGGCGCTTGCGGACAGGGCGAAGACCGATGTAATACTCGATACGATATTCCGCGAAACCACGAGCATCGGCGTACGCATTCAGGAAACGGGCAGAAGGAAGCTTGACCGCGAGATACAGGAAGTCGATACACGGTATGGGAAAGTCAGGATCAAGATCAGCAAGCGCGGCGGGGAAGTGCTGACCGTTACGCCGGAGTATGAGGACTGTAGAAAAATAGCGGAAGAGAAGCAGGTGCCGCTCAAGACGATAATGGAAGAATCTAAGGCTTGTTTTCTCGCAAAGAAGCAAAGGTGAAAAGGAGTTTCATGCGCACTATCCGCATTTCCATGGCACAGATCAACCCCACCGTCGGCGACCTCGCGGGCAATCGGGACAAGATCATCGACTATATCCGCCGCGCGAAGAAGCTCGGCGCGGACATTGTCGCCTTCACCGAGCTGGCCGTCACGGGCTATCCTCCCGAAGACCTCCTGCTGAAGCCCCAATTCGTCAAAGACAACCTGCGCACGCTCAAGGAGATCACCAGGGCCACACAAGGCATCACGGCGATCGTGGGGTTCGTGGACTCGAACGGCCATCTCTTCGATGCGGCCGCGATCATGAGCAACGGAAAGCTCGTGCACGTTTATCACAAAATGCACTTGCCGAATTACGGCGTGTTCGACGAATACCGCTATTTCAAGCCGGGCAAACGGTACCCCGTCATCACCGTCAAGGGCGTGAACATCGGCGTCAACGTGTGCGAGGACATCTGGTACGCGGACGGCCCCGCGCGCACGCAGGCCCTGGCCGGCGCGGAGCTCATCGTGGCGATAAACGCCTCGCCCTATCACAAAAGCAAGGGCAAGGAACGGCAGCGAATGCTCGCTTCCCGCGCGAAGGAAAACAACGTCACGGTCGTGTATACCAACACCGTCGGCGGGCAGGACGATCTGGTCTTCGACGGCCAGAGCATGATCATCGACAACAAAGGCAAGCTGCTTGTTTCAGGAAAACAATTTGAGGAAGAGCTTATCACCTATGACGTCAAGCTTCCCGGGCCGGCGCGTCGCGGCGCTGATGTTGCCTCGGAGCTGATTCTCGACGAGCACCGGGAGTACATAGACTCCGTGATCATATCCGCCGCGCCCGGAGCAGGGAAAAAGCCGCTCCCCGTTGCGCGGACCGCGAAGCCGTATTCCATGGCGGAAGAAGTATACCACGCCCTCGTGCTCGGGACGCGGGATTATGTACAGAAGACCGGGTTCAAGTCCGTGGTCATCGGCCTCTCGGGCGGCATCGATTCTTCCCTCGTGGCCGCCGTTGCCGTTGAAGCAATCGGGAAAGAGAACGTGACCGGCGTATTCATGCCGTCTCAGTATAGTTCGGACGAAAGCCGCGAGGACGCGGCGGAACTCGCCCGGCGCCTCG
This sequence comes from Nitrospirota bacterium, assembly GCA_041476485.1. Classification (GTDB taxonomy): domain Bacteria; phylum Nitrospirota; class UBA9217; order UBA9217; family UBA9217; genus JBAZLV01. The sequence goes on from JBGOTO010000093.1 coordinate 6,702, forward strand.
GCGTCACAATGCTGACCGTGCCCATCCACCAGCCCTTCAACGCCTATCTCAACACCCTGCGCGGGGTGTTCGCGCACACGAAGCAGGACGTGACCGAAGAGAACATCCAGGCGCGGATCAGGGGCAACATCCTCATGGCGCTCTCGAACAAGTTCGGCTGGCTCGTGCTCACCACCGGCAACAAGAGCGAAATGTCCGTGGGCTATGCCACGCTCTACGGAGACATGGCGGGCGGCTTCGCCGTGATCAAGGACGTGCCCAAGACCATGGTTTACGACGTGTCGAAGTGCGTAAACCGTCTCGCGGGCAGGACCGTCATCCCGAAGCGCGTGCTCGTCAAGGCCCCGACCGCCGAACTCCGGCCGGATCAGAAGGACAGCGATACGCTGCCGCCCTACTCCGTGCTCGACCCGATCCTCAAGGCTTATGTCGAGGACGACAAGGAATTCGGCGAGATGATCAAGATGGGCTTCGACCGGAAGACCGTGGAGCGCGTGATCCGGCTCGTGGATTCGAGCGAGTACAAGCGCCGCCAGGCCCCTCCCGGCGTCAAGATCACCTCCCGCGGTCTGGGCAAGGACAGACGGTTCCCGATAACGAATCGATATAAAAGCTATTGAGTCTACAGTAGCAAGTGCCAAGTCGCAAGGGTCAAGGAATTCCTTCGCTACTTGCTACTTGCCCCTTGACCCTATGACAGTCGGAACACTCTACATAGTCTCCACCCCCATCGGCAACCTCGAGGACATCACCCTCCGCGCCATCCGCGTGCTGAAGGAAGCTGACCTCATCGCGGCCGAGGACACGCGCCACACAAAGCATCTCCTTGACCGCTACGAGATCGAGACTCAACTCACAAGCTATCACGACCATAATAAGGAAGAAAAAGCTCCTGTGCTCGTTGCACGGATGCTCGACGGAAAGAACGTGGCCCTTGTTTCCGACGCAGGCACGCCCGGCATCTCCGACCCCGGCTATTTCCTGATCAACCTCGCCGTAGACCAGAAGATACCCGTGGTCCCCATCCCCGGCGCAACCGCCGCCATCGCCGCGCTTTCCATCTCCGGCCTTCCGACTGACAGTTTCGTGTTCGAGGGATTTCTTCCCGCCAAACATGGCGCGCGGCTTAAGCGGCTCCAGGCGCTCTCCAAAGAAGAACGCACCATCATCTTCTACGAAGCCCCGCACAAGATCGTGAAGACCGCCGAAGACATGCTCGAAATACTCGGCGATCGGCGGGCAGTGATCACGCGGGAATTGACCAAGATTCATGAAGAAGCGATTCGGGGGACGCTTTCCGAAATCCTCAGGCATTTGCAAACAGGCTCCATCAAAGGCGAATTCACCGTCATCGTACATGGTTACTCAGCAGAACCGCACAAACAGGACATCGATACTGCCGAGTATCTCAAGAACTTGATGCTTCATCGGGGTCTGAATAAGAAGGAAGCCATCGTCGCCGCGGCAGAAGAGCTTGGATTGCCGAAGAAGGAAGTGTATAAGGAGAGTTTGAAGATATAGTTGCTATAAGACTAACAGACTGTTGAAAAACCTTTTTGGGGGTCTTTGCGAGCGACATTGAAGCAATCTCGTCTTTCGTCCTCGCGGATGTCCCTGGTATCCATACCCTTTAAAAACCCTCTGAAGGATTGGAGGGGTTTTTCCGGGATGAGGTACACGACGCCCCCCTTGAGAACGACGGTCATTTTCTGCCCGCGTTTCAAGTGAAGTTTCTCCCGCACTTCCTTCGGAATAACGACCTGATATTTAGGCGATATGGTAATAGTTGCCATGAGTATTCCTTTCTCTTGATCGATGACTTAATTGTAATACGAAAATTTCTCCTGTCAATGTTAAAATCTTCAACCTCCATAGGCGTTGGGTTTATCAGTGTAAATCCGTGGCCAAAACCCGAACCATTCGATATCGTTGACATCGTTGTGAATCAAGCATATATTGAGGGCATAATACCGGATCTCCAGCAAAAGAGAGTAAGGAACGATCGACTATAGTCAGGGAGCTGCGATGCGTTTGGAAGAAGGATGGTTATGTGATAAATGCCCTTTTTTCGGCTGCTGAACGCAATCACGAAGGCAAGATATTTTCCAAAGGAACCCACGTTTGGTTTGACGTTGTTCAAGCCTTGTAATGGCATCGAATTTGTGGGTGGTCGTTGACGCGCCGAAAGGCGGCGTGACCCGCGTGTTCCTAACTACGATGAATCTCCGTTCCTGGCAATGCAGATAATCACAAAACAATATCCAAGCTGACCTTGAAAAGAATATGACCTCAGCAGCAACACATTTATCCGTCGCGAGTACGCGCCTGAACGAAGGCTGCGAATACCGCGAACGGCTCGGCCCTGATACCGACGGCCAGACGGTGCTGGCGTATCTCAGCCAGCGCTATGCTCACTCCTCCGTGGCGGAGTGGGCGGAGCGCATTGCGTCCGGCCACGTGCTCATTGATTCCCTGCCAACGCATTCCGAAAGCGTATTGCGTACGGGATGCGAGCTTGTCTGGCAGCGGCCGCCATGGATAGAACCCGAAGCGCCCACGTCGTTTTCCGTTTTGTACGAAGACGAAGACCTGCTTGCGGTGGCCAAACCGGCAGGGTTGCCGACTCTTCCCGGCGCTAATTTCCTGCAAACAACGCTCCTGTCTCTCGTGCGCGCCTACGCGCCTGACGCCGCCCCGCTTCATCGCTTGGGGAGGTGGACCTCGGGCCTGGTGTTGTGCGGCCGGAACCATCATAGCAGGACGGAATTGATGCAGCAGTGGTCAACGAACAAAGTCGGGAAGCGTTACCGCGCACTTGCCTCCGGGCTTCCTGATTGGAATGAGCTGACGATCTCCACGCCCATAGGTCCTGTGCCGCACACCCTGCTCGGTTCGGTCCATGCCGCGAGTCCGAAAGGCAAGCCCTCTTTATCTCAGGTAACTGCCCTCGAACGCCGCGCGGATTCGTTCCTGTGCGACGTGCGCATTGCGACGGGCCGACCACACCAGATCCGAATTCACCTGGCTTCGG
>JBGOTO010000094.1:0-9537 GCA_041476485.1 Nitrospirota bacterium
CTTCTTGTTGTGCCGGCGGCAGCGTGGGCCGTCCATCCTCTGGAAGTCGAGGACACCTTCACTCAGGGGAAAGGCAATTACCTGTTTGAATTGAACGGCGACTACATCAGAGATAACGCATTTAAGACGACGCAAGTAAACGGCATCATCACCGCGGGCGCCGGGAAACGCACCGACTTGGCCCTGGAAGTGCCCTATCTTATGCTCAACCCGAGCGAGGCCACGGGCCAGTATGAACGGGGGACCGGCGATTTGCGTTTCAAAATAAAACACCAGCTCTTCGAAAATGAAGTGCATCAGTCCATGGGCTACTTGATCTATGGAGATTTCCCAACGGGTAACGCGGATGAAGGCCTCGGGAAACACGGCGTCGTGTGGGGATTTAAGCTCATGGATACCCAGGGGTGCTGCAGCAATTTTTTCCATATGAACGCCGGATATGAGGTGCTGGGGGGAGATGTAAAGAAATTACAGTTTGGGATCGACTACGCCATCACCTACGGTTTGGCGATGGAGCACAAGGTCACGGAGCCGTTCCGTTTTTTGGCGGAATTGAAGGGCGAAAACCGGAGAGAGGACGGCCGGTATTCGCGTCCTTATACCTTTCTTGCCGGGTTCAAGTATGACATCTCCCGGTCCTGGTACGTCGACCTCGCCGCGCGCGCGGGATTGAACAGGTACGCCGAGGATTACGCGGTGCTTGCGGGCACGGCCTGGAGATTTTAGCGACGGGTTTGGAGGCTGCAATGCATATTCCTGACGGCTACCTGGGTCCCGCCACCTACGGCGCATTGTATGCCGCAACCATCCCGTTCTGGGCGGTTGCATCATGGAGGTTGAACAAGACGCTGAAGGCAAAACAAGCCCCCTACCTCGCGCTCGGAGCGGCATTCAGCTTCGTGATCATGATGTTCAATATTCCCATCCTCGGCGGCACCACCGGCCATGCGACCGGCGCCACGCTGATTGCGGTCCTGCTCGGCCCCTGGGCCGCGTTGATAGCTATTTCCGTTGCGCTTATAATTCAGGCATTGCTCTTCGGCGATGGTGGGATCACGGCCATCGGCGCCAATTGCTTCAACATGGGCGTTGTCGGCGTATTCGTCGGGTACGGCGTCTATCGGCTGGTCGCCGTACAATCGCCGGTAAAGAGCACCAGACGATGGATCGCCGGCGCCGTGGCCGCATATGTAAGCCTGAATGCTTCGGCGCTCGTTGCCGCTCTCCAAGTCGGCATTCAGCCGATGATCGAAAAATCCCCGACCGGCCAGCCGCTCTATTCTCCGTTTCCGCTCAGTGTCGCAGTGCCTGCAATGGCCCTCGGGCATCTGCTGCTCTTCGGATTTGTTGAGGCCGTGGTTACGGCGCTTGTGATAAAATACTTCCAGAAGAACGATCCTGAGGTGCTGGATGAAGCACGATGGTGAAAGAGCCATGACAAACGTGAAAAAACTCTGGATCGGCATAGGTATTTTAATACTTCTCACCCCGTTGGGCCTGCTCGTACCGAAATGGTTCGGCGCTCAGGGCGCATGGGGCGAGTGGGGCATAGCGGAAATGAAAAAAGTCGCGGGTTTCGTGCCGGAAGGCATGAAGCGCCTTGCGGACCTCTGGAAGGCGCCCCTGCCGGACTATGCCATGCCCGGTCAGAGCAAAGGACCGGCTGTTGAAAGTCTCGGGTACGTGCTCTCGGCGATCATCGGGATAGCGCTTACAGCAGGCGTTATGTATATTATTACGAAACTCCTGGGCCGCAAAAACGGGCGAGTTAAATGAAAATACTCGTTATGGGTGACGGTATTGTCACGGGCTAAATTTTTAGACAAAACACTCTTTGCCGTCGCGCAGGTGGCCGAGCAGTCTTTATTCTCCGAGAGGTATGCGCGTAAAAAGGGACTGCTGCAGGCGCTCGATGTCCGGATAAAGCTGATCACCTTTTTGTTTGTCCTCGTCACCGTCAGTTTCCTCCACACTCCGCAGGCCTTATGGATAGTGTACGGGCTGGGCCTTGCGCTTGCGGCCTTTTCCCGCGTGTCGCTCTGGTTCTTCCTGAAGCGGGTCTGGTTGTTCGTGCCGCTTTTTTCCGCCGCGATCGTCCTGCCCGCGCTCCTGAACGTCGTAACGCCGGGCGAGCCTCTGTGGCTGATGGTAAAGCTCGACCATTCGTATGCCTGGGGGCCCTACACCATTCCCGCGGAGATAGCGGTCACCCGCCAGGGGCTCTGGGGCGCGGTCACGTTCGTTTCGCGCGTGGCGGCGTCGGTTTCGTTTGCCGTGCTGTTCACCCTTACGACCAGGTGGGGAGAGGTGTTCTCCGGTCTCCGGGCGCTGTTCGTTCCCCGAATATTCGTGATGACCCTCAGCATGACCGAACGATACCTCTTTGTCTTTCTGCGGCTGATCCAGGACATGTATCGGGGCAGGAAAAGCCGCACCATTCGGCCGCTTTCCGAAGCAGCGGAGCGGAACTGGACCGCCTCGCGCATCGGCGTCACGTTCAAGAAGTCCGTGGAGATGAGTAACGACATTTACCATGCCATGCTTTCGCGCGGCTTTAACGGCGAGTTCCGGACAATGGACCGCTTTCGCGCCGCTGCGTTTGATTATATCTGGCTCGTGACAATACTCGGCTTCGGCGGTATACTGGTCATGCTGGAAAGGGGACCGTTTCGGTGACGACTGCTTTCAGCCTGCGGAATATCGTGTACTCTTACACGGACGGAAACACGGTCCTGAACGATCTGACCCTCGATTTTCAGCACGGCGAGCGCACCGTGATCCTGGGCTCGAACGGCACGGGCAAATCGACGCTGCTTTCCCTTCTCGACGGCCTCGTGTTTCCGAAGTCCGGCTCCCTCCAGGCATTCGGCAGGCCGTTGTCCGAGAAAGCGCTGGAAGACCGGGACTTCTGCCTGGAGTTCAGGAAACGGGTGGCCTTCGTGTTCCAGAACCCGGACGTCCAGTTGTTCTCGTCCACGGTATGGGACGAGGTGGCCTTCGGGCCGCTCCAGCTTGGCTTTTCACCCGCGGAGATCGAGACTACGGTGGAAGGGCTGCTCGAAACGCTCCGGATTACCGAGCTTCGGGACCGTGCCCCGCACACGCTGTCGGACGGCCAGAAGAAAAAGGTCGCCATCGCGTCGAGTCTCGCGACGAATCCCGACGTCCTTTTGCTTGACGAGCCCACGAACGGCCTGGATCCGAGGACCCAGGTCTGGCTCATCGAGCTCCTGAACGAGCTGCACGCCAAGGGCAAGACCATCATCTCCGCAACGCACGACCTGTCGATCGCCGGGGACATCGCGGAACGGGCGATCGTGTTCTCGGAAGACCATACCGTGGCAGCGGACGGGATCTTTTCGGAAATCATCAGCGACGACGAGCTGCTGCTCAGGGTCAACCTGATCCATGAGCACGCGCACTCTCACGGAGCTACGGCCCATGCGCATCGCCACGGACATTACGGTCACATGCACGCCGACGGAGGGACCATGCACGAGAAACATACACATCATACACACGGCCACGGCCTCACTCACGACCACGATCAGGCCGGGACGGAGGCCCTGCGCAAGCTCCAGATGATGGTTGACCACTGGATTGAGCATGGCGACAGCCATGTGGAAAATTACCGGGAGTGGGCCGCAAAGGCGAGCGAGGCCGGCGAGGAGGAGATTGCCAAGGAGATCTATCTTGCCGTAGACGACAACGAAGCGGTCAAGAGCCATCTCAAACGGGCAAAGGCGATCCTGGCGGCGAAGCTGGCGCTGAGAAAATAGAGAAGGTAGAGACGTCCCCGAAATGCCCCCGCTGCGTATAGTATTCGAACAACTCCTAACGGTCAGCGCTTCTATCATGCCCTGTGGATACAATGGTGTTTATAAGGAGGCCGTAAAATGGAAGGGAAAAGGGTCAAAGACAGCAGCGTCGTTATCGCCGAGATGATGATACCCCAGGACGCGAATCCCGCGGGGAATGTCCACGGCGGCATCATCATGAAATATATCGACACCGCGGCGGCGGTCGTCGCTTTACGGCATGCCCGTTCGAACGTGGTCACGGCCTCCATCGACCGGCTCGATTTTCACAACCCCGTGTATATCGGCGACCTTCTTTTTTTCCGGGCAAGCCTCAACCTGGTCGGCAGGACCTCCATGGAAATCGGCGTCAAGGTGGAGGCGGAGAACCTTCGCACGGGGGATGTGAGGCACACGGCTTCCGCGTACCTGACGTACGTGGCCCTCGATGACAGCGGGCGGCCGCATCAGCTCGCGCCGCTTATCCTCGAAACCGGGGAGGAGACCCGCCGGAACAACGAGGCGAAGTCACGGAGAGAGATACGACTGGCCGAAAAAAAACGCGAAGCAGGGTGCCAGAAGGAGCCGGACAAGTGCCGGTGAGGTGTTCGTCCGCAAGCGCCGAAATTATATCGGCAACTTTCATCTTTACAGAGTAATGCAAAATCAGTAGAATGAATTCATGAAATACGGCGCTCAGGCAATCAAACTGGCCAGGCTCGAATTATGGCCGAATCCGAACCCGGAACGGGATTACGTAATCGACATATCCTATCCCGAGTTCACGTGCCTCTGCCCACGCTCGGGGTATCCCGATTTCGCAACGATCAGGATCACCTACACGCCCGATAAGAAGGTGGTCGAGCTCAAGAGCTTGAAACTCTATTTGAACAGCTTCCGAGACCAGGAGGCGTCCCACGAAGGAGTGACGAACCTGATCTTCGACGTGCTGAAGAAGAACCTGAAACCGCGCCGCCTGGAAGTGGTCGGCGATTTCAACGTGCGAGGCAATGTGAAGACCGTCATTCGCGTTGCACTGTAATTTTTTGTAGAGCTCTCTTCTATTCCTACCCGGCCCTCTCCGGATGTCGGCACGCCGCCGACGGCGCTCCGTTCAGGGAAATTTCTTGACTAATCTCCTGAGCCGTGTTATTTATGAGCGGTTGTAACTACTCAGGTCAGCTGCTTCGCTTTGCGCAAGGCGCGCCGGATAATTAAGGGAATTTCGAAGTCGACCACAAGCCCCACCTTGCTTGATGTTCGTGCATCGGTCGCCGCGCGCTTCATTGCGCCCGCGCTCCGCAGCAGACCTGAATAGTTATGATCGGTTCTAGAAAATAGAAGAGCAGGAGGTCGTTCATGAGGCGCGTATCGAGGCTGTCCGTCGTCGTTTTCATCGTTCTTTCATTCCTCGCCGTATCAAGGGCCCACGCCGCACCGGAATCCCTGGCCCCGCTTGTCAAGAAGCTGATGCCTGCCGTGGTCAACATATCGACGCAGCAGGTGGTCAAGGTGCAGCAGCAATCTCCGTTCGGCGACCCCCAGATGGACCAGTTTTTCTATCACTTCTTCGGCGGGGCGCCGCAGCGCGAACAGGTGCGGCAGAGCCTCGGCTCGGGGTTTATCATCAGCTCCGACGGCTACATTCTGACAAACAACCATGTGGTGGACAAGGCACGGGGCATCAAAGTCGCGCTGGCCGACGGCCGCGTTTTTGAGGCCAAGCTGGTCGGCAAGTCTCCGGACATCGACATCGCCCTGATAAAGATCGACGTCACCGGGCTCCCGAGCGCGGCGCTGGGAGATTCCGACGCGGCCGAGGTGGGGGACACCGTGGTCGCCATCGGCAATCCCTTCGGCCTGTCGCACACGGTCACGTCGGGGATCATCTCGGCAAAAGGCCGCGTGATCGGCATCGGGCCCTATGACAACCTCATCCAGACCGACGCGGCCATCAACCCCGGCAACAGCGGCGGCCCGCTCTTCAACATCAGCGGCGAGGTAGTGGGGATCAACACGGTGATCATCGCCAGCGGCCAGAACCTGGGTTTCGCCATCCCTATCAGCATGGTCAAAGAGGTCCTGCCGTCCATCAAGGCGAAGGGCAGGCCGGACATGGGTTGGCTCGGGGTTACGGCGCAGCCGCTCACGCCCGATCTTGCCGCAGCGGTCGGCCTGGCGGAACCCATTGGGGCGCTCCTTACCGGTGTGGTAAAGGAAAGTCCGGCGGCGAAGGCGGGCCTGCAGCGCGGCGACGTTATCACGGAACTCGACGGCAAGAAGATCCTCGACCCTTCCGAACTGCCGAGGATGGTGGCTTTCGGCCACATCGGCAAGACGGTGACGCTTAAGGTGATTCGCCAGGGAAAACAACTGGAGCTTAAAGCGGTGATCGAAATGAAGCCTGACGAGAAAAGTAAATAACTAACACAGGATGTAAGATGCAAGATGCAGGATAAAACGTTCAAGCTATTGTGCATCTTCGAGGTGTAACCATGTTCGGTCTCGGATTTCCAGAGCTGCTGCTTATATTCGTTATCGCCCTCGTCGTCTTCGGTCCCAAGAAGCTGCCGGACCTGGGGAGGTCCATCGGCCGCGCCATGGCGGAGTTCAAAAAAGCGACTGATGAGTTTCAGGAATCGGTCCGCTCGGAGATGAAGGACGTGGAAAAAACCGCCGACATGGATACGGTCAAGAAACTCGGCAATATCCAACTCCCGGATTACGACCGGGCTTGGGCGGAGAAGCCCGCGCCGGAGCAGGGCGCGGAACAGAAACCGGCGCAGAAAAAGGACGAGGAGACGAAGAGGAATGGCTGACGAAGAGCAGCGGATGCCGTTCTGGAGCCACCTCGCCGAACTCCGGAAGCGGATCATCTGGTCCGTCATCTGGATTGCCGTGGGGTTCGGGGTCTGCTTCAACTACTCCGAGGACATCCTGAAACTGCTCATGTGGCCCATGAACACGAAGCTGACGGTCCTCACGTCGTTCCCCTATCTTTCCGTCGTCCCCGGCGAGGTCCAGCAGAAGCTGCACTACACCACGCTGATCGAGCCTTTCTGGACCCACCTCAAGATCGCCCTCATTGCCGGCATGATGCTCGTTTTCCCGCTCGTCATGTACCAGGTATGGAAGTTCATTTCTCCGGGGCTGCTGCCGAAAGAGCGCCGCTACGCGGCCGTCTTCGTATTTTTTTCGACCGTGTTTTTCGGAATCGGCGTGCTCTTCTGCTACCTGCTTCTGCTGCCCTTTGCCATCCCGTTTCTGCTCTCGTACAAGACCGAAAACCTGATCGCGATCATCAAGATCGGCGATTACACCGATTTTGTGCTCAAGTTCCTCCTGGCGAGCGGCGTCGTGTTCGAACTCCCGCTGGTTATCGTCCTCTTGAGCCGCATCGGTATCGTGACTCCCGCCTGGCTCGCGAAGTACCGCAAGTACGCGTTCCTGGCCTCGTTCATCCTCGGGGCCATCCTCACGCCCACGCCGGACGTGTTCAACCAGACCCTCATATCGATTCCCATCTATCTGCTCTATGAGGTCGGGATTCTCTTTTCACGCATTTTCGGAAAGAGGAAGAAGCCGCCATCCACTGAGCTGACGGAGACGTAGCGATTGCGGAATGCGGAGTGATAAGCTAATGCAGGTCGTTTCGTTCGTCGCCGCTGCCTCCAACAGCGGCAAGACCACGCTCATCGAAAAAGTGGTAAAGCTGCTGAAGGCGCGAGGTCTTCGCGTCGTTGTCATCAAGCATGCCAAGGGAGGGTTTGACCTCGACCAGCCGGGCAAGGATTCCTGGCGGTTCCAGCAGGCCGGCGCCGACGCGGTCATCCTCGCGGGGCCGGGAAAAATAGCGCTCATAAAAAAAATAGAGCGTGAACCGTCGGCAGAAGAGCTTGAGAAACTTGCGGGAGACGCCGATATCGTGATCCACGAGGGGTCCAAAAAGAGCGCGAAGAGCAAGATCGAGGTTTTTCGTTCCGGCATCTCCGGAGAACGGCCCCTCTGCATGGATGACCCTTCCTATGTCGCTCTTGTGAGCGACCAGCCGTTCGATGTGTCCATCCCGCGGTTCGACATCAACGACGGCGAAGGTGTGGCGGCATTTCTCATGAAAAATTTTGTCGCCGTATAGTGTTTGTAATTGCCCTATAACATCCATTTATCGCAACATTTTCATTGACTTTTACCGCGGTTTTGCCTATTTTATGGAGGTCATTTTTAAGCCGAAATCATTCATTGCATCGGCAAGGGAGAGAGATGTCGGGAACAAAATCCGGAAAATTGTTTGAAGAGGCGAAGAAGCACATCCCCGGCGGCGTGAACAGCCCGGTGCGGGCATTTCGCTCAGTCGGCGGCGAGCCGCTCTTTATTAAAAAGGCCAAAGGGTCGAAGATCTACGACGTCGACGGCAGGGCGTATATAGACTATGTACTTTCCTGGGGCCCGATGATCGCGGGCCATGCCCATCCTCGCGTGACCGCGGCGCTCAAAAAAGCGATTGCGAACGGGACGAGCTTCGGCGCGCCCACGGAACTCGAGATCACGCTCGCGAAGATGGTCAAAAAAGCGTTCCCGTCCATCGAACTGGTGCGTATGGTGAGCTCCGGCACCGAGGCGACCATGAGCGCCATCCGGGTCGCCCGGGGACATGCCCAACGGGACAAGATCGTCAAGTTCGACGGCGGCTACCACGGCCATGGCAACAGTCTGCTGGTGAAAGCCGGGAGCGGCGTGGCGACTTTCGGGCTGCCGGACAGTCCCGGCGTTCCGGCGGACCTGGCGAAGCTCACCATCACGATCCCGTACAACGATCTTGCGGCATTCAAAGAGGTCGCGTCCCGTGAAGGCGAGCAGATCGCCTGCATCATTGTCGAGCCCGTTGCGGGAAACATGGGCTGCGTGCCGCCGGCGCCCGGCTTTCTCGAAGGCCTCCGTCAGGTCTGCGATCAGTACGGCATCGTACTCATCTTCGATGAGGTGATGACCGGGTTCCGCGTGGCCTATGGCGGCGCACAGCAGCTGTACACCATAAAGCCCGACCTCACCTGCCTCGGCAAGGTGATCGGCGGCGGACTTCCCGTAGGCGCTTTCGGCGGCAGGAGGGATATCATGGAAAAGATCGCGCCCCTCGGCCCTATTTACCAGGCGGGCACGCTGTCCGGCAATCCGCTGGCCATGACGGCGGGCATCGAGACGCTTAAACTCCTCGCCAAGCCCGGCGTGTACAAAACGCTTGAAAAAAAATCGGCCGAACTCGAAGCGGGACTGCGGGACGCGGCCGGGGAGACGGGCATACCGGTCACGGTGAACCGCGTGGGCTCCATGTTCACGGGGTTTTTTACCGATCGGAAGGTGACGGACTTTGCGAGCGCGAAGACGTCGGACACGGCGAGATTCGGGACCTTCTTCCGAGCCATGCTCAAAAACGGGGTCAACCTCGCGCCGTCCCAGTTTGAGGCCGGGTTCCTGTCTTTGGCGCATACCAGGGCTGACATCGACAAAACAATCGAAGCAGCGAGGAAAAGTCTAAAGAGTTTATAGAGTCTATAGAGTCTAAAGAGTCTAAAGACTTGAAGAGTTCTTAGAGGCTCAAGAATCAAAAGAGCGCCATGGAAGAAAAGGACAAAAAGCTCTTTCGCATGCTCGCCGTGCTCAGCACCGTGGGCCTCACCCTGGTCTTTGCTACGGTGATCGGCCTGTTTATCGGGCTTTGGCTGGATAAGAAATTCGGCACCTC
>JBGOTO010000095.1:0-9395 GCA_041476485.1 Nitrospirota bacterium
CCTCCCGCGTGTTCGAGCCGCAGTGCGGCGTGAGCACCACATTTTCGAGCGTGCGCAGGTCCTTGCCGGGCGCGGCGGGCCGGTACGGCTCGTTCTCGAACACGTCGAGCGCCGCGCCGGCCAGGTGCCCGGACTTCATGACCTCGTAGAGTCCGGCCTCGTCGACGATGCCGCCGCGCGCGCAGTTGATCAGGTACGCGGTCTTCTTCATCTTGAGCAATGTTTCGCGCGAGAACAGGTTCTTGGTTTCCGGGGTCAGCGGGACGTGCAGGGTGACGAAGTCGGCGCGCGCGATCAGATCCCCGAACGATACGAACTCGATGCCCGCGGGCGGACGCGCGTCGGACGGCAGCATCGGATCGTAGGCCAGCACTTTCATACCCAGGGCCGCGCACCGTCCCGCCACCACGCTGCCGATGGCGCCCAAACCGACGACGCCCAGGGTCTTGTCGTAAAGCTCGACGCCCTCGAACTTCTTTTTCTCCCACTTGCCCGCCTTCATCGAGGCATAGGCCTGGGGGATCATCCGGGCGCAGGCGAAGATCATGCCGATGGTGTGCTCCGCCGTGGTCACCGTGTTCCCGCCGGGCGTGTTCATCACCACGACGCCCTTCTTGGTGGCTGCCGGGACGTCCACGTTGTCTAAACCGCTCCCGGCGCGGCCCACGACCTTGAGCCTGGTCGCCTTGTCCAGGAGTTCCTTCGTTACCTTCGTCGCCGAACGGACGATGAGCGCTTCGTAATTGCCGATGATCTTTTCTATCTCCTCGGCGGAAGTCTTGCTCCGCGCGTCCACTTCGAGCCCTGCTTTTTTCAGAATTTCCACCCCGTTCGGGGAGAGGTCGTCGCTGATCAGAACCTTCATGAAGCCTCCAAAAATGCTTTGCCACAAAGACACTAAGGCTCAAAGTAAACACAACGCCCAATCCTATGATTTCTTAGTGTCTTCGTGCCTTCGTGGCAAAAATGAGTTTCCTATTTCATCAATATCTCTTGCGCCGCGCCCACGCCCGTGCCGAGTTTCACCGGATGTCCCAGGCCCTTGAGGACCATTTCGATGCCGGCCACGGCGGTGATCACGTCGAAGGTGTCGGCATAGCCCAGATGAGCGATGCGAAAAATTTTCCCCTTGAGCTTGTCCTGCCCGCCGGCTCCGGTAATGCCGTACTTCTCCCGAAGGTCCTTATAGATCGCCTGGCCGTCCACTCCCGCGGGCGCCTCGATGGCCGTGAGCGCGTTGCTCGGGCTCTCCTTCGGGAACAGCTTGAGGCCGAGCGCGCCGGCTGCAGCGCGGGTCGCCTTTGCCAGCCGTTCGTGGCGGCGAAACACTTCCGCCAGCCCTTCCTCCCGGAGCATCGTAATGCTGGCGTTCAGCCCGATGATCAGGGTGACCGCCGAGGTGAAGTTGGTCTGGTTCTTGGCCAGGTTTTCACGCTCCTTCTTGAAATTGAAGTAGAACTTCGGCGTCTTGGCCGCGTCGGCCGCCTTCCAGGCCTTGTCGGAGACCGAAACAAAGGCAAGGCCCGGCGGGAGCATGACGCCCTTCTGGGAGCCGCCGATCATCACGTCGATCCCCCACTCGTCGGTGCGGATGTCGTGCGCGACAAGCGCCGAGATTGCGTCGACGACGAACAGGGCGTCGGTCTTCTTCACCACCGTCGCGAGGGACTGAATATCGTGGTACACGCCGGTCGAGGTCTCGTTCGCCTGGACGAACACGGCCTTTATCTTCGGGTTCTTTTTGAGCGCGGCCTCGACGTGCTCGGGTTTTACCGCATGGCCCCACTCGACGATTATTTCCTCGACCTTCATTCCGTAGGCCTGGCAAATCTTGGTCCAGCGCTCGCCGAACTTACCGCCGTTCACCACGAGCACGTCGTCGCCGGGATTTAGAAAGTTGTTCACCGAGCCGACCATGCCGCCGGTGCCGGTGCAACACAGAATGAGCACGTCGTTCTTGGTCTGGTAGAGCCACTGCAGGCCCTTTTTCGCTGAATCGAGCACCGGGAGAAAGTCCGGGGCCCGGTGGTGTATGATCGGCATGGCCATGGCCAACAGCGCCTCAGGCGGCACCGGGGTCGGCCCGGGGGCCAAAAGATATTTTTTCTGCATGGGTATTCCCTCCAACGAGTATAGACGAAACGTCCGTCGGTTTTTTTAAATGTGAAAACAGTACAAAGCGCGATTTATCGTAATGGTTTCTGAACGACGAAAATTACTGTCCCGCCGTGGCGGGACCTATGCCCGGGGTTGGCATGTCGCTGGGATATTGCGGGTGTCTGTGCTGTTTCAAGGTATTCCTGCCTCTTTTCTCAGGAGTTCCGACCGGAACTGTCTAAAAGTAACATAAGCCGCCGAAAATTGTCAAGAAAATAGTTCGGCCCGGGAACAGCGCGCCGTCCCGTGGCTTAATGCATTTGCGATGCTTATTTTTGCACGATGTCCATGACCACGCTGATGGTGACTACCGGGTTCGCGCGGTCGTTGGAATAAACGCTGATATGCTTCACCAGGGGCCCGCTCCTCCCGGTCGTATCAACGCTTGTCTGTATCCGTCCAACGACCCCGGGGTCAAGGTGATCTGAACTGATCACCGCGGCAGTGCAGCCTCACGAGGGCTGGACCCGCTCGATGATGAGCGGCTCATTCCCTGCATTGCGAATCTCGAAGACATGGCTCGCCCGCGTCCCCTGGACGATTTTTCCGAAATCATGCTGCAGCTCCCTGATCTCGATCTTGGGCCCTTTGTTTTCCTGGGCCGAAACGAGGCCGGTAAATACGACCGTACTTATTATGAGCGCCGACACCAATTGTCTTTTCATTCAGGATTCCTCTTTGCCCATTCCGCATCCAAAATCCGAAATCAATTACAGTCCCATCTTTTTCTGATAGATCATGCTGGTAAGTTCCTCGCGCGTTATCATCTTTTTTTCGATCAAGACGCTGACCAGCGCGTCGAGCCGCACCCTGGCGTCCATCAGCGTCTGGAGCTCGCTGTCATCCTTCGACAGGTGCTGCGACGCCGCTTCGGGCTCCCCGCCCTTCTCCGCGATCAGATCGCTTCCGCGGATAATCTCCATTTTGCCGGGTGACAGCGTCTTCTGATGAAAAAGCGTTTTGGTCTGTTTCCGGACGACTTCCTCGTGGTCGTAATATTTTTTAATGGCGTCCCGGATCTCGGAGTCCAGGGCAAGCGAGGGTTTTATGTTCAGCCCGGTGGCGAACCGTATCCCATCGATTGCCTCTATATCGAGAGGGTCCATCATGGCGAGGATCAGCGCACCCGCCTCTTTCTTGACCGGCACCACGTGGTATTTCTTTGCGACATCGGCTTTGACCGTCTTGAGCACGGCCTCGGGGATCTCGGGCTCGAACAGATTGATATAGGGAATGTGCAATTTCTCGGCAATCACCCTGGCAAGGTCTTCCTCCCTGATGAATTCCATCTCGATCAGGATTGCGCCCATTTTCCCGCCCCAATTGCGCTGGTGCGACAGCGCCGATTGGATCTGAAAATCATCGATAAGGCCCGCCTCTTTCAGCAATTCGCCTATTTTCTTGGCCTCGGCCATGGACCCCTCCGCTCACGGTAAGCTCGGCGCAAACTGCCGACGCTGGTTTGATTATATGCCGGGCGGGCACGGAAAGTCAAATAGTATAAAAGGTCCCGCGCGTACCCGCGAACGGTGTTCAATCGTCACCCATCACCGTCATGGGCGCTTCCACAGGTTTCTGCGCGAGTAGATGCCGAAGGTCCACCGCTCCGAGCGCGGCAAGCATGCTGTCCTTGATCCCGCTTTGCTCGTGCTCAAGGTCCGACAGAAGTTTCTTGATCTTTTTCCGCTTCATGTTCGGGTCTCCGCAAGAGGGGCAGGCGCAGCAGGTAATCGGGAACCCGGAAGCTACGGCATAGCGAACAATGTCGTCCTCGGGCACATACACGAGCGGACGGATCACGATGTTCCGTCCGTCGTCGGCGCGGAGAAGCGGCGTCATGGCCTTGATTTTACCGTTGTAGAACAGGTTGAGCAGAAGCGTCTCGATGAAATCCTCCCGGTGATGCCCGAGGGCTATCTTCGTGCACCCGAGTTCGAGTGCCTGCGTGTACAGCACTCCCCGGCGTATCCGGGAGCAGAGCGGACAAGGGACGTCGCCGGGCGTGAGCTTTGCGAGCATGGCCCGGTGGATGGGCGCCTGAACGACCCGGTACTCGAATCCCCGCGCAGCGAGATACTCTTCGATCCCTCCGGTCCGAAAGCCGGGGAACCCCGGGTGTACGGTCACGGCCACGAGCGAGAAATCGACCGGCGCGCGTTGCCGCAGGCGGTCCAGAACATGGAGCAGCGTCCAACTGTCTTTCCCCCCCGACAGGGCCACGAGTATCCGGTCGTTGTTTTCGATCATCCCGAAATCGCCGATGGCGCGGCCGGCAAGCCGCCGTATTCGGTATTCCAGGTTTCCTTTGGCGCGCATGGATAAATCCTAAAGCCTGAGACCTGATAAGTCAACAGTTTTATAGCAGGAGGTTTCCACAAAAAAATTCACGGCACATATGCACGCATGACGATTCCACTGTCCAGCATAAGCATCAGAAAATAAAACGGGCCTCCGGAATTACTGGTTCCGGGGCCCGTCGTAAATGGTCCTCTTGTTTCCTTGCTATGCTTGGCGCTTCTTATCTTCTTTTTTTAGACGCCTTCTTTTTCTTTTTTACTGCCTTCTTCTTGGCCTTCTTTTTTGCTGCTTTCTTCTTCACGGCCTTTTTAGCGGCCTTTTTCTTGGCTTTCTTTTTCGCCGGTTTCATCACGGCTTTGAATGCCGCCGGGGCCAACGGGGCCTCCCGCATGCTGGCTTCTGCCGACTCGATGCCGCAGCAATACACGGGCTCCTCGTACACATCGCCGGTCCTCGTCACATCTATCTTTCTGCCGCACACCCTGCACTCATACTGCATGATCTTCTCCATAGCCATACGCGTCCCCCTCCTTGATAAGCTGATGACCCGTCAAACGGGCTGATGAATAAAATACCGGGTTCGTGGAATGACAACCCGCGCAAAAAACGTCCCGGACCACAAACAAGCCGGACGGATGAACAACCTTAGTTGGCTGCTACTGTAGAATTATCTCCATTAAATGTCAAGTTTTTTTATGCCGGTTTTTTTATGATCATCCAGCTTAACACCATATCCGGGCCTGCTTCTTGTTTGCTTTGACCATGGCATTTTTTCTCTTGTCCGCCTGCCCAATTTCCCAGATTTGCTCCATACCCTCGATCGCGGAGGACAAGGCTTCGTCAGTGGTTTTGCCGTCCCATTTCCTCGTCTCTGCCAGACGGTAAAGTTCCAGGATCACTTCATCAAGAGTCATAGTACCTCCTTTAAATACAGCACCTTGCCTCCGGTTTTCCATTCCGCACCTGGGTCATCCGCACTTGGAGAACCCGCAGCCCCTGCAGAAAGCGCAGCCCTCTCCGAATTCGAGCAGTCCGCCGCAGTCCGGACATTCCGGACACAGCCCCAGGTGGTTTTTGCTGTCGCCCGCGGTGCAATCGGACGATGCAAGGCCGCGCTCAAGGCGCGGCTGGGCCTGCGGCTTGTGATGCTGCCGCTGGCGCCCCATATTGTCCTTCGCGTAGCGTTCGAGCGCCCGTCCGATGGCGTCGGGACAGGAAAGGATCGAGCCCCCCTCGCCCCAGGCCGGAGACGGGCAGCGGATGCCCTTCACCTGTTTAATGATGGAATCGATGGACACGCCGGATCGGAGCGCGAGAGAGACCATGCGGGAAACGGCCTCGGACTGGCTCGCGGCGCACCCGCCGGACTTGCCCATCGTGGAGAAGACCTCGCAGATGCCCTCCTCGTCCTCGTTGATGGTAATGTAGAGATTGCCGCAGCCCGTGGGGATCTTCTGGGTCACGCCCTGGGTAAGGGTCGGCCGATGGCGCGGCTTCTTCTCCTCGGCCAGCTCGGGCGAGGCCGAGGCGACCGTGACCACGCCCTGTGACGCGGCCGCCGCCTTGCGGGCCTTGTCCGTGGCCCCGGTGGAGAGCACCTGCTCCTCGCGGGACCCGTCGCGGTAGATAGTCACGCCTTTGCAGCCGAGCTTATAGGCCAGCATATAGACCTTGCGCACGTCGTCCCGGGTGGCGCTGTGCGGAAAGTTCACGGTTTTGGACACCGCGTTGTCGGTGTACTTTTGGAACGCGGCCTGCATCCGGATATGCCACTCCGGCATGATGTCGTGGGCGGTGACGAACACGCGCTGCACGTCCTCGGGCACGGCCGCAACACCCGCGCACCCGCCGTGCTCGGCGATCTCCTTCGCGAGTTCTTCGGAGTAAAACCGCTTCTCTTTCGCCGTCTTTTCGAATACGGGGTTCACCTCGACGAGTTCGGCGCCGTCCAATACCTTCCGGACGAAGGTGAGCGCAAAGAGCGGCTCAATGCCGCCCGAGCAGCCCGCAATGATCGACAGGGTCCCGGTGGGGGCTATCGTCGTGACCGTGGCATTCCTGACCGCCGCAGCGCCCGGTTTGTCGTAGATGCTTCCTTTGAAGTTGGGGAAGGCCCCGCGCTCTCCGGCGAGTTCCTCGCTCATGGTCCGGCCCTCGTCGGTGATGAATTTCATGACCTTTTCGCCGAGCGTGACCGCCTCATCGGAGTTGTAGGGGATGCCCAGCTCGAGCAGCATGTCGGCGAAGCCCATGACGCCCAGACCGATCTTGCGGTTGGCGCGGGTCATCTCGCTGATTTTATCGATCGGATATTTGTTGACGTCGATCACGTTGTCGAGGAAATGCACCGCCTGCCGTGTCGTGTGGCGGAGCTTGTCGTAGTCCACGGCCTTGCCGTGGGGCGCCAGCATCTTCGCAAGATTGATCGAGGCCAGGTTGCAGGATTCGTAAGGAAGGAGCGGCTGCTCCCCGCAGGGATTGGTGGACTCCACCCTGCCCACGTGAGGGGTGGGATTAAACTGGTTGATGCGGTCGAGGTAGATGATGCCGGGGTCCCCGTTCTTCCAGGCCATGTTCACGATGGTGTCGAACACCCTGCCCGCCTTGAGCCTTTTGACCACGTTTTTGTTGCGCGGCGAGACCAGGTCGTATTCGCCGTCCTTCGCCACCGCCTCCATGAAGGAGTCGGTCATGGCCACGGAGATGTTGAAGTTGTTCAGCCGGTCGTTCTGCTGCTTGCAGGTGACGAAGTCCAGGATGTCCGGGTGGTCGACCTGAAGGATGCCCATGTTCGCGCCGCGCCGCGTGCCGCCCTGCTTCACCGTCTCGGTGGCGGCGTCGAATACGGTCATGAACGAGATGGGGCCGGAGGAAACTCCCTTGGTGGACTTGACCACGTCGTTCTTCGGCCGGATGCGCGAGAAGGAGAAGCCCGTGCCGCCGCCCGACTTGTGGATGAGCGCCGCGTGCTTGACGGACTCGAAGATCTCGTCCATGGAATCTCCCACGGGGAGCACGAAGCAGGCGGAGAGCTGGCCGAGCTCCCGTCCCGCGTTCATGAGCGTGGGGCTGTTCGGGAGGAACTCGAGGGAGGTCATAAGACGGTAGAATTCGGTTGCGGTCCGCTCCACCTCGGCGTCGGACTTGCCGTAGGCCCGGTCGGCCCCGGCGATGGTCCGCGCCACGCGCGTGAACATGTCTACCGCCGTTTCGATCACGGTACCGTCCTCGTTCCGCTTGAGATAGCGTTTTTCGAGGACCGTAAGGCAGTTTTTGGACAGGTTGAGACCTTTGCCGGATGCCGCAACAGAAGTAGTAACCGCACTTTTCATAAAATTCCCTCCCCTAAAATCTTAAAGATTATAATTCAAACCAAAAAAGAGCGCCCCGCAGGCTGCTCTTGAATAATCAATGGATCGTTATTCGGTTTGTTGATGAAACAGGATGCCACTCTATTTAGTGGAACGGGGTAATTATAGCCACAACATATTGTGTTTGTCAAATGAATTCGACATAAATTGTTTATTCAAAAGTATTGCATTTAGCGCTGATTAGACGCGGTTTTTTTGATGCCCCATCTGTTCCGGATGCGTCAGTCAAGGACGAAACAGGGTAGCGCATCAAAACCCCGCGCCGGGAGCTTCAATAAACTACAGAAAATTTTTACGAATGGAGCTTATCAAGACCGGACGGGTCTGGTTTATCGGAAAATTGAGCCGACCGTAGCGGAGTAAAACGACTCTCAGATCAGGGCTTCAACCCGGACTCTCACTCTTGGCTGGAAAATCAGCACCGAATATGGTATCGTACGGCACACTGCATCACTGATGAGTTACACCGGCAACACCGAACTCACGGGATACTGATTTCCTCTTGACTTTTCGGGCGAATAAGGCTAATTTTCATAATAATTTTTACCCATGGCCCGGACCTTACGGCCGATGCGCGAAAGGGCTCAAACCACCCATGTCATACCAGATAAAACTGGAAATTTTCGAAGGTCCCATGGACCTTCTGCTGCATCTCATCAAGAAGCACGAACTCGACATCTACTCGATTCCCATCGCGCTCATCACCCAGCAGTATCTTGAATACATCGAGCTTATGAAGAGCCTCGACATGGAGATCGCGGGCGATTTCCTCGTCATGGCCTCCACCCTGACGCACATTAAATCCAGAATGCTGCTGCCGCCGCCTGAGAACCCCGAGGGCGAGGACGACGGCGTGGACCCGCAGGCCGAGCTCATTCGCAGGCTGCTCGAGTACAAGAGCTTCAAGGAGGCCGCGGCCTCCCTTGAGAACAAGGAAGAGACCTGGTCGCAGGTCTACACGCGGCAGGGAGAGGCCGCGCCCGATGTGCCGGCGAACGACGAGCCCCTGCTCTTCGATTTTCACCTCTTCGACCTGCTCGCGGCGCTCAAAGAGGTGATGGCGCGGACGCCCGACCAGTCGTTCGACATAACGGCCGAGTCCGTCTCGATCACCGAAAAAATTTCGCAAATACTGGCGCGGCTCGAAGCCGTGGACAGCATGCTCTTCGCCGACCTGTTCGAGGGGAGCACCTCGAGGGCACAGGTAATCGGCACGTTTCTGGCGCTCCTCGAACTCATCAAGACGCGGGTCGTGAAGGCCGTGCAGATCGAGCAGTTCGGCGCGATCCGGATCATGAAAGCCGTGACCGAAATGCTGGACCGCGATACGGCCACGGGCAACCTGTTCGGATGAGAACGGACAGCGCGATTTTCACCGCAGGGGGCGTGATCTTTAAAACCATTGAAAAAATTTTCCTGTATGTATCCGGGTTCATCAACGGCGCGATAATCAACAGATTGAAGAAAGACAGTTTGAAGAGAGGCAGAAAAGATTTGGAAGATCAACTGACAAAATCGACGGAGAAACAACCCGCGCACGCAACGGAAAATCAGACATTGAAACCGGCG
>JBGOTO010000096.1:0-9195 GCA_041476485.1 Nitrospirota bacterium
CCCGCTTAAAGAGAAATCGGAAAAGGTAAGAAGGTACGAAGGTGGGAAAGGGGAGAATGCCATGACTGATTATCGTTACGGTTTAACCTGCTCGACAAAACGCCCCTGATATTTGGCATGACCGTCGCATTTTTCGAATATAAATTGGCAAATCCTGGTGCCGGGATATAAGGCCAACGGCGCATGCCCTAAATTTACGATTTCTAAAACCTGGTGGTTCGAGATGCCCGGGTGCATGAAACCGGCTGTAACATGAACAGCCAGTCCAAAACGCGCAAATCTGCTTCTCCCCTCAAGCCGGCCGGATATGTGGTCGGCAAGAGTAATTTTTTCCTTCGTAATTCCCAAAATCATCTCACCCGGTTTTATACGTATATAACCGCCGTCTTTCACATGAACATCCTTGGTTATATCCTGAAAACGAGAATCATTTTTTACGTGATAGATCTTTGTTCGTTTTTTAAAGATCCTGAAATCATTGCCGAGCGTGAGATCAATTGAGCCGGGCCCGACCTGCGATTTTTCGAGCGGTTCGATGGCGATCAATTTATTTTTTAAAGCTTTCTCTATTTCCTTCCCGATCAATACACTCATTTTACTCAAGCCTCTCAATTAATGTTTTTTATCAGTCGTCAATTGCAGCGAGAGATGACTTCAACGACAGGCTATGCACGTTCTTGTTCATTCCTGTTCGGGGCTCGTGGCCCAACCGTCGAATTCGCAGTCAAGGTCGAACCCGAGCCGGCACATCCGGCGGGTCCACTCGTTAATGGCGTTCTCGCTCATTTCCATTTTTTTCGTCCAGCCGGTAATGAGGTATTCTCTTTTGTTGTCCGGCGACGGGCCGACTTCTATCGAATAGCGAAGCTTCTTGAGCGCCTCCGACAACGCGGCGGCCTTCTTTTGCGTGTTGGTGTAGAAGAAGAATTCAAGCTCAAGTTGCGTCTCGTCGGACACCTCAAATTCACGAAGCTCCTTCAGCGTCTGCGGAGACATCGCTGTTTGTTTTGCGAGGTTTTTCCGGAAGCCGCTTTCCGAAACATATCGTCCACCGAGTTTACGGAAAATGTCGAATAGTCCCATGGCGAGGTTTCCTCCTTTGGCGAGCCCCGAGCTCAGGCGTTGAACGCAGGTGACCGATTACAGCATTCTGATAATCTCCCACACGCTTTTGACGAGCTGCCCATGCCCTTCGTGCAGGTAGAGGCCGAATTGGGCGATAAGCGAATAGGCCGCCGCAAACTGGGCAAGTGCGAAGGCCGCAAGGGTAAACTGGCTGAGGCTGAAGACCCCGATGCCGAACTGGGAAACGGTAATGACACCGCAGGCAAACTGCCCGATGGCGATGATGCCTTTTGCCACGACCGGCGTCCGGTTCGGACGGTATTTGAAGGAAATATGGACGAGCGGCAGTCCGAGGAAGCTCAGTTGCGATTTGTATTCAAATCCGTGACCATCCCATTTTTCTTTCGCAGGGTAGGGCGCACCGCATTTCGGACAGGTAATGGCCTGCTCAGAAACCTCGTTTTTACATTCTCTGCACGGCTTCATTGCTTCCTCCTTATCACGACAGGATCATACGGTTAATTGAAGTGTAGCAGAATTCGAGGGAGGTTGTAAACAGGATTTGCTGTCCTTCATTCTTTGTCCGTCATGCCTAAGGAAGGAAAGAAGCAGCCATGCCGGACAAAGGAAGGTATGCTACCGGGAGAGGGTAGAGAGCATGAGCGGCCAGGTGTAAGTGCCTGGTTTTGCGTTCTTCGCCAGTACAAACCGATAGCTCAGGTCGGTCGTCACGCCGCCCCGGATGAACGGCTGGTGGATCCATCCGCCGGTCGGCGATAACTGGACTTCCCGTCCCCCCACGAGCACGTTTACCGTACGAAAAACCGTTTCAGGGCCGGTCATAACTTCGAACACCAGGAAGTACCCTTGCGGATTGTTGCTCTTCACCTGAACGCGCGACGCAGCACGAATGTCCACGTATCCCCGCAGAATGTCTGAATTCGTAACGACCAGTTCCTGCATCTGGGAAAGGACCTGCATGCTGGTGTGTTCGAGGACCTGGGCATGAATGCCGATGTTGGCGCTCATCGCACGGCCCGAAGAGCTCGCTCCGTACGCCTTCTGAGCTCCGACGACGTTCGCCAGGGACAACGCGGCCAGGAGCGCTGCGGTCACGAGCTTGCCCTGGAGCTTCAATCCGGACTCGATCTGAGGGGGCTGAATGTAACCCGCCTCGATTAAGAGTTCCCCGATTTTCTTTTTGGAAAGTTTTTGCCGTTTGAGGACGTCTTCGAGTTGGTCCCGGGTGATTTGGCCGGTGGTTACGAGTAACTCGCCGAGTCGCAATTTTGCCGACGCCGGAGCTTCACCGCGCAGATGCTGCTGGAAGGCCAGGACAGCGTGCAACTCATGTTCTATCAGCAGCCCCAGACGAACTAAAATCTCGCCAAGTTTTTCACCGGTACGGTGCTGCTCCCTGAGGACATAATCGAGTTGTTCCTCGGTAATTCGCTTTGCCCGAAGGAGAAGCTCGCCGAGCAGAAGGCGGACTCCCGAGGCGACTTTTACGGCGTCATCCAGGGAAGAGAGGTCTCTTTGGATGGCCAGGACGGCTTCGAGTTCTATGGGGTCCAAGGCGCCCATACTCACGAGTATTACGCCGAGTTGATCGTTCGTTTTCTTTTGCTGCTCAATCGCGGCTTCGAGGGCCGAGGGAGTAATGAATTCTCCGTCAACGAGAATTTTACCGAGTAGACGCTTGGTAATCCCGAACGAAGAACGGTTTTTGTTTTCTTGAAGGCTCAACATAAAAACCTCTTTAATTACAATAACTTACCAGCTATCATGAAAATACCCTGTCTCACTGCATACAATAAGTATATCGCTAATAGTAATCTGGTATCCCTTCTTACTACTCATTATACCAAAAAAAATAGAAAAGTCAATAAAAATTAGTAAAATTTGTCGGGCCTTATCCCGCAGCGGCAGGCCGGTATTCCACGGATTACGATCTCTTCCGGAAGACGGCCGCCTCAGAAAATGAGCTTATCGAATTTTTTCTTCTTATTTTTCTCAGCGATTCCCGCGACCGCGTTCCGGTAGGCGTCCCTGATCGAGAAGTTGCTTTGTTCGAGCGTTATCAGTCCTGAAACGCTCATATCAAGTTTTCGTACAATCGGTCCCTGTTCCCAAAGAGCGGACAAAACGTCCTCCCGCGCCGTTACCTCAGTCGGTTCACCGAAGACCCGTATAAACCGGTCCAGCTTTTTATCGAGGTCGGTAAGAGTGACGGCGGAAAATTTCGTTGTTGAAAACCTGCAGAAGTAGAGACGGCGATCGAGCTTGCGCGCGCCGGTCTGGTCCCCCGTAAATTTTAATTCGGTCCGTCCCGGGCCCTCGCTCCCGAAAACCCGGGAGTCCGCATTCAGGGAAGAGAAATACTCATGGCCGGATATTTCATAGTTGGTCACCGGGGCGCCCTCGTCCTGCGTGTCGGGAACGGCCTCGATGCGCGGCCGCTCTTTGGTCCATGCGGCATAGGCTTTACCGGCTGCCTTCAGGGTCATGCCCGTCTTGAACTTCTGGACGAAAGCGAGCCATTGCGGAAGCCAGCGCTTGATCTTTTTCCGCTGGAGAATCGCGCATGTCCGCGCCAGCGCGTCCTTGTGCAGGCGCAGCAGGAAGCTCCGTTTCCCTCCGGGTGCGTCCGCGAACGAAGCGTCAAGCCGTGTTTCGTTGCTTGCTCCGGCGCAGTTTCCCCAGCATGAGTTGAGTTCCTCCGCTTGCGACGCGGTCGTGCCGGGCTTGCCGTACCTCTCCGACAATTGTTTTTGGTAGCGCTGAGCGGCCTTCGCGGCATCAGCGGCATCGAAGGAGACGGAAAGTTCCACCCCGCTCACGACGTATCCTTTTGCGGAGCAGGAGAAGGTGAGGCGAAGCTCGGAATCAGGGGCAGGGGAATAGGAGAAAAGATCGGAGAAACCCGTCTCGTATTGTTTGATTTTTCTCGCGCGAAGGACACGCTTCACTTGATTCATGGTCATACCGATGCGGTATCCCTGGATGGTGAATGAGCCGACGGATTTTTTTTGCGGCGCCTTCCGGTGTTCCGCACCGTCCGCGGGCTGCAGCGTGCCCGCAAGAATAAAGAGGGCGGCGGCAATAACGGCGAGCTCTCTGGTCCGTATTTTTCTCATGCTGCTCCTCCTGAAGGGAAGATACCTTCGTATAAGCCGGCCTCCGCCGCAGAACGCCCGGTCCGAAGGCTCACTTTATTGCAGCTCCCGCCTTCTCTTCTTCCTGCACAACGCTGACGACGGCGCGGCGATTTCTGGCATCACAAACCGCCGTTTCCTGCGTGCAGAGCATCTTGCTTCTCCCAAAGCTCTCGGTCTTTTTTATCCGGCCCGGCTTCACGCCGGAACGGACCAGGTAATTTCTCGCCGCCTCAGCCGTTCTCATCCCGAGCCGTACAGCCGCCGCGTCGCTGCCGTGCCGGTCGGCGTGGCCTTCTATCTTCACGAAGCTGCCGGGATTTTTCATCAGGAAACGCACCAGTGCAGCCACGGCCTTTTTGTCCTTCGTAGTCACATTAGCGCCTTTTGAATCGACGCGAAACCGTACGACGATGGAACGGGGCGGATTATCTTCGACGCCGCTTTTGGACGTTTCCCGCACGGCCGGCTTTATCGGAGCAACACTGGGTGTTTTTTTGATTTTCGGAACAGGGACCGGTTGGGGCTGCGTCCGCTCCTGCGGCAGGTTGCAGACTATCTCACCAAGTTCGGTGATGACGTCCTCTGTTTCCGGGAAGACGATCTTGAACTCACACTTCTTGTCGTCGTAATCGATGAAGGCGGGGTACGCGCCGGGTTTTATTGTCTTACCGCCGACTGCCCTTCGTTCGGCAATAGACCGGCAACTTTGCTGGTCCGGGGCTTCTTTCGTCTCTTTCGGCAGGGTATTCTCAATATAAAACTCGCCGCCTTTGCCGGTCAGGAACGTGACGCTTTGCGCTCCGACCATGATGGTCCCTTCGCCGTTCTCAACCGGATTTTTCTTCTTGTCCTGCAGGGCAAAGAGGTTGCCCGTCAACGCCTGGACCTTCGTGGCGTCAAAGGCAACGCAGGAGCCGCTCCAGAGCGAGGGAGAGAGGGCTTTATTCACGCCGGAAACGCTGTACTCCATCGGGATATTTTTCACGTCCAGGGTGATCTCGTTCTGACTGTAGGACGCCAGCGTCGGCACGACCATCATGCCGGACGGGCCCGTCTTTCCGATCTCCTGGCCGTTATTCAGCACCATGGCGCCCGGCAATTTGTCCAGCATGACGATGCCGAAGCTGTCGCTCACCGGCCTCGAGAGCCCGTAAAATCCGCCCGCGTACACCAGCGACCCGGCCGCGGAGAGGGTATAGGATTCGGAACCAGCGCCGGAGGAGTCCTGCATGCTTGAATCGATAGAGTAGATGCCGTACCTGGCATTATATTGTACAAACGGGCTCAATGATTCCGTGGTTGCTGTGCCGGTGTCTGACCGACTCGCGGTCGCACGGTATCCGAGGCCCTCTCCGACTGGAACGTCCTTTTGTATTTGCGCAGTCTCCGTATTGGTATTGCCGGTCTTGCTGTACTGCGCCGAGCCGCGGATGTTCCTGTCGAAATTAACGTTGAGACCGACAAACACGCTGTACGTCGTCATGCCGGCCTGGCGGGTCGCCGACGTGGTCGCAAAAAGGCTCGTTGATAGTGAGAGCCCTCGGGAATAGGACGCGGTCGTGACGCGCGTCTTGTTTTCGTCCCACGTCTCCGACTCGGAATATCCCAGGGAAAAACTTCCCAGCGGCGCCAGCAATAATCCCGCTCCCACACTCGTTTCATACTTCGTTGGAATGGTCACGGACGTGGTGGGCGAGCTGACGGTCGAGTAGTCCCGGGAAAACGCGCGAAGGAGCAGGTTCGTGCTGAAGCTGCCGCGCTGATAGGTGTGCTGGAGCGAGCCCGCGGACCCCTTGGTCCCGTTCGCGGAGCTTTCGGCAAGGGACACGGTGAACGCGCCGGCCCGGGGGACCAGAAACGACGTGGAGAGCCCCCCGTTGTAAATGCCGTCGAAGCCTTCAGCCCGCGCTCCAATATTCAAAAAATTTGTAATGCCGTAGCGATGGAACGCGGAAAATGCAGGTTTGTGGCTGTATTCGTCGCTCGTTACGCCGTAATTCTCGCGTAGGAACCCGGCGTTGTAACTGTATTCATGCAGCCCTTCCCGCAGCATGAATGCGCTGAAATACAGCGGATAGAAGATCCGCTGCTCGTTCCCGAAAGGGTCCTTGAGCACGACTTCGAGCCTGTGGGAGCCAGTGTAGGAGTAGATATTCCGCAAGTCGAACGTTCCCGGCGCGATGGCTTGTTTGCCTATCAGAACGCCGTCCATATAGATCTCCGCCTGGGAAGGAAAGACGGTGGCCCCCTGGAGGTTGAACACCGGCTGGGTGATGAAATAGGGGTCCAACCGGTACACTTTGGAAAAGCCCAGGCCGCCCATGTTGATGGTGCTTCCGAGGTCCCCCGAATTCGCAAACTGGTCTCCCAGGACGAACCATTGGAGGTCGTCGCGCCGCTCGTAGGTGGCGCTGCTCTGGAGCCGCACGAACTGTTCGCTGGTCCCGGTTTTCGTATAGAGAGAATCCGACACGAAGAAAACGTCCCCTGATCGTATGCCCACTTTATTGCTTGCGGTGAAAGACCTGGAGTCCGGAGTGCCGGTTTCGTCGGCATGGGTAGAAGCGTATGACAGGCCGTAATTGAGAAAAACACTCGTCTCCCGGGGGTAGTAGACATTCTGCGGCCTGGACCGGAGCGAAAAAAGGTCCACGGAGGTTTTCCCCGCCTCGGTGGTCTTTCCCACGATGGAGACGGTCAGATTCTTCTCATCGAAAAAATATTTGACATCGAGAACGGCGCTAAGTGGCGCATATCGCTCGTCCCGGATAAGCACGGTCTTCTCTTCCGCGAATTTCAGCTTCAGGGTGTTGAGGTCCTCGACCTTGATGAACAGCCCGCCCTCTTTGTCAAGTTCCACGAAGAAGTCGCCCTTTGATTCCAGGTTGACGGAAAGGTTCACCACAAGCGGGGTCGTTGCTTTCAGGACGGGAGGAACAGCCGCGGCGTTTTCCTGCTTTTTCCCCTCGGGTGCGGAGACAGGTTGCACAGGGGTTGAAGCGGCGACCATTTCAAAAGCCGGGGAAGGGGAAATAATGAAAAACGGAGCAAACAAGACTACTGCCAGAACAAAAAAAAATATCCCGTCTCGGAGCTCCATGAGTCGAGTGCGGGTCTCGGGCCAGACGGCGATGTTATTGCGTGCACATCTTTTTCTGAACATTCAGTATCCCATCCATCGTAAAATTCTCCGTTTGGGCCTTGACCACGAGCGTTGCCAGGTTTCCGCAGAGTTCTTTTGGGACGGTTATCTCGTACGGACGCGACAAGCCGTGCAGGACGTACCAGCCTGAGACTTCCTTGGAAAACAGCTCCTTACCGTCCGCGGCCTTTCCCCGGAACGTCACGCTGAGCACTTTTATATGAACATTCCCGGTGTTTTTGACAATTGCTTTGGCCATGCCTTTGGACAGCTCGACCTTCTCGAGGACGGCGGTCTCCTGAGGCCGGACGGGCTTGACGAAGATCGGGGTCGCGAACCGGAACGCTATGGTGAGCCCGGCCGTTATTTTCCCGGTGAGTTTCTCCGGATTTTTTTTCTGCGTGGGGATCTCTTCAACGAAGAGCCGGTAGGTCTTCTCCATTTGGGACTGCGGCCCCTTGACGCCGATCCTGATCGCCCTCTGTTCATTCGGCTCGACGGTCATGATTTTCGGAAAAAACACGATGTCGTTCGTGTCGCCGTATAGGTCTTTCCCAGCCGCGTCCTGGGTCCATTCCTTCACCGATACCGCAACATTGAGCTTTTCGCTCCCGTTGTTGATCACGGAAAAGGCGCCGCTCTTCGCGCCGCTGCTTAAATCGAGGGTCGTCGGCGTTATTCTGAAGTCCGCTGAAAACGCCGGGGAAGACGGCAATGACAGGAATACTAAAGTGATGAGCGCCGGGATAAGACTTCGTTTTTTGAAAGAATAGATCATACGCTCCGTCCGGGCGGCAGTTGACGTCTTTACATCATGTTGTCGACCCATGGAATGCCTCCGGCTATCGGTCCTTAGTAGTTGATCGTAACGGTTTCGATGTCTGAATAAGCCCCTAGGGGCGCGTTCGCATAATTCACGCTGCTCGCCGATCCGCCGATGCCCAGAGAAATATCAGTGCCGGGCCCAAACCCATTCCCGGTGGGGTTGGGGTTGCCGATCGGGAATAAATACGGTATCAAATAGCCGCCGCAGCCGCCGAGGCCCATCTTCGGCGAAGCGACGCCGCACAGGCTTGACGAGGTAATGAAAATAGCCGAATAATTTTTAGTGCATTTAATCTTCAGGTCCGGAGAGATGGTGGCCGTGGTCGTGCCGGAAACCGAAGGATCCATGGTGAAGGTCAGCGTGCCTGGAGATGGAAGTTGCTTAACGCAGGTGTTTATGATAGTGCCGGTAACATTGCCGAGCGGTATCGTCGCAACAATCGGCGCTCCGCCGCAGGTAGGACAGCTAATGGTGAGTGTTACCGCCTGACTGTTCGTGTAACCGCCGCCCGCGGCGTTTTGATAGTTTGACATGATTATCTGGGAAGTATTCGTCAGCAAGGGTATTAACGTGCCCCCGCCCAAGCCGGTGCCGCTTGCTACGAAACCCAACGTATAGGGCATTGAGTTCGCTCCGGATGTCAAGTTCCATCCGCTTGCGGGGGCTGCCGTAACGGTGAAAGCTCTACCATTGTTGCAGTGAAAATTTACTTGGGTAGTCACGGTCCCGAGGATAGGGCCGGGCAAGGATGGATTGATATTATTAAAAGCGATCCTCCCGGTGGAACCCCCGACGAAGGCACAAGCGGCATGAGCCGTGTTCACCGTGCAGACTATAGTGAACAAGAACCAGAGGGGAATGAGATGTCTTATTGTAAGGTGTTTTGACCGCATATCTTTTACCCATTATAGTAAAAAACGCAGCCTTCTGCAAGCACCAAGTACCGGCATATAAGGCTGCGTCAACAAGTTTAAGTATGGCGCCGTCACGCCGCTAATACGAGA
>JBGOTO010000097.1:0-9095 GCA_041476485.1 Nitrospirota bacterium
CATTCCGAAATCCGCATTCCGCAATTATCTTGTAAGATGCCTATACTTGATCCTGTGCGGCTGGTCCGCCTCCGCGCCGAGGCGCGCGTGGCGGTCCGCCTCGTACTCGGAATAGTTCCCGTCGAAGAAGACCACCTTGCTCTCTCCCTCGAACGCGAGGATATGCGTGGCGATCCGGTCGAGGAACCATCGGTCGTGGCTGATCACGAGGGCGCAGCCCGCGAAGTTCTCGAGCCCTTCTTCGAGCGCCCGCATGGTGTTCACGTCGATGTCGTTCGTGGGCTCGTCTAAAAGCAGCACGTTCGCCTCTTCCTTCAGGATGCGCGCGAGGTGCACCCGGTTCCGCTCGCCGCCCGACAGCACGCCGACCTTCTTCTGCTGGTCCGTGCCGCCGAAGTTGAACCTCGATACGTAGGCGCGGGAGTTCATCAGCATTTTCCCGAGCTGCACCTGTTCCTGGCCGCCGGTGATCTCCTGCCAGATGGTCTTGTTCGGGTCGAGCACGTCGCGGCTCTGGTCCACGTACCCGAGCTTCACGGTCTCGCCGATCCTGATTTTTCCCTTGTCCGGTTTGTCCTGGCCCGTGATCATGCGGAAGAGTGTGGTCTTGCCCGCGCCGTTCGGCCCGATCACTCCCACGATGCCGCCCGGCGGAAGCATGAAGGACATGTTCTCGATAAGAATATTGTCGCCGTAGGCCTTGGTCACGTTGTCGGCCTCGATCACCACCTTGCCGAGCCGCGGGCCCGGCGGTATATAGATCTCCAGTTCCTTTGCGCGCGCCTCGGTCTGCTGGCGGAGCAGCTCTTCGTAGGAGCTGATGCGCGCCTTGGATTTCGCATGCCTGCCCTTGGGAGACATCCTGATCCACTCGAGTTCGCGCGCGAGCGTTTTCTGGCGTTCGCTTTCGGACTTCTCCTCCAGCTTCAGCCGCGCCCCCTTCTGCTCGAGCCAGGAAGAATAATTTCCCTTCCACGGTATGCCCTGGCCGCGATCGAGCTCCAGGATCCAACCGGCCACGTTGTCGAGAAAATAGCGGTCATGGGTAACCGCGATGACCGTGCCCTCGTATTTCTGGAGATGGTGTTCGAGCCAGGCGACGGATTCCGCATCGAGATGGTTCGTAGGTTCGTCGAGCAGAAGGATGTCCGGCTTCTGGAGCAGCAGGCGGCAGAGCGCAACACGCCGTTTCTCGCCGCCGGAAAGGGTCTTCACCACCGCATCGCCTGCCGGACAGCGCAGCGCGTCCATGGCCATATCGAGCATGCTGTCGAGCTCCCAGGCATTCGCATGGTCGAGCTTTTCCTGCACCTCGCCCTGGCGCGCGATGAGCTTCTGCATCTCGTCGTCGGACATGGGGTTTGCAAAACTCTCGTTGATCTTGTTGTACTCATGCAGGAGATCCACGGTGGCTTGCACGCCTTCTTCCACGCACTGGCGCACGGTCTTGCCCGGATCGAGCTTCGGCTCCTGTTCGAGAATTCCGACCGTGTAGCCCGAAGAGACCACGACTTCGCCCGTGAACTCCTTGTCCATTCCCGCCATAATGCGAAGGAGCGAGCTCTTGCCCGAGCCGTTCAGGCCCAGCACGCCGATCTTCGCGCCGTAGAAGTACGAGAGATAGATGTCCTTCAGGACCGGTTTCTTGTCGTAAAATTTGCCCACTCCGACCATGGAGTAGATTATCTTATTCGGTTCCGCCATACGCTGTTTCAACAACCTCCTCTAAAATAGTAGGCTTTGTTGTACACTGTATCAGGGTGGCGTGTCAATACAAAAGACGGGGGAAGAGTTCGTAGTAAAACGTTGTCACCATGAGCTATCAGTTACGAGCTGTTTTATTATTTCAACTTCACCCGCGCCTTCCTGATCATCGCGTCGGGGACATAGGAAGATTTGAATACCCTGAGGTTCTCCTTGTCGATGTCCTGTTCCAGGTTCAAATATTTGTATTTCGGCGGCAGAATCTGCGCGAAATTGTTGAACAGGTATTGATAGACCCCCTTGAACTTCGTCCGCGCCTTGGCGAAATGGAGCACGAACGTTTCCGGGTTCAGCTCCTCGCCGAGCACGAAGCCCGCGGGCTCGTCGTCGGCGTAGTAAATGCCGCCGCACAGGACGAGTTCCTCATACCGGTCGAGCGCTTCGAGGCAGGGACCGTAGTCCGTTTCTTCCGCCTTCATCTCCGACGCGCCCTGCCAGTCGTTCAATATGAAGCGCGCCTGATCGAGCAGGTCGTTCGTAAGCGGCCGGGCGTCGTGGCGGTACGCTTCGAGGAACTGCTTGAGGAGGTTTCTTTTCTTATGGAGATTCCGGCCTTTGTAAGTGCTCATCTTCTCGACGGTGAAGACGTAGTCCGCGTCGCCCGGGGAGTAGGCGACGTCGAACTCTTCGGAGCCGAAGGCGGTCAGCCACTCCTCCGGTATCGGGAACAGGAATTCAACTTTCCGCATCAGTTCCTTGAGGCGGGAACGGTCGAGCTCCCGGACGTCCGTCGTGGGCATGAGGTAGGCGTGCCCGTCGTAGGACCGGCCTTTGATGAAGATCTCTTCCCCGTCAAAGACAACTTCGTAATCGTGATTTGCGCGAAAGAGGTAGAGGTTCGGAAAGGTGTACTCCGAGAGCGTTGTGTTCAATTTCTTGAGCCGCGGCACAAGGAGGTCCTTGTGCCCGATGCTTAACTTTTCGCTTCTCATACCGTTACTATAACGGATGACGGTATTTTGTCAAGACCGAACCTGTTCAGGGCCGTCTAAATTCATTCCAGAATAATTTCCATGCCGACGGAGGCGGCAAAACAGCGCGTCTTCATATTTTCCTTTTCGGCGCGGCGGGAACAGTCTTCCACCAGCCCGTCCAGCTCCGCGTCGCTTCGCTCCTGATTGTGATGGAACAACCCGAACTGCCCGACCTTGGCCTCCATGGCCAGCCGGAGCGCGTCGGTATACACTGAATGCCCCCATCCCTTCGTATTCTGGTATTGCGCCTCGGTAAACTCCGCGTCATGGATCAGCAGCTCGGCGCCGGCGCAGAACCGGAGATAATCCTTATACTCGCCCCCGCCGGGGTGGACGTGCGTCAGCTCGTTGTCCGTCAGAAACACGAAACTCTTGCCGTCTTCGGTGAACTTGTACCCCTGCCCCTGGTTGGGATGGCTCAAGGGAATGGACGTGATCCGCACGGGCCCGATCTCGAAGGCCTCGCTGCAGGATTCATGGAATGCAAGCTCGGCCTGCAGGAGGCTGAAGTCCACGGGGAAATAAGGCGCGGCCATGGTTTTTGAAATGATGTCCTTGACGGACCGCTGCGCAAAAGGGCAGCCGAACATTTTGATGCGCGTTCCCTTGAGGTAGATGGGTTTGAAAAAGGGAAAGCCCAGAAGATGGTCCCAATGGGCGTGGGTAAAAAGCATGGAGTAGCTTCGCCGATCTTCCGCAAGCAGCTTGTTCCCGAGTTTTCTGATGCCCGAGCCCGCGTCGATGATGATGATGTCGCCTGCTTTGCTTCGGATCTCGATGCAGGTCGTATCGCCGCCGTACTTCACGTATTCTTCCCCGGAAACGGGGATGGAGCCTCTCGCTCCCCAGCACGTTATCTTCATGTTCAGTGTCCTCTCTTGCTCAAAAATAGAGGTTGCCCGTGATGTGACTCGAAACCCGCCGTGCGTACTTTGTTATTATATCATGGAATGATTTCGGTTCATCGTGGATTATGGTGCAGCGGCGAGAGACCACCCTGCGGCCCGTACTCACTCTTTGCTCGCCTCGTATATTTCCTCGAATGCAGAATGGACCTTTTTGAATATCGAGAGGACCTGGGGATCAAAGTGCGACGGCATCGTCCTGCCGTCTCCTTCCGTGATGATCGTATATGCCGTCTTGTGGTCGAGTTCGGGTTTGTAGAGACGGGAGCTCCTCAAGGCGTCATATTGGTCCGCAATGTTCAGGATCCGCCCTTCGAGCGGGATCCGTTCACCGGCAAGCTTGTTCGGGTATCCGCCGCCGTCCCATCGTTCGTGATGGTTTAATGCGATGGAAGCCGCGATTTGAAGCCGTTGAAAAGCGGACCCGGAGAGGATCTTCTCGCCGATGACCGTGTGCGTTTTCATGATTTCAAACTCCGCCTGCGTAAGCGGGCCGGGTTTCAACAGTATGTTGTCCGGAATGCCGATCTTTCCGATGTCATGCAACCGGCCTCCGAACGACACGTGCGCGATAAAGTCCTCCGGCAAATTCATCGCTGACGCGAGCCTGCCGGAATATGACCCGATTCTGGATATATGGGCGCCGGTGTCCGTGTCCCTGAATTCGGCGGCCGCGGTCAATTTCTGCGCGATCTCATCGGTCGTGTTTCTGAGCAGTTCAAAGGCCTTGTTCAGCTCTTGCGTCCTTCTCTGCACTTCCTCTTCCAATATCTGGTTATGTTTCAGCATGAAGTCTTCGTACGCTTTGATCTTGAGCAGGTTTTCAACGCGGATAATCAGTTCGGCTTTGTCTATAGGCTTGGCGAGAAAATCGTTGGCGCCGGCGGCGAGGCCCCGCAGCTTTGATTCCCGGTCGTTGAGCGCCGTCACGATTATTATAGGCACGTTGTTCGTCTTCGGGTCGGATCTTATCAGCTTGCATGCCTCGTACCCGTCCATCACGGGCATCATGATATCGAGAATGACCAGGTCCGGTCCGAATCCTTTGCATTTGCGCACGGCTTCCTGTCCGTTGGAGGCGAGTTCGATGTCAAAATCCAACCCGATGAGCCACTGGCTGATAAGCCTGAGGTTGGACTCCTCATCGTCCGCGATAAGTATTTTCTCTCGAGGCATCTGAATTTCCTTTTTTGTCGAAGGCCGGGACACCGCCTCTTCCCGGCCGCGGTTAAAATCGGGACAATCCGCCGGTAACGTGGCGGTGGTTTTTTATTTGTCCAGTGTCTCTCTCACCTTTGTCAAAAGCTCTTTCGACAAGACCGGCTTCTGGAGGATGTCCACCCCCTGGTCGAGCATTTCCTTTTTACTGATGACATCCATCGAATATCCGGACGTGAAGAGCGTCTTGATCCCGGGTCTGATATTTCTGATCTCCTCATACGCTTCTTTCCCGTTTTTTTTCGGCATGATCAGATCAAAGACAAGAAGCTGGATAGTGTCGCCGTGCTCCCTGAATTTCGCCACGGCGTCTTCCCCATCCTCCGCCGGGATGACACGATAGCCGGCGGATTCCAGGACGATCCGGGTCATCTTCCTCAGCATCGGATCGTCTTCCGCAAGGAGGACGGTTTCGGTCCCGCCCCGGGGGGGCTTCAATTCCGCTGCTTTTTGCCCGGGCTCTCTCGTCTCATCAACAAGAGGAAGAAATAGTTTAAAAGTGGCACCCGCCCCCGCCTCGCTGTAGACTTTGATGTACCCTGAATGCTGTTTTATTATTCCATACGCGATTGAAAGCCCGAGCCCCGTCCCTTCCCCGACCCCTTTGGTGGTAAAAAACGGCTCGAAGATCCTTGATTGATTTTCCGCATTGATGCCGGTCCCGGTGTCCGTCAGCGAAATAAGAGCATACTTTCCGGGCGCCCCGTATCCGTTCGCCGCGATAAAGGCGTCGTCGATCTCCCTCATTTCCGTCGATATCGTCAGGCTTCCTCCATGCGGCATTGCGTCACGGGCATTCGCCGCAATATTCATCAATACCTGCTCGACTTGTCCGATATCCGCCATGATCTGCATTTTTTCATCCGCGAGGCGCATGACGAGCTCGATGTCCTCGCCGATGATCCGGGAAAGCATTTTCCCCACGCCGGCAATAATGTCCCTGACATTCGCGCATACGAAGTCGGGAAGGTGTTTTCTGCTGAAGGTAAGCAGCCTCCTCGTGAGGTTCGCCGCCCGGTCGCCGGCGGCCAGCACTTCGTTCATATGGGCCCGCGCGGGATGGTCGCGCTCCAGGCTGTCCATCACCATGGACCCGTATCCCAGGATAACGTTCATAATATTATTGAAATCGTGCGCCACGCCCCCTGCGAGCGTGCCTATGGCCTCCATCTTCTGGACGTGCCGGAGCTGGGCTTCGAGGCCCTTCCGTTCGGTAGTTTCCCTGACCATCTCGATGCCCGCGGTGACGTTTCCGGAAGAGTCCCGTAAGAGAGATGATGTGATATCGAAATATCTTGTCCCTCTCTCAGACGGGACGGCCCTTTCAACCGTATGGATCTTGCCGTCCTTAAAAGACAGTACGATCGGACACCCTTCGCAGGAATGGTTTTTTCCTTCGTATACGGAATAACAATATTCTCCGGCATGGTCTCCGATCAGGTTTTTATGGATCTGGTTCTGATAGAGAATTTTGAAATCGGCGTCCTGGATGGACAGGCCGTCGCCGATCGCCGCAATGATCGCCTCCGACCTGGCCTTTTCGTCTTCGACCCTTTTGAGGGCGTTCCGAATCGATTCTTCGGTCTTCTTCCGCTCGGTAATGTCCGTAAACAGGCCCATGAGGCAGAGAGGCTCCCCGGATTCGTTCAGCACCGTGCTCCAGGTGAGCTCAATGATAAATGCGTTCCCGTCCTTTCTCTTTGCCGCCAGCTCACCCGTCCAATTCCCGGCGGTCCGCAGCGTCTCTCCGAGGTTTACGGCATTCTCCTCCGGTCCCCAAAAAACCGAAACCGGCCTTCCGAGGACCTCCTCCGTGCCCCCATATCCCCATAATTCGAGAAAAGCGCTGTTGGCATAGCTGAGACGCCCGTCGAGATCGGCGAAAGCGATCGCGTTGGAAGAGGACGCTATGGCGCTGTCTTTTATTCTTAATTCCTCCACCTGTTTTTCGAGGGTGCTGTTCAGGACCTTTATTTCATCCAGCGCTTTCGTCAAACTCGGCAGCGCGATGGCCTTGGGGATAAGCGGGATAAGCAAAATCGCGGAAAAAACCGAAATGACCGCGGTAAAGGCCTTCACTGCCCCTTCCTGCCAGTATGCGGGCACGTAGACGGTCACCGCGGAGAACAAATGCGTGGTGCCGCACGCAAAAATAAAAATCCCAAACAACAGGAACATGCTCAAGAAAGGCAGATCGCGTCTTTTATACACAAAATAGAACATCACGCCGGAGATCGAATAATATGCCAGGCCGGTCATGATATCGGAAGCGACATGGAGCAATACCAGGTCGGGCTCCCATAAGAAACAAAAACCGTGGGCCATATAATTACTCAAAACGTTGTGTTCCATTATTTGCCTCCCGGCTCCCGTCGGCCCTTTGGCCAAAGACCGCTATGACTCGAAAACAGACGTATTGCTTTGTTAGTATACCATAAAACGATTTTGGTCCAGCGCGGATTAGGGTGTAGATAACGATTGGATTGAGGAGAAAAATCTTGGCCTCTGACGGGACAACAGGAGGGGCAGGATTCAAAAGCTGTGCATCAGATTTATCATCCTGTAATCTTGTCGAAGGTTCTTGGTCCCGGCTTGCTCGGGTCCGTAGCAGGAACGGAGAGGAGCGGCGTTGACGGAAGCATCAAGGACCGGTCCCCGGCCTGCGCTTCTTGAAAACCCGTATCTCGACATCGACATCCAAAGCAAGCCGGTCAAGGGCCTCCACCTTGGCTTTGGTCTTCAGATCGATATTCCAAAAATAGGGCGTCATCGCCAGAAGGTCCATGATCGCCTCGCGGCCCTTCAGCTCAAGCGGATAATGTATCCTCGTTTCACGCGAAAGAGAAAAAATTTCTTTGGCCTCTTCGCTGATTGTCGATGGCGCATGCTCCCTGGCATTCGGATAAATGATTTCCCGCAGGCCGTTCAAGTGCTTCGGGCCGGGGCTTACGATCAACAACCCCCCTGTCTCCTTGAGCACCCTCGAGAATTCAGGAAAGTCGGCAGGCGAAAATACGTTCAGGACCATATCGAGGGAGGATTGCGCGAAGGGGAGATCTTTGATGCCGGCAACGAACCAGTCGATCGTCCTGTCCCGTTGGGTCGCCTGGCGGACGGCGAATTTCGAAATGTCCACTCCATAGTAGTCAACGGGAACGGATGGCCCTGGCCTCCGCGCCAGGAACTCCTTGACGCGCTTGAGATAAAAACCCTCCCCGCAACCGGCGTCAAGAATGTTGCAAGCTCGTTCACCCGCGGGCACAGGGAGATTGCCTGTAACGGCTTCGTTGATGCCGTCGGAAATCCTGTCATACAGCCCCAGGTCCAGAAACCGCCTCCGGCTCCGGACCATTTCTTTGTTGTCGCCGGGTTCTTTGGAATTTTTCTGGTGAGCAAGCAGGAGATTAACGTACCCTTCGCGGGCAGCGTCGAAGGTGTGGTTGTTGGAGCATTGGTAGCCGTCGGCGGAGTTCAGCAGGGAGTTCCGGCAGACGGGACATTGCAGGATGATGGTCATGGCATTGCATCTTTCGTGTCTGAGAAAAAAAACAGGCCCTGACATGATCAGGGCCTGCGAAGGTTCTAAACCTTTGGATTAAAGCTTTACAACGTTGGCTGCTTTGGGGCCTTTGGGCGAGTCGACAACGTCGAACTGGACCTGCTGGCCTTCGGCCAACGACTTAAAGCCGCTGTCCTGAATGTCGCCGAAATGAACGAACACATCGCCGCCTTGTTCACGGGTAATGAAGCCAAAACCTTTGGCATCATTGAACCACTTGACTGTACCATTTTCCATGATGAGCTACCTCCTTCTTAATGTATTGAAGCCGACGGAAAGGACAAAAAAAATACCGCAAAGTCGAACTGTCTTTGCGGTTACCCTACAAGTACATCCGGAACTTCTAGGTATCATAGTCTCACTTTGGCGCCAGGAAGTCAAGGGTTATTATTTTGAGCGTTATTCTTTCGGGGAGAAGAACCCTTGCTGGGTCACTTCTATTAGGTATTGCTGAATACATTATTTTTGCCATGGTTCGGCAGGGGCGGTAAAAAAGTTCTTGTCAATACGGCCTTAATGGCTTATAGTTGCTGCATTGCAGCACTATTCTAATTCACAGGAGGATAAATATGGCAAAGGCAATGACGAAGTCCCAGTTGGTGACGAAGCTCGCGGAGAAGGCATCACTCACCAAGAAGGCGGCCGGTGAGATATTGGATTTCATCGCAGAAGTGG
>JBGOTO010000098.1:0-8974 GCA_041476485.1 Nitrospirota bacterium
CGAGGAGCTCATTTTCAACGAGGTGTCAACGGGCGCGCAGAACGACCTCCAGCGCGCGGCCATCATCGCGCGCAGCATGGTGACCGAGTACGGCATGACCGAAAAGTTCGGGCCCCTTACGTTCGAAAAAGAACGCAGGCCCTTGTTCCTCGACATCGGCCTGCCGCAAGGCGCCAAGGAATACAGCGAGGACACCGCGCGCGAGATAGACCAGGAAGTGAAGCGCCTGATTGACGATTCGTATAAGAAAGTGCGCGGGATGCTGGCGGCCAGCCAGGACAAGCTCAAGACGTTGGCGGTAGTATTGCTGGAAAAAGAAACGATCGAGGGCGACGAGATCAGGAAAATTCTGGGCTTGCCGGAGAAGAAGGAGCAGGGGTAAGGAATACAAAAAGCAAAATAAGTATTGCTGCGACGGTGACGATATTGAGAATACCTCAACTTAAAATTTTGTACGCCTTATCTTTATAGATCACTTCTTCTTCAAAAACACCACAAACGCGCCGGTCCCGCCCATATCTCGCGGGGCAGGCGCAAATTCAACGACCATTCCCTTTCCTTTCTCGCGCAGCCAGGTCTCTACGGCCCCCTGCAGCACCGGACCTTCGGGAGAGTTGATCCCCTTGCCTGTGATCACCAGGACTGCGCGCTCCCCCCGGCTGAAAGCGTTAACGATAAAATGCTCGAGTTGCGCAAGCGCCTCGTCCCTGTGGAAGCCGTGCAGATCAAGCGTCTCACTGATGCGGAGCGTTCCACGCTTGAGCTGCCGCATCCTGCCCGCGGACGACCGGTGGTGCGTTTCTTCTCCATCAGAATCGTACGGTTCTCGACGCACCTCTCGTATGGTGGTCCCGATCTTTTTCATGGCCTGAAAAAAGAGCTGGTCATCCTCAGGCTCATGTGGAACGGCGTCCGGGCGTCCTACAACGCGCTTGTTGTCCGGCGCTTCAGCGGGTACATCCTCATTCGCTATCTTTCTCGCTCCCGCAGCGGCGCGAAGAAAGAGCTCGGTATCGTCCTCGATCGGCCCCGCATTCTTTCGAGAAGGCGCCGCTTTTTTTTGGGCAGCGGGCGGGGGCGGAACAACGCCTTTCAGGGCCTTGAAGGGATTGTTTTTGAACTCTGCGGGAGATTGGTCGGGTGATTTGCTTTTTTTCATGGACGGGAATTAATGATCGGGATACCTCTCCGCGACATTGCGGATAGTATCGATATTGGCGAAGAATGTTTCCACCATTTCAGGATCGAAGTGCGTTCCCGTGGTGGCCTTCACTTCCTCGAGGACCTGCGCTTCCTCCCACCGTTCTTTGTACACTCTCTTGGAGCTGAGCGCGTCATACACGTCGGCAAGCGCGACGATCCTGCCGAACACGGGGATCTCCCCCCCTTTTTTAGGCCGCGGCGATCCGTCGCTGTTCTCATAACCGGGGAGCACCTTGCCGTCAAAGGGGTTCACGTGCCCCGGATAGCCGGTGCCGTCCCACTTCTCGTGATGGCTCAGGGCGACGACGACGGCCATCTCGTCGAAGTCCGAGTACCGCTCATTGAAGAGGCGCGCGCCCATGATGGTGTGCTGCTTCATTATTTCCCGCTCTTCATCAGTGAGCCGCCCGGGTTTTTTCAGGATCGCGTCCGGTATGGCCACCTTGCCCACGTCGTGGAGCATGGCCGACATGCGCAGGATGTCACGGTTCTTTTCGATGACTTCGTGGGAGATGCCCTGCTTGACGGCCCACCCTTCATAGATGGTGACGGCATAGGAGGCGACCCGGTTCACGTGGGCGCCCGTCTCCTTGGGGTCGCGCAGCTCGGCCATCTTGATGGTGCGGAGGATCATTGCGCGGGTCATCTGGGCCCGCTCGATGGCGACCGCGGCCATATTGGCAAAGTACATAATCAGGGGCTCGTCCTTTTTCCAAAAGGGGACGACCTTGCCCTTGGCGTCCTTGCCGTTGATAAGCTGAAGCACGCCGATGGTATCTCCCCGATTGGTCTTTAAGGGGAAAGTAAGCATGGATTGGGTGCGGTACCCGGAGAGCTCGTCGTAGTGCTTGTTGAACGAATAGGGAAGACGGGACTGGAGACCATAGGCATCGCGGATGTTCAGAGATTCGCCGGTGTTCGCCACATATCCCGATATGGTCTGGTTGTCGATCGGGATGGAAAACGTGGAGTAGATGAGTTTCTTCCCGGGCGGGAGCCGCTTCTGCAGGGTGTCGTTCTGGGAATAGCTGAACTTCAGTTTGTCGCCTTCCTTAATATAGATCGAGCCGGCGTCGGCGCTGACGAGCTGCCGCGCTTCGCGGAGGATCCGCTCCAGGAGCACGTCCACGTCCTTCACCTCGGTAATTTCCACTCCCAGCTTCATCATCTTTGCAAGCTTCTGCTTTTCGCTCAGCATGTCTTATCTTATCGGGAATGCCCGATTTTGTCAATTCTGAATACAAAGGGCGGGCGACGGGTCACACGATTTAGCAATTGACTCAGGGGTGATTTTTTGCTATAGTACCATATTAAATTTCAGAAGGGCTGTACCGCCCCAGCGGCGGTAGCAGCCCTTTTATACTGTACGGAGAGGTTGCGGAATGGTTGCGGACTCGAAACTATTGACGATCAAAAAGAAGCTGCTCAAGCAGCGGCAGGACCTTCTTGTCGAAGCGGGGCAGACGCTGAACGACAAGATCACCACTGAGAAAGAAAGCTTTCCCGATCCTACTGATCAGGCCGTAGCGGAGCTTGATAACAATTTTCTGCTCCGATTGCGGGGGCGGGAGCAGAAGCTGCTCAAAAAAATCGACGAGGCCATATCCCGGATCGACGGCGGCACCTACGGCGTGTGCGAGTCCTGCGGCGAGCAGATCAGCATCAAGCGGCTCGAAGCGCGGCCCGTGACGACACTTTGTATCGAATGCAAGACCCGGCAGGAGGAGGAGGAGAAGATCCAGGCGGGGTAGCTTTTTCAGCGATCAAGCAGACCAACCAGCAAAGGCCAGCCGAAATCGGCTGGCCTTTTTATTTCCATGGTGGGCGGCCCCTCTCGTATGAAACCGATGGTGCCCCAATTTGATCTAAATTTTCTCCCCTGTCCTTTTCTCAAGTTCATGATAGAATTCCACAGGGTCATTCATGCTAAGTAAAAGCGGGGCTTGGCCGGAAACGTGGTTTAGAAATCCTTGATACGTGTCCAGATTTTGTTTGGGCAGCCTCATTTCAAAATACGCCCTGAGATATTCTCCATCCCCGGCGGCGATATCCTTCATCAACTTACCCTGATTCAAGAGGACAAAACGAATACGCTGCAGGCGAAGATGGTCTTCCCGGCTCGCGGCATTCCCTTTTTTTGCCAGATCGATAAAATAGGAGTCGGGAGAATATTTTGTCATGTTCCCGGAAAGTGCATCGATACCCCAGCTCGTGGGTCCCGTACACAAGAATGCAAAGTTCCAAATTGCGGTCTTTTCCAGGGTCTTGTTTAAAAGCAACTCCTGCGTTGCGTATCCTTCCTTTTTAATGACCAATACTTTTCTATCGAATACTTCTCGTTTAAAAGAGTAGGTAAGGGGGGTTTTGCCTAAGAAATTAGCGCCCTCATAGACATCAGCACCCGCCGGATCGGTCTTGATGGTGACCTTGTCGCTGTTTGGCGCAAACAGGGTAGCACAGCCGGAAAGAAACATACAGAGGATACACAGTATGATCGCTTGACTCTTGATAACTCTTGCCTTGTTCGACATAGCTTCCACCTCCCCATTTATTTAGAAGCAGTGAATATCCAGGAAAAATAAGCGGCGTTTCCGAAAAAAAAGTGCTGCCCGATTCCCGAGCAGCACTTTATTATTTCTGGTGGGCGCTACTGGGATTGAACCAGTGGCCCCTGCCGTGTGAAGGCAGTGCTCTCCCGCTGAGCTAAGCGCCCTGCAATGATTCAATATGTAACACAGGGGGCGTTCGTTAGTCAAGCGAAATTTTGAATTTCCTTCACTCGTCAATAATCAGTATCACGCACTTCAGGTACTGCGTCTCCCGCGCCGCGAGAAGAACGGGATGATCACGCGCCTGGGAGCGCAGTTCCAAGAGCCGCGCGTGCTTGCCCGCGGAGAACGCGGCGTCGATCAGCATCTCCCGGAACAAGTCCTGATCAATGTGGTGCGAGCACGAGCAGCTCACGAGCACGCCTCCCGGCTCGAGCAGGCGCATGGCGCGCAGGTTTATCTCCTTGTAACCCTTGATTCCCTCGCGCACTTTCGCCCTGCTTTTTACGAAAGCAGGCGGATCGAGAATGACACAGCCGAAGCGTTCCTTCTGCTTTTCGAAAGCGCGAAGTTCATCGAATACATCCGTTTTTCTAAACTGCACGGACAATCCATTCAGTGCAGCATTTTGTGATGCCAGTGTAATCGCCCGTTCTGAGGAATCGAGTCCCGTGACCTCTGAAGCGTTGAATCGCGCC
The DNA here is from genome assembly GCA_041476485.1 of Nitrospirota bacterium. Taxonomy (GTDB): domain Bacteria; phylum Nitrospirota; class UBA9217; order UBA9217; family UBA9217; genus JBAZLV01. The sequence continues at coordinate 4,451 of JBGOTO010000098.1, forward strand.
GCGGAAAGCGCCCATGCGCCCACGTAACAGAAACAATCAAGCGTGCGTTTGCCCTTTACATAATCTTTAAGCGCCAGTCGGTTCTCGCGCTGGTCAAAGAAAAATCCCGTCTTCTGTCCTTCGAGCACGTCCACGGTATAGCGAATGCCGGATTCCTCGATCACAACAGGCCCGTTGATTGCCCCATGGACAACGCGCTTTTCCTGCGTTAGTCCCTCGATTTCGCGCGAACCGGTATCGTTCCTGAGGACGATCGCATTCGGCGAATATTCCTCCTGCAGGGCAGGTATGATTTCATCCAGGAGATTATCGATTCCAGCGGTCGAGGATTGCAGAACAAGTGTGTCCGCATACTTATCAACAATGAGGCCGGGCAGCCCATCACTTTCACTGAAAATTGCGCGAAAAGAATCGCCGAAACCGAGCCCTATTCTCAATGCGTGGGCCGCTGAAATTCTTTTCCTAAAAAAATTCCGGTCGATTTCTTCCCGGTTTCTCGTCAGGAGCCGCACCGCAATGAGCGTATGCGGGTTAAGGTAGCCGCGGCCGACGAAACCGCCCGAAAAGTCCAGCACCTCGACGAGCTCCCCGGGAGTGAGCGTGTCCGTTGCGCGCTGGAGCTCGTTGCTGAACACCCAGGGGTGGCCGCGCAGAATGCGCCGCTCTTCATTCTTTTTGAGTTTGACGGTTTTCATGGGGGGGAAGGGGCAGATAGTTTACCAGAGCGCATAGCGCGAAAGAAAAAGGGCATCGCTTCGCGCTTTGTCCTGCGCTCTTTGCTTACAATCTGTTCTCGATGTTCGTGTCGCTCCTGAGCGACTGGAGCCAGCTTCGGTAGGTGTTCTCCACCTTCTGCTCGTAGAGGGTCTTTATGATGTCGTCTTTCACCTTTTCAAAGGGCACAACCTGCGTCCGCACCTCTTCGAGCCGGATAATGTTGAAGCCGCCGGCGCCCTGGAACGGTCTCGATATCTCGCCCGGCTTGAGGGACCGCGCCGCCTCCTCGATCTCGGGGATCGCCTGGTCCCGCTGCATGAACCCGAGGTCGCCGTTCTGCGATGCGGTCGCGCCCTCCGAGACTTCGCGGACGATATGGATGAAGTCCTCTCCCTTTTTCAGCCGCTCATATACTGTTTCCATTGTTGCCTTGATCGCGGCACGCTGGTCGGGTTTCGCTTTTTCCGGCAGCGAAAGGAAGATCTGCCGCACCCGGATTTCCTCTGCCAGCGAATAGTTCTTTATGTATTTCTGATAGAACGCGAGCGCCTCGGCTTCGTCCACGGCGACGCCGGCACGGACGTACTTGTTGAACATGCGCGAAAGCGTCATCTGCTCGCGCAATTCGGCCTTGTATTGCTCCAGGGTCAGCCCTTCCTTCGCCAGCGCGGCCTCGAATTGTTTGCCGTCCATGGTGTTCCGTTTCATGATGTCGGCGACGGCGTCGGTAAGCTCCTTGTCCGTCACGTCCATGCCGGCGCGCTTTGCGGCAGCCATCTGGAGCTTCCGGTCGATCATGTCCTCAAGGACGAGGCGGTCGTCTTTCGCGCCCTCGTACTTCTTGTTGACGAACTCTTCCCGCTGAAGATCGCTCATGGTAATGATATCGTCGTTCACCACCGCGATCACCCGGTCCACGACCACCGATCCGTTCGCCGTTCCCTGCAGGCTGAAGGAGAGTAGAAAGGTGAGTGTTGTAGCACCTATGAGTATGACGTTCTTTACCATGGCTTTCGCTTCCTCTATTGTGATAGTTGCTCCGGGCGCCGGGATTCTTTTTTATTGCCTTTTGGAAACAAGTTGATTATTATCCCTACGCTATGAAAAAAATCACCGCTGCCTTTGTTTTTCTTCTGACGATCGCCGCGCCGGCCGTTGCCGCTGATCAGCCGCCGCAGGACGAAATCACCATCGCCGCGGTCGGCGACATCATGCTCGGCGGGAGGGCGGAGCCGTTCCTCCGGGAGTTCGGGCCGGACTACCCCTTCGCCGACGTGATGCCTGTTTTCACCAGGGCCGACGTGGTCGTGGGCAATCTCGAGTGTCCCATCTCCGTCCGTGGCAAAGCCGTGGAGAACAAGAAATTCACGCTCCGGGCCGGGTCGATCGCCGCGAAGGCGCTGAAGGCGGCCGGCTTTCGCGTGGTGACCCTGGCGAACAACCATACCATGGATTTTGGCCCGCAGGCGCTCAAGGACACGCTCGCGGGTTTGGACGAAAACGGCATCCTGTACACCGGCGCGGGAATGGACCTTGATGACGCCCGCTCTCCGGCTATCCTCAAAATCAAGGGCAAGACCCTTGCCTTTCTTGCCTACTCTCTCACCTTTCCGCTCGAGTTTTTCGCCTCACCAAAGCGGCCCGGCACCGGGCCGGGGTACGCGGAATTCGTGAAGGAGGACATCGAGAAAGTCCGGCCTCTTGCGGACATCGTCGTCGTCTCTTTTCACTGGGGCGCGGAGCTTATGACCGCGGCCAAGGACTACCAGATCACGCTCGGCCGTCAAGCCGTCGACTGGGGGGCCGACGTCGTGCTCGGCGCCCACCCGCACGTGCTGCAGGAGCTCGAAGTGTACAAAGGCCGCATCATCGCCTACAGTCTCGGGAATTTCGTCTTCGGGTCGGAAAGCAACCGCACAAACGACAGTATGATACTCCTTTTGACGTTCAAAGGCAAGAGTCTGGTACGGGTCGAGGCGGTGCCGCTGGACGTGAACAACTACCGGGTGAAGTACCGGCCTCGCGTGCTGACCGGCGCACCGGCCGTCCGTGCGCTCGGGAACGTCAATGCGGCGTCCGAGCGGTTCAAAACCAGGCTCGAGATCTCGGACGACCGCGGGACCATTTCGCTTACACCGCCGGTGACAAAGGAAACGACGACCGTGCAATAAAACGGACGCGGAATGCATGCACCCCGACCCCTGACCCTGAAGCTCACTGCTCCAGGGCCTGGTAATTGATCTCGAGCTTCGTCCTCTTCCGGAGTTCCGTGAGCCATTGCTTGTACCGCTTGTCTTCTTTTTCCCGCCGCAGTTTCTCCGTGATCTCTTTGCGCGCTTCCTCGAGGCTGATCCTGCCTGCGCGCCGCTTGTCCACCAGCTTGAAGATATGATACCCGTAGGGGCTCTTCACGATCCCGCTGGTGCCGCCCTTCGGCAGGCCGAAGACGACGTTGAATTCCGCCGGCATATCGCCCATGGCAAAGTACCCCAGGTCGCCGCCGCTCTCGGCCTCGGGCGCCGTGGACTTCTCTTTCGCCACGGCGGCGAAATCCGCGCCTGACTGCAGGAGTTCCATCGCCTTGGCCGCGTCTTCCTGAGTGGCGACCACGATCTGGCGCGCGTGTACCTGCTCGGGCTTTTCGAACTCCTGGGGGTTGGCCTGGTAGTAGCGCCGCACCTCGGAAGACGACACGGAGACGCGGCGGTATATCTCGCGCGAGAGCAGCCGCTCGATCATCAAGTCTTCCCAGATGTCGGACTTCCATTTTTCAAAATCAACCCCGAGACTGTCAAGCTCCTCTTTCAGGTCCTTGCCGTGTTCCTTGCGAAGTTCGGAGATTTTCTTGTTTATCTCGGCCTGGCCGACCTTGATCCGCCTTCGCTGGGCTTCGCGCAGCATCATCGTGCGTTCGATGAGCCGGTGGAGAAACTCTTTTTTCACCTCCGGCCCGGCCTCTCGCTCGGGTTTGAACCCCGCTCGGGCAAACCGCTCCTGGAATTCGGCAAGCGTTATGGGATCGCCGTTCACCGTCGCAACGATCCTGACGTTGGGTGAAAGGGAGGACGCGGTCCCCTGCTTGCCGTCGCCTTTGTCCTTGCAGGAAAAAAGCAACAGCCCCAGCAAGAGCGCCGGGGCCGTGTATTTTGTGAATCGGAAGATGTTCATCGGCCGTTATTTTTTACTTTCTTCTTTTGCCACCGGGGCCTTCTGCACCTTCAGGCCTTCCGGGATCTCGACGGGCCGGGAGATTTCCGCCACGGCGCTGTCCAGGGCCTTATCGTCCACGGAGATCGAGGCTTTTGCCTTGAGTCCCTTCGTATAATCGAGGTAGAGCGGCCGCTGCTTCTCCTGCGCAAGCCTTGCTTTGATCTGCGGTTCGACCTCCTTGAAGCCTATCTGCCTGCCGTCGGGGGTGCGGATCTTGTTCTTGTTCTTATTGTAGTAATCCAGCGCTTCCTTGTCCGTGGTCGCGGACACGCTCTTCAGCTTTTCCGCCAGGTCTTTTTTCAACACGCTGTTGAAGAGTTCGTTTCTGATTTCGTCCTGGAGACGCTGATCGAGCTTCTTCTTATACTCTTCGACCTCTTTCTTGCGCGCTTCCACGGTCTTTTTGAACTCCGGTTCCTTGTCCAGTCCCTGGCGCTTCGCTTCCTGGATCACCAGCTCGATGCCGATCAGATCATCGAGGTACTCCTTCCGCGCCTTGGGGTCCATCGCCACTGCGTGCTGCATTTGCGGATTCAGGTCTTCAAGCTGTTTCTTGAAGTCTGCCGCAGTGATTGCGGAGCGGTTCACTTTTGCCAG
>JBGOTO010000099.1:0-8967 GCA_041476485.1 Nitrospirota bacterium
TTTCTCGACGCGGGTTCGGGCTATGGCCCGCTGTTTACGTCCCTGCGCGAAAAGATACCGGCCGGCAATCGCTTTATCATAACGCAGGGACTCGGCGAATCGGAGCGCGCCCTGCTCGAATATTATACCGGCGTGCTTCCGCGCAGGATAGATCGGTACGGCCTCGGTGACTGCGACCTCCTGTTGATCGAGAGCGGCGGCAGACCCGAAGCACCTCCTGTTGGGCCGAAACGGGAAATCGTTTGGGAACGAACACGGCCAAGCAGGCCGGAGGGACTGCCGAAGGAAAGATTTGTGCTGTTACAACGGAATGACGGCAAGAGTGTGTGTGAGTGATACAAGAAGAGGTGCTCACGCGGTTGCTACAAACTATGAACTAAAACTACGAACCGATTCACGGTCGGTTCGTAAACCCCGCAAGCTCCGCCATCCGGAGCTTTGCTTCTCGCGTTTTTCCCTGCCGCAGCAGGTCGAGGATGTCGGAGTCCACGATGGCCTGAAATATCTTCCTGCGCGCATCCTCGTAGGGAACTTCTTCGAGCATCCGTTTGCGGAGCGACGCCAGTTCGCGAAGCAGGAGGCCGTATTCGGGGCCATATTGTTTTTCGATTTTCTGCCGTATCTTTTTGGACAGCGCCGGGCTCGCGCCGCCCGTGGACACGGCGATTACAAGCTCCCCGCGCTCAACGACGGAGGGAACGATGAAACTGCTCTCCTCGGGCGGCACGGCCACGTTGACCAGCACGTTTTTTTCCCTGCATGCCCGCGCCGCGCCGCTGTTCACCTCCGGCGAATCGGTGGCCGCGATCACCAGAAGCGCGCGGTCTATGTCCTGTTCTTCAAAGTTTTTTTTCAGGTGGGTTATTTTACCGGAAACCGACAGCTGGTGCAGTTTGGGGGTGAGCGTGGGGCTTATGACGGTCACATCGGCCCCTGCCGTGAGCAGGGAAAGCGCTTTGCGTTCTGCCACCGCGCCGCCGCCGACGACCGTACAAGGGCGTTTTCGCAGATCCAGAAACGCGGGATAGTATTTCATGGCGTCCGCAGTTTACGCAAGTGGGCCAGGGCGGTTTCTTTCATGGCGGGGTATTTCTGCGCGAGCGTCTCAAACTTGGAGCGCGCCTGCTCCTGCTCGCCGAGTTCCCCATAGGACAGGCCCGCATAGTAGAGCGCGTCCTTTTCCGCGGACGAGCCCGGGTAGTCTTTCAGAAGCTTCTCGCACCGTGCGGCTGCCGCCTTGTACGAGTCTTTCTTGTGATAGAACCTGGCGACATAGAGCTCGTATTCCGACAGCCGGTCCAGGCAAATGGCAATGTACTTTTTTGCCTCTTCCACGTAGCTGCTTTTCGGATACTTCTCGATGAGCTTGCGCATCTCCTTGACCACGTTGCGGGCCGGCGTCGGGTCCCGGTCGATGGTCGTCATGTCCTTGTAGCTACACATCGCGATCTGGTACTGGGCATAGACCGCGTCCTTATTCACGGGGTGGAAGTTCAGGAATGCCTGATATTCGACCTGCGCCTCGCTGTAGTTCTCCTCGCCGAAGTAGGTGTCGGCTACCCTGAGCATCATGACCGCATCGAAGCTTTTGTCCGGCGACTTTTCCTGGATCTCCTGGTATTTCTTGCGCGCCTTCTCGAAGTCCTCTTTGCGCATGGCCTCTTCGGCCTCTTTGAATGCGACAACAGGATCGAAGGGCGGCTCTTTCGCGCACCCGGCGAGGATTGTGATACAGAGTATGAGAAGAATTTTATTCATGAGAGAGGGAAATTCAAAATATGGTGCCGAAGGGGGGACTCGGACCCCCACGGGATTGCTCCCACTGCGCCCTGAACGCAGCGCGTCTACCAGTTCCACCACTTCGGCACGGTGTAGCGTGTCATAATAAAGAGAAAGCCCGTGTTTGTCAAGGATGTTTTACCAGAATGGTCATTATCCGGTGAATCCGCCTGCCGACTCAACTCTATTGACAAATGGTCGGCGCTTCTTTATAATTTCGACAGTCGTTTAAATCCCGGAGGTAGACACAGCATGAAAAAGAGCAGGATAAAAAATACTATGGTGCACTGTGCCGCAATCATCCTTTGTCTCATCCCGTTCCTCCTCGCTCCTTCCTCAGCGCCGGCGGCCACGGCATCGGCGGCTTCCGCGGCTGGCTTTAAGAAGACGAAGATCGCGGTGCTCGATTTTCAGACCCAAGGGGAAGAGTTTTCCACGGAAGACATGGGGAAAATCGTCGCGGAGTGGTTGATCACCGGCCTCGTGGAAACAGGAAGATTCGATCTGATCGAAAGGAGGCTGCTCCAAAAAATTCTCGAAGAACAGAAATTGGGAATGACCGGCCTCATTGATCCTGAAAGCGTGGCGCAACTGGGTAAAATCCTGGGAGTCAAAACCATTGTCTCCGGCACCATCGTGAAATTGGGGAAAACACTGGAAATCAACGCCAGACTTATTAATGTCGATACCGCGTCGATTGTTACCGCGGAAAAGGTGCAGGCGAACAGTGAGGCAAAATTAAATGACCTGGTTTCGCAAATTACGGACAAAATCGTCCAGGCCTTTCCGCTGGAGGGGTATATCGTGCAGCGGACAGGAGATAAAGTAACATTGGACCTCGGAAAGCGGCTCGGCGTCAGGCCAGGGATGAAGTTCGTTGTCTATAAGGAAGGAAAGGTCATCAAGCACCCGAAGACCGGTGAAGTGCTCGATGTGGAGACGATAGAGATCGGCGAAATCGAGATAAAGGACGTCAAGGAAAAGACCTCCACCGGCGTCATTCTCCAGGAAGCCCCTGCCAATGCGGTGACCTACGGCGCGATGGTCAGAAATGCCATCGAGGGGCAGGTGGTGACCCTCCCGCAAGAAGAGGGCCAGGAAAAGAACGTAACGTCCGATCAATCCAAAAAACGATTCAGCATACCGCTGCCGGGGTTTATGAAACGCAACCCGCCTGCGAAAAACGGGAACGATTAAGCAGAGGGGCGCTTTCCCAGGAAAGCGCCCTCGTTCCTTCCCGGATTACGTCAATAGTAAAAGTTCCACCCCAGCCTTGCTTCTGATTGATAGTGGTAAAACGTTTTCTCCCGTAACAGGGAAAAGGTCACGCTGTTGTTCGTGCTGATCTTGAAATTCTGGTCAAGAGAGGCCTTCATGCTCCGGTGCGTATCGCCCGCCTCATAATACATACCCCAGGCCTCAAGACGGATTTTCCACAACTCGGTCAGCTGTTTGATAACGCCGGTAGAAGCCCCGAAGCCAAGCGCATAATCGTCCTTTAAACCGCCGCTCAGGTTAAGGTCCGTTTCCAGCATGGCGTAACAAAGCCCCAATAAGCTGTTTTGATAAGCAATGCCGCCGCCCGGGTTGACCCGGTAGATGAGGTGCTCCTCCCCGTCTCGAAATATTTTTCTATCGAAACCCGTATTCACTTTCCATGAAATGGGCTTAAAGAACAGGTCCCGCGGCGAAAGTGAAACAATGTCCACGAACCGAAAACTCTCCAAACGCAGTTTGTCTTCTTTAAAGTAATACCTGCCGCGAATGCTGAAAAAATCGATTTGGCCGCCTTCTATGAAGCCTGGATCCGGATCGAGCACGTCATGGAAAGCCGCCCTCCAGCCGAGTTCCGTAAACGGGGACTTCCCCAGAGTGGTATATCCCGCGCCGACTGCCGTTCTGCCCGAACGATGCCCCTCCTCCGGCTGGAAAGGCCTGGGAATCGTATGCTCGTCGGCCTGCGTCCCGAGCGTACTGCGTACATTCAAAACAGCCAGGAACTGTTTCAGGTAATCGTCCTTTTCCAGCTCTTTGTCCGCGTATTTATACTGGAGCAGTTCCGTAGTGAGATCGAGTATTCTGATCTTTCTTTCCGCGTTGATGCTCATGTCCGGAATCGCCTGTGGAGGGGTCGTCTTGTTTACAATAGCGAGGGCGGTCTCCTGATCTTTCTTCTCCATAAGCGATGCGATAGAGCGGACACGCAATGCCTGCGAGGGGCGATATTTTACCTTTTCAATCAGTCCGTTTTCTCTCACTACTCTGATGGTGTCCGATGGGATCACCCAAAATCTCAGACGATCTCTTAACGGACCGGTCATGTCCACCGAGGGGCGCGCCGCCTCGATTAAAAAAAGAAGCTCGTACGAGCAATTCTCGTCGAAAAAATAGTAATCGGAGTAGATGTCCTTCAACTCCCAGATGTGCAGCATCATCCTCTGGACCTCATCTTTCGTAAGATTGAGGTCATACTCCCAAATATCCCGCCGTTCCATGTCATTGTACTCTTTTACTTTCTCATAATAGAGCAGGAACGAATAATATCCCTTATAAAAACCGAAGAGTCCCTTGAAAGCATACAAGACGCCGATCGCATCGTCGGTAACCGCCGCATAGCTCACTGCATGCGACAGCAACTCGCTTTGGTAGCTGCTGTTGATCCGGATCAGGGTATGGCCAAACATGGAAGATGGGCTGTTAAGATGCGCCGAGGGGAAGACGAGCGCTGCGGATCTGGGCTTGACAGTGTCCATGACCTCATTGAATTTCGTACAGGACGCCGCGGGCAACCTCCTCTCGTCGATATTCAGTTTTTCCTTGAGCCAGGTATAGCGGGCAATGAACCTGCATCGGGGGTGCTCGTCGTCTTTTTCTTCCTCCTGAAAAAACCCCCTGAGCGTCGCTTCAAGCTCGGCAGCAGGGTCCTTTTTCCCGGCAGGGGAGAGAAAAAATTTCGGGTCGGTAATAAGGCTCTTCTTTCCGGACCCGGCACGCTTGTAATGAACGAGAATGTCCCAGTAGCGGTCCTCAAAAAGGCGCATTTCTTTTGCCCGCTTCACAAGCTCTTCACGATAAGCCGAATCTTCGGCAAAAATTACGCGCGCCGGGCTTATGAAAGACAACAGGATAAGGAACACAAAAAAAAGGCATACGGGACGCGATGTCCCGTATACCTTAGTAAACACAGACTTCCCAACACTCATACTTAGTTCTTCGACGCGACTGCTACCGCGTTATCCACGACATTGGCGAGTACGACCTGTTCGGAGGTAAAGACCTTAGCAAAGTTGGCCTGGAGGTTCCGGTAGAACTCAGCCCTTTTCTCGGTCGGGATCTGCATCAGTTCCGCAAACGTCTCGAGGGATTCTCCGCCGCCCTTGGCGATGTCCTTGGCCAGGTTGTCCATGTTGGCGACTACGAATTCGTTTAAACGATCGTTCTTCGCAAAGTTGGCCGGTTGTTCACACTCAGAGGTCCCCGTAGTAATGCCGAAGGTCTGGTTTCCGCATGTTCCATTTGTCGTGACCTGAAGCGTCTGGGAGAGGACGGAGTCATCTGAGTTGTGCTGCCAGAGCATGGTACCCAGACCGCAACCGACGTTCCTGTGCGCCCTGCCGGAGGCGCCGCCCTTGCTCGCGGCGAATGCCGAGCTTACCACAAAAACCATGAGAACAGACAGCACTGCGACTACGAATGCTTTTTTCATAATACCCTCCTCTAGTAGAATTTTTAAAGCAGTAAGAGCAAGCTTAGCGTACTTTTTGACCTTTGTCAACCGCAACAAAAAAAATTATCGTTCATCTGAAGGCGCTCTTGTCACTCCCCGTAAAACAGGTTTAAAAGATAGTGTATTAATTTTTCTCTGACCTTTTCATCGGAGAACGAGTAGACATGCCCGTGGGGAGTCGTTTGCCAGAATTCCTTCGGCTCTCTTGCTGCATCGTATAACAATTGTCCGTGGTGCAGGGGGACCACACGGTCCCGTTCGCCGTGAATAATGACAATCGGCACCGGGGACACGCTTTTGATCCATTTCACCGGACTGTAATCGTCGTTCACCAGCCAGGACAGCGGGTACTGGAAAGGCCATCCGATGATGGAGCCTGCTATCTTCTCACGCGCGATCCTGCGGTAGCTCGCGAGCGGGCTGTCCAGAACAAGCGCCTTCACCCGGTCTTTATAAGGAGAGTGCGCCACCGTATAAACCGCGATTGCTCCGCCGATACTCTGGCCCATGACAACGATCCGGTCTTTGTCCACTTCGGGCATAGCGAGCAGAGTTTCGAGCGCCGCTTCCGCATCCACGTGAACTCCCTCGATCGTGGGGATGCCCTCGGATTTTCCGTACCCCCGGTAATCGAAGATGAATATATTAAACCCTTCATCAACAAGCCACAAAGCGCTGTTTACGTGCGTGCTCACGTTCTCCGCATTTCCATGCAGCACCAGGACGGTCCCATCTACTCCGTTATGAGCTTTTATGAACCAGCCGTGCAGCATCAACCCATCCGGCGTTTTGAAAAAGACGTCTTCCGGAGCGTAGAACATCACCCAGGGATTTTGAACATACTCTTTTTGACGGGGAGAAAAGAAAATAGAGGTGCATCCCTCGCAGGATAGGAGAATGAGAAGGATCAGTATGTATGATATCCTCTGGAGCGGCGCTTTCATACTAGGTTATTCATAGCACGTTCTTAATACAGCGTCAACTCTTTCCGTATAAATTGCTTGCGTTGTTTAATGAGAGGGATTACAATTTTAGCCACGGATAAACATCCCCGACTAAACCGCTCGGCGACAGGCTTATGAAGACGAATAACAAAATACCGATTGATCTAAAAAACCTCACCCCCGGCGAAATCGAGCGCTTTTGCCATGAACAATTAAAACAGAAGCCCGGCCAAGGGACGCGCGTTGCAATACGCCTCTACCGAAAAAAGATTGAAGCTTTCGATTCTATGGTTGATCTGAACCGCCCTCTGCGCGAACAGTTAAAGCGGCACTGTGCGATCTCCTCGCTTGCGGTCGTTGAGCGAAGCTCCTCAGAGGATGGGACCGAAAAGCTGCTCTATCGCCTGGGCGACGGCAACGCGGTAGAGGGGGTGCTCATCCCCGGCCCGGGCGGGCGGCTCACGCTCTGCGTCTCCACACAGGTCGGCTGCGCGTCAGGCTGCGGTTTCTGCCGTACCGGCTCCGAAGGCCTCGTGCGGAATTTGAACGTGGCCGAGATCGTGAACCAGGTCTTCGCGGCGCAAAAAATCGCAGCTTCTCCGATCACGAACATTGTGCTCATGGGGACCGGCGAACCGCTCGACAACTACGAGGCCGTTAAATCTTTTGTCGAGGTCGCAACAGACCGGAACGGGATGGGATACTCTCCCAAGAAGGTCACTCTCTCCACCTCAGGGCTCGCGCCCGAGATCGAGCGCATGGCCGGAGAGTTGGACGTGAGCCTTGCCGTATCTCTGAACGCAGCCACGGACGATGTGCGGGACTGCCTCATGCCGATAAATAAAACCTGGCCTCTTGCGCGGTTGATGCAGGCGTTACGCTCTTATTGTGATAAAACAGGACGGACGGTGACGATCGAGTATGTGCTATTCAAGGGAGTAAACGATTTGGATAATGATGCTCATCGGCTCATGGAACTTCTGAAAGGCTTGCCGTGCATGATCAACGTGCTCCTGTTCAACCCCTTCCCGGGCGCGGCGTTCGAACCGCCCGACGAGGAGCGCGTGTATGCCTTCCGCAACATCCTGCTCAACCACGGCTTCGTGGCCGTGGTCAGAAACAGCCGGGGCCGCGACATTCACGCCGCCTGCGGCCAACTCCGGGCGGCCCAGTCGCAGATGTCTTAATTCTAGTTTTAGCCCAACATCTCGTTTGCAACATTCTAATTATTTTCTTTCAAGTGCTGTCTTTATTTGATATAATCGGTCGTATTCTTATCAAATCCCATCAGAATGAATAATTTTGGAACCCCGGAAGCAGAAAGGAGAACAACAATGAAGAGTCTCCGGCTGACGCTGATAATGAATGTATTTGTTCTGCTTGCGTCCAGTATCTTGACATCAGGCTGTGCTGTGCCAAATATTCGGGTATCTGATACTCTCTTCGAAAAAAATCCCATTCAAAAGATCGCAGTTATCGCAGAAGGCCAGGTCTACAAAGTCAACGATCTTACGAATGAATACGGCATTGAGCTTCTCTGGTCAAAGCAACCGTTAGAAATCATGACGCCGGACATCTGCGACCTGTTTAAAAAGAAGGGTTACGAGGTGGTATTCTGCGAAGTTGCCGGCGTAGGTTTTCGCGGCAGGAATGCGTCAGACCGATGGGTATATGAGGATGACGCTCAAGGCAATATCATAAGAAAACACATTCAATTTGATGTCCTATATGAATATCCCATCATGAAAACACGAGCAGACTTGCAGGCAGCAATAAAGAACGTCTTTCAAGAGTTTGAAGAATCAATATATAGGAATCAGGATAGATTGTTTATGCCCGCGCAAAGCGACATGAGAACGATTGGACGGGTTGTCGGAGCCGATACTGTCTGCTTGAGCAGAATTACCGGACTAAGACATTCGAGAGGATTGTTGGCTTTGCTTCCAATACAGGAACAAAAAAAAGATACAGTAGCACCATACATTGTGTGTGTTGCTGCGTCGAATGGCGAAGTACTGTGGCAATATGATCAATCTCTCTATGCTTACTATTCGAGCTCTGCAGACGACCATTACTTCTCTTATCGTGAGAAAGAACTCAGCGCCATGTTCGAATATTTCCCCGGACGCGACAAGCTGATGGATGCTAAATTTAAGGTTCAAACAACAAATACCGCAGTACAAGAACATGCCGCCCAAAAGGAGAAAAAATGAACCTCTTGCAAAAAGTAATGATGTTATTTTTTGTCCTCGTTCTAACTTCTTGCGTCCCTATGCAGCCAAGGTTCCCGGAGATTCAGACGCCCCCGGAGCGAATCTCACAAAAGGGATATTCGCTTGTGCCGTTGAATGAAACAGGGTGGATGGTAGTCGGACGAAATCCGTATCAGTTAAGTTTGGCAAAACGCGGCGATAATCCCGACGAGACGTTTGGCATCCAAACGACACTTTTCAAACTGCCGTTATTCAAAAATGATCAAGACCTGATTCGCTTCATCAAAGAAGGTCAAGTTAAAAA
>JBGOTO010000100.1:0-8955 GCA_041476485.1 Nitrospirota bacterium
CATTCCATCCGCCCCACGCCAATGGACTGCACGTTGCGCTCTCTCGCCGGTTCAATGCTGTTCCCACCAACTGGAATTCCACCGCTTTCCCGGTCACATCGCAAAAAATCAAGTCTGCACCGGCCATCGTTGAGATATCCGCCGCTGTTTGGCTCCGAATCAGCCGAATCTCCCGCGCCATGCGCTCCACGGCCAGCCGCGTCTGATAGTGGACATCGCTGCGGGACTGCTCATTGGAGTATGCGCGGACCCCCTGCGCGATGATCATGGCCGCGATGCCGCCGATGATCCCCACGATGACGATGGTGATGACGATCTCGACGAGAGTGAAGCCGTTTGAATGCGGAATTTTAAATCCGAAATCTAAAATCCGAAATCCAGAATTTTTGAACTTTCGCATTCCGAAACTCCTGCTAATAATTCGTCACAAGGCCATCTACAGTAACAGTACCGATCGTTGTGTTGGTAACCGTGACGGTTATGTGAATGTAGTTTGTCGGCCCGCCCACCTGCAGATTCAAGTTTCCAGGATTAACATAGAAAATATTACGGTTGCAGGTAAACCCGGCCAACATACCAGACTTGCAAGCAAGCGGATTGCCGATAGCGATGGATGCAAATCCGTTCACCACCGCCTTTTCTCCGATTATCTGATCCAGCTCTCCTTGTGCCAACTGCGTCGCCTGATCGACCAGCAGCGGGTTCGCGCTCCCTCTGATGCCCGTGGTGAAGACCGACAGCACACCTACCGCGGCAATGCCAAGCACAACGAGGGTCATGATGGTTTCGATGAGCGTGAAGCCGTTCGATTTCGGAGCCTGCGCCCAGCGATTACGAGTGGCACCGCGAGTGCAGGGTGTGCGGATTTCGGATTGCGGATTGCCCTCGTCTGTCCCCTGTCCTCTGTGCTCTGTTCTGCGCATCTCAGTTCACCGCGCCGGTTTGGGCAGTAATCGTAACAGTCTGGCCGCCCGGCGTTATCGTTAGTATGGCTGCTGCTGTGGGGACTCCAAGGGAGTTGAACTCAATAAATCCTCCCGCAGGCGTACTTACCGTGATCCCGGCGTAGTCTCCGGCATTAAGGGTAACGCTCAGATTCCCGCCTGCGGGGTTCTGGGCAAACTCATTTGCCCCGGTAACACCCCACCCATCGCCATTCGCATCGTTCACAACGGCATAGCCGGGGTTCGGCGAAGGGGCAGTATTAAAATATACCCGGTATCGCTGGTTCTGCGTCATTGCCAGGTTCTGGGCATACCGGACGTCGGCCCGCAGCTTGTCGTGAAACGCACCCGCTTTCGTCGTAGTCACATCCCCCAGCTTCGGCGCGACAAACGCGGCGAGGATGGCGATAAGCACGAGGACCATGACGAGTTCGATGAGGGTGAAGCCTCTTTGATCCATAACAGCCACTAAGTTACCCTCTCAAAAAAAACGGCAGGCGAGTTACCCCGCCCGCCGTTCTTAACTATTCTCAATGCGCCGACACGCCTGCGATGAATCGCCGATTTCGTTACGGAATGGTTGCCGGCGTCGCGTTGGTTTCAGCAGTAATAAGAGAAGTCGTTGTGTCCTGCCAGGTGATCGTAGCGACCGCGCAGCTCGTCCCTGTCGGCCATGCTGCGGGTGACAAATACGCCACCGCAGAGGCGCAGTCAGTAATATACTGAGTTGTTCCCACTCCTGCGCCGCTCGCCGCCAGTCCCGCAACGCGATGACTTGCAAAGGCAATGGTGAATGACGACCGGACAGCTCCCTTGTTGGCAAGAACTGCGTTCGCTGTAGCTGTGGTGGAAAGGTCCAGGTACTTCGGGATTGCTATTGCAGCCAGGATGCCCAGAATCACGATGACCATCACCAACTCAATAAGCGTGAAACCTTTTTGTGTTTTAACTTGCATGTCCTTCTCCTTTCTTAAGTGAAAATTCATAATTTAAAATCCACATTCAACTATCGGGATTATCCTGCTACCATAGATCACACCCTTTTGTACTCGACCTCACCTCCCCCCGAACAGGATCATAGCAAAAATAGTTGCCGTAAGCGTCCAGAATATTTCCCTTTTCGTCTACGACATTCACCGTCAGGTATTTCTGTTTGAAAAATGAACCGCTATACTGGTCAGCTCCTATTCTCGCCGGAAGCATCACGCTCTTTTCGATCAGCTCGCTAAGGCTCTTGGGGTTCCGGCCGTTCAGCATCTTGAAGAGAGTGATGCTTGTCCGGATATTGGCCAGCTCTGACTTTACCGCCAACTCCTGCGCCTCGTGCGCCATCCGCTGGAATTTCGGGATTACCACCCCGATCAGGATGCCGATCACACAAAGGGTAATCAGAGCATCAATAACCGTGAGCCCCTTTGGATTCCTCCACCGGACCAATGCCTCTTCCTCCAGTTTCTATATTATAAATTATAACAAATCCAGCGTCAAAAGTCAAATAAAAAAACTTGTCGTAACCGAAAAAATCTGTAAAGGCGACTTTGCCTTCCTGGCTCTTGGGCGTGACTTTCGTTACTTCCCGAACAGGCTTATCATGTTCCACATGGGAAGAAATATGCCCAGCGCCAGAAACAACACCATCCCGCCGATAAAGAGGAGGAGGATCGGCTCGATCATGGTCGAAAGGTTCCGAAGCGCATATTCCACGTCCTTATCATAGTAGTCGGCAACCTTGTCCAGCATGACGTCGATGTTCCCGGTCTCCTCGCCCACCGCCATCATCTGCACGACGAGCGGCGGGAACATGCCCGAGGTCTCCATGGGCCCATGGAGACCCTTGCCTTCGCGAAGACTTTCGCGCATCTGCTCCACGGCGCGGGCGATCACGACATTGCCCAGGATCTCGGCCGCAATCTCGAGCGTCAGCATCATGGAAATGCCGCTCTTTTGCAAAGCGCCGAAGATCCTCGCGAACCTCGAGAGCGCCACTTTCTGAAACAGAACGCCGAATACCGGGATCTTCAGCTTTAGCCCGTCCCACTTCCATCTACCGTTCGGCGTGCGCACATACCACAGCACTCCCCACACGATAAGACCAATCCCCAGAATGATGAGATACCAGTAGTGCTGCACCGCATAATTGATCCCGATCAGAACGCGCGTCGGAAGGGGCAGCTCGGTTTTGTACTGCGCGAATATCGAGGAGAACCTGGGGATGACGAAGGTAACCAGGAACGCGAAGGCCGCGCTGATAGCGACCACCACGATCATCGGATAGCGTATGGCGGCCTTGACCCGGGAGCGGGTTTCTGCCTCCTGCTCGGCAAGAAGCGCCAGCCGGTCGAGGATAGCGTCGAGGATGCCGCCGGTCTCTCCAGCCTGGACCATGCTTACAAATAGTTTGCTGAATATGGCGGGGTGTTTTGCAAGCGCCCCCGAAAACGAAGAGCCGGCCTCCACGCTCCGCCTGATGTCCGCAATCGTCTTTTTGAGCCGCGGGTTCTCGGTCTGCTTTTCCAGGGTGGTGAGGCTCTGGATAAAGGGGACCCCCGCGCTCATAAGCGTGGCGAGCTGCCGGTTGAAGATGATAAGTTCCTGCGGCTTCACCCTCGTGAACCGCGATAGGAAATCGGGTTGGAAAAACGGTTCTTTCTGCTCTTCGATCAGCACCGGGATGTATCCCTGGCCCGAAAGCTGGTCCGCTACCGCTTCCCCGCGCGCGGCCTCCATCGTGCCCGCATGCAGGCCGCCTTCTTTATCTCTTGCCTTGTATCGGTATTGTGGCATACGCAGTTCCTTAGAAAAGAGCGGTTCAGACTTTAGTCTTCCTTCCGTTTCTCAAAGGTATCATAAAAAAATAAGTTTCGCAACCAAACGAAATAAGATATTGACAAACCCTTTTTTCTGTTGTATAGTTTTTCAGTTGCACAGGCCTAACCAAAAACCCCTGTTTATCAAACCCGGCAGATAAATTACTCAGGCTAATAAAAACAAACCGTAATCACAGAGGAAAACACGTTTATTCGCAACAAACTCACAAGCCGGCAGAGTCGTTGACCGTATAGCACGCAATCCGACAGTCCAGGGAACCTGCTCGCCTTTTAAAAACCATTGTCACTTTGCATTCACATACTCACACACAAACCACAGGAGTTGAAGAAATCACCCTCCCTCATGTAAGGAACATACCTATCCGCCCTTCAAACCCGGGCCAAGGAGTAAAACCATGAACTTAGTAGAGCTAAAAGGAAAGGACATCGCCGAGCTGACCACGATGGCGGACGAGCTGAAGGTCGAGGGAGTCAGCGGCCTGCGAAAGCAGGAGTTGATCTTCGCCATCCTGCAGGCGCAGACCGAAAAGAACGGCATGATCTTCGGCGAGGGGGTGCTCGAAATCCTTCCCGACGGCTTCGGCTTCCTCCGGGCGCCCGATTACAACTACCTTCCCGGCCCGGACGATATCTATGTGTCCCCTTCGCAGATACGCCGGTTCAATATCCGCACCGGCGATACGGTCTCCGGCCAGATCCGGCCGCCGAAGGAAGGCGAGCGCTACTTTGCCCTGCTCAAAGTGGATGCCATCAATTATGAGGACCCCGAAATATCGAGAAGCAAGATCCTCTTCGACAACCTTACCCCTTACTATCCTGAAAAAAAGATCAAACTCGAACATGCGCCCACGGACTACACGACCCGCGCCATGGACCTGGTCACCCCCATCGGCATGGGACAGCGCGGCATGATCGTGGCGCCTCCCCGGACCGGGAAGACCATGCTGCTCCAGTCCATTGCCAAGGCGATCATCAAGAACCACCCGGACATCAAGCTCATCGTGCTCCTGATCGATGAGCGTCCGGAAGAAGTCACGGACTGGGCGCGCCAGGTCAAGGCGGAAATCATCAGTTCCACCTTCGACGAACCGCCGCAGAGACACGTGCAGGTCGCGGACATGGTGAGCGAACGCGCGAAGCGGCTCGTGGAGCACTAAAAAGACGTGGTGATCCTGCTCGACAGCATCACCCGCCTCGCCCGGGCGCACAACGCCATCATCCCGGCCTCCGGCAAGGTGCTCTCCGGCGGCCTGGACGCCAACGCGCTCCAGCGGCCCAAACGGTTCTTCGGCGCCGCCCGAAGCATCGAGGACGGGGGCAGCCTGACCATCCTCGCGACCGCGCTCGTGGACACGGGCAGCCGCATGGACGACGTGATCTTCGAAGAGTTCAAAGGCACGGGCAATATGGAGCTGCATCTCGACCGGAAACTCGTCGATAAGCGCGTGTTCCCGGCCATCGACATCAATGCCTCCGGCACCCGCAAGGAAGAGCTTTTGGTCGACAAGGACGATCTGAACCGCATGTGGGTCCTGCGGAAGGTGCTGAACCCCCTCTCGACCGTGGAGAGCATGGAGTTCCTGCTCGAAAAGCTCAAGCAGGCCAAGACCAACCGGGATTTCCTGGACTCCATGAACAAATAACTTTTCTCTTGTTTTTTTAGCCTGTTTGGTATATTATCTCGGCCTTAACAACCACGGCCACAGCCGCGCTGTGGCTATGGTTGTATTTCAGGAGGACACACAAATGAAGCAGGATATTCATCCCGAATACAAAGAATCGGCGGTCCACTGCGCCTGCGGCGAGTCGTTCCAGACCCGTTCGACCAGGCCGGCCATACGACTCGACATTTGCTCGAAGTGCCACCCCTTCTTCACGGGCACCCAGAAGCTTATCGACACCGAAGGCCGCGTGGACAAGTTCAGGAAGAAATACAAGAAAGCATAGACCCAATGCGGAATTCGGATTGCGGAATGCGGAATAAAAAAAGGCCGTCATTCCCGAATGCTCCCATCGGGAATCCAATGTAGGTAAGAGGGCCATGCTTTGCCTGAAAAACTGAACATAGGCGGCCAGGCGGTGCTCGAAGGCGTCATGATGCGCTCTCCCCATGCCTTCACCGTGGCAGTGCGTAAGGGCGGTAAACCCGGCGCGGAAATCGCGGTCATGCGCCAGACGCTCAGGCCGCTCGGCGAACGGTTTCCCTTTCTGAAGAAGAGAATCATCCGGGGCTCGGCGGCGCTTTTCGAAGCGATGTGGCTCGGCGTCCGCGCGCTCAATTTCTCGGCCAACGAAGCGCTCGAAAGCACGGACGGCAAAAAAGAGGAGATCGGCCCGCTTGCGCTGGCGGGGACCCTGGCGGTGGCGCTCGCCTTCTCCCTCGGGCTCTTCCTGGCCCTCCCCCTTCTTTTGACCAATCTGCTCGGCATGCACTATGATTCCGTCAACAAGAGCGGCCTCCTGTTCAACCTGACGGACGGCGTGTTTCGCGTTGCGCTGTTCCTGGGATATGTGTCCGGCATCTCCTTCATGAAGGACATCCGCAGGGTCTTCGAGTACCACGGCGCGGAGCACAAGTGCATTGCCGCGTACGAAGCCGGGGTGGAACTCACCGCGCGGAACGCGAGGCCCTACCCCCGCATCCATCCGCGCTGCGGCACCAGCTTCCTGCTCACGGTGATCGCGCTTTCCATTCTCGTGTTTTCGCTCATTCCCGGCGGCTGGCCCCTCTGGGCAAAGGGACTGTCGCGGCTCGTCCTCTTGCCGCTCATTGCCGGGCTGGGGTATGAGTTCATCAAGTACAGCGCGAAGCACGGCGCGAACCCGGTGATCAAGGGCCTGATGCTTCCGGGACTCTGGCTCCAGCGCCTCACCACGCGGGACCCGTCGGACGATCAAATAGAGGTGGCCATCAGGGCGCTCAATGAGGCCCTTGAGATGGAACCCCGCTGAGGCGGGGTTTTTTTGTTTCACTGATGAAATTACCTATCGCCACGAAGACACTAAGGCACTAAGAAAGAACGCTCTTCTTCGTGTCTTTGCGACTTCGTGGTAAATTTTTGGTTCTTAATTATGTTCAAAAAATTAGAAGCGGTCTCTGAAAAATATGACGAGCTGACGAGGCTCCTGTCCGACCCCGCGGTCGCCGCCGACCATCAAAAGTACCAGAAGTATTCAAAAGAACGGTCGGACATTGAAGACGTGGTGAACCATTACCGCGGTTATCGGGACATTCTCAAGCAGGTCCGCGAGGCCGAGGAGATCGTCAGCGACAAGAAAGCGGACCCCGAACTGCGCGGCATGGCGGACGCGGAGCTCAAGGACCTCCGGCCCCGGGCCGGGCAGCTGGAGCAGGAGCTCCGGCTCATGCTCGTGCCGAAGGACCCGCGCGACGAAAAGAACGTCTTTCTCGAAATTCGCGCGGGCGCCGGCGGGGACGAGGCCGGGCTCTTCGCGGCAGAGCTCTTCCGCCTGTATTCGCGCTACGCGGAAAAAAAACGCTGGAAGGTCACCCTGCTCGACCTGAGCACGAGCGGCGTCGGCGGCGCGAAAGAAGTGGTCGCCCAGATCCAGGGCAAAGGCGTGTACAGCAGGCTCAAGTACGAGAGCGGCGTGCACCGGGTGCAGCGGGTCCCGGCCACCGAGTCAAGCGGCAGGGTCCACACGTCCACGGTCACGGTGGCGATGCTGCCGGAGGCCGATGATGTGGAAGTTCAGATCGAGCAGAAGGACCTCAGGATCGACACCTACTGTTCTTCGGGTCCCGGCGGCCAGAGCGTGAACACCACCTACTCCGCGGTCAGGATCACCCATATCCCCACGGGCGAGGTCGTGGCGTGCCAGGATGAGCGCTCGCAGCTTAAGAACCGCAATAAAGCAATGAAGATCCTCCAATCGCGGCTGCTGGAAAAAGAACGCGCGAAGCGCGACGCGGAAGAGGCGCAAGCGCGCAAGGCCCAGGTCGGCACCGGCGATCGGAGCGAGAAGATCAGGACTTATAACTTTCCGCAGAGCAGGGTGACGGACCACCGCATCGGCATGTCGCTCTACAAGATCGATGCGGTCATGGACGGCGAGATCGACGAGTTCATCGATGCCCTGGACGCGGCCGCGAACTCGGAACGGCTGAAAAATTTGTAGAAGGTACCCCTCCTACCTTCGGTCTTATAACATTTGACTCTTATCGACGCGATAAACGCCGCATCGGCAAAATTAGCGGCTGCCGGCATACCGACTGCCCGGCTCGACGCGGAAGTGCTTCTCGCTTTCGTTTTACGCAAAGACCGCGCGTGGCTTATTACCCATATTCACGACGCGCTCGATGACGAAGCCGGCAGAATCTTTGAAGCAACAATCAGGCGCAGGGCGCTGCGGGAGCCGCTCCAGTACATCACCGGCAGGCAGGAATTCTGGGGCCTGGAATTTACCGTAACGCGGGACGTGCTGATCCCGAGGCCGGAAACCGAGCTGGTCGTCGAGACTGCGCTCAAGATCATTGGGGACGCGGACCGAGCGGTTACGATCATCGATCTCTGCGCCGGATCCGGTTGCATAGCCGTGTGCCTGGTGAAAGAGCTGCCGTCCGCCCGTATTTTTGCTGCCGACCTGTCGGAAAAGGCGCTCTCGGTTGCGCGGGGAAATGCGCAGAAGCACGGGGTCCTTGCGCGAATACGGTTTTTCGAAGGCGACCTCTTCCGGCCGCTGGAAGAGCTTGACATTCACGGCCAGGTGGATATCATTGTTTCAAACCCGCCCTATGTACGGTCGGGTGAGCTCCGCGACCTCCAGTCCGAAGTAAGAGACTACGAGCCGGAGATAGCCCTTGTTGCCGGGTCGGAAGGCACGGAGCTCCACCAGAAGATCATCAACGAAGCTCCCGAATACCTCAAGCCGCACGGCGTTCTCATCATGGAGCTGGGGCTCGGCCAGGCGGAGGCGCTCGTGCAAATATGCAGATCAGCAGGCAACTATGAAATGCCCGAAGTGCATAAAGACCTGGCAGGGATCAAGCGGGTGATAGCGGCAAGAAAGAAGTAGCCAGAAGTCAGAAAACTCTGTTGTCTGAATTTATGAAAACCATCATCATCAACGGCGGCAAAAAGCTTAAAGGCGAGGTCACGATCAGCGGGGCGAAGAACGCGGCGCTTCCGATCCTTGCCGCGGGGCTCCTGTGCGAGGGAAAG
>JBGOTO010000101.1:0-8494 GCA_041476485.1 Nitrospirota bacterium
CACGACGATATTTCCCAGGCGGATGTGGTCTCGTTCCTGGCCCGCCTGGGCTCTGACGGCATTGCCACGCCGTCTGTTGCCCGAAGCCTGTCGGCGATCAGGGGATTTCATAAATATTTGCTTATCGACAAACTGGCGACCACGGACCCCACGGTGAATATCGAGACGCCGAGGGGATGGACGCGTCTGCCGAAGAGTCTTTCGACTTCGGATGTGGACTCCCTTCTCATTCAGCCTGATCCCGCGACGCCGATCGGGCTCCGGGACAAGGCCATGCTCGAACTGCTCTATGCCACGGGACTCCGCGTGAGCGAGCTGGTGAAGCTCAGGCCGCAAGACGTTAATCTCGAGCGCGGTTATCTTGTCGTGATGGGGAAGGGGTCGAAGGAGCGGGCTGTTCCGCTGGGAGAGGTTGCCGCGGCCGCGGTGAGGCGATACCTCGACGGAGGGCGCGCCGCGCTGCTGAAAAACCAGAGCTCTGATTATCTGTTCATCAGCTCGAAGCATCGGGGGATAACGAGACAGATGTTCTGGGAACGGATAAAATTATATACACAGAAGGCAGGCATCGGGAAGGCTGTTTCTCCGCACACACTGCGACACTCCTTTGCCACGCATCTGCTCGACAACGGGGCGGACCTCCGCGCGGTGCAGGCCATGCTCGGCCATTCGGACATCTCCACGACCCAGATTTATACGCATGTTTCGCGGGAGCGGCTCAAGAAGATCCACGAGAAGTATCATCCAAGAGGGTGAATCTAATGCGGAATTCAGAATTCGGAATAAAGAGATGGCGTTATCGCAGTGGTTCTCATTCCGCATTCCGCACTCCGCATTCCGAATTTAATTATGCAAATCATCACCAGTCATACGAACGCTGATTTCGACGCCCTGGCCTCCATGGTCGCGGCGAAGAAGCTCTATCCCGACGCGAAGCTCGTGTTTCCGGGCTCCCAGGAAAAGAGCATGCGCGATTTTTTTCTCGAATCCGCGTTCTACGCCATGGAGCTCGAACGCCTCAAAAATGTGGACGTTGACGGCATCACCCGCCTCATCATCGTCGATAACCGCAACCCCGCGCGGCTCGGAAAACTTGCCGCTGCCTTGAATCGTCCCGGGATGTCGGTGCACATCTACGACCACCACCCTGCGGCGGAAGGGGACATTAAAGGAGAGTTCGAGCTCGTCGAAGAGGTCGGCGCAACGACCACGATCATGATCGAGCTCTTGCAAAAAAAGAACATCCAGATCTCGCCGCTTGAGGCGACGGTCCTCGCCCTGGGCATCTACGAGGAAACGGGCTCTCTCACCTACATTTCTACCACGGAACGGGACGCCCGGGCCGCGGCATACCTCATCTCGCAGGGCGCCATGCTGAACGTGGTCTCGGATTTCGTCACCCGGGAGCTGACGCCGGAGCAGATTGCGATCCTGAACAGCCTTATCGAGGCGGCTTCGAGCTACGAGATCAACGGCGTCCGCGTCGTGATCGCGGCCACGGACACCGCGCACTACGTTCCGGACCTGGCGAATATAGCGCACAAAATGCGGGACATGGAGAGCCTCGACGCGCTTTTCCTCGTGGTACAGATGGGCGACAAGACGCACCTGATCGCCCGCTGCAGGACGCCCCGGGTGAATGCCGGCAAGGTCCTGGAAGAGCTGGGCGGGGGCGGGCATGCCACGGCCGCGTCAGCCGCGGTCAAAGAATTGACCTACTTGCAGGCCAAAGAGCGCCTGATCGATGTTCTCAAGCGCCACATCAAGCCCGGCAGGCTCGCAAGCGAGATCATGACCTCGCCGGTCAACACCGTCCCCTCCGGAAGCACCATTGCCGAGGCAGGGGAGGCCATGACGCGGTTCAGCGTGAACGTGCTGCCGGTCCTTTCCGGAGGAAAATACGAGGGGATCATTACGCGCGAGGTCGTGCAGAAAGCGCTCTTTCACGGTTTGGGCAAGCAAAAAGTGGACGAGTTCATGACTACCGGCGGCCCGGTCGCGTCCCCGGACATGCCCATGGGCCAGGTGGAGAGGACCATGATTGAGGAGCACCAGCGCTTCATACCCGTGCTGGAGCGCGGTGGGGCGCTCGTGGGGGCGATTACGCGCACGGACCTCCTGCGGTCTCTTCACGAACAGCGCCTGGAATACGTCCCGGAATCCGAAGACAACCTGCTGCGGTCCGTCAGGCACGTGAAGGGGCTGATCGAGGAAAGGCTGCCGCCCGAGGTGAATGAAACGCTCAGGATAGTGGGGGAGGTAGGGGACCAAGCCGGTTTTCCGGTCTATCTCGTGGGCGGGATCGTGCGCGACCTGGTCATGCGGGCCACGAACCTCGACATCGATATCGTGGTAGAGGGGGACGGCATCACTTTCGCCGGCATGCTCGTGAAGAGGGCGGGGGGCAGGATGAAGACCCACCAGAAGTTCGGCACCGCCGTGATTGTGCTTCCTTCGGGGCTCAAGCTGGACATCGCCACGGCGAGGCTCGAGTATTACGAAGCGCCCGCGGCCCTCCCGACCGTGGAGCTTTCTTCCATAAAAAAAGACCTCTACCGCCGCGACTTTACGATCAATACCCTCGCCGTGCGCTTGAACCGCAGGCGCTTTGGAGAGCTGATCGATTTTTTCGGCGGTCTGCGTGACATCAAGGAGAGGACCGTCCGTGTCCTGCACAGCCTCTCCTTTGTGGAAGACCCGACCCGCGTGCTCCGCGCCGTCCGTTTCGAGCAGCGGCTCGATTTCCGCCTGAGCAAACATACCCAGAACCTGATAAAGAACGCCGTGAACATGAAACTCTTCAACCGTCTGACGGGAGAGCGGATGTACACGGAACTCGTGCTCATGTTCTCCGAGACCGAGCCGCTCAAAATTCTGCGGCGCATGAAGGAATTGGACCTGCTGAAATTTCTCCACCCGGGCCTCAAGACCACGGCGGAGGCCGAACGGCTCTTTGGCGCGATCACCGAGACACTCACCTGGTTCAAGCTTCTTTACCTTGAGGTGAAAATCGAAAAGTGGTTTCTTTACTTTCTCGGACTCCTCGACCGCCTGAAGCCCGCTGCGGCGGAGGAAACGCTTGAACGGCTTTCCGCCCCAACGAGGATCAGAGAGCGGGTAAGAAAAACGAGGATACGGTGCCACGAGGTGCTGTACCTGTTCTCCAGGGAACCGGACTTGCTGCCGAGCCGCGTTTACGACCTGCTCAGGCCCCTGGACACGGAAGCGGTCCTCTTTATAATGGCCAAGGCGACCCAGGAAAAAGCCAAAAAACACATCTCCCTGTATCTCACCCATCTCCGCGAAGTCAGGATTACGCTTACGGGCGACGATCTCAAGGCAATGGGGATCCCCCCCGGCCCGCGGTACAAGAAGCTCCTCGCCGAACTGATGGACGCGAAGCTGGACGGCCTGGTCAGGAACCGGCAGGAAGAGGTCGAGTTTGTGAAGAAAAAAGCGCTATGATGTGAAGATTGCCTTGACGAATAAATAAAATTTAGGCATAGTGTCATTATGATGATAATCATCAGTCTCTTTGGCGGGATGCTCCTCCTGCTCTACGGCATCAAGCTCCTGAACGACGGGCTCCAGAACGCGGCGGGCTCGAGGATCCGCTCGCTGCTCCGCTCGCTTACGAGCAACCGGCTGTCGGCCGTTGGGGGGGGCGCGCTCATCACCGGCCTCATCCAGTCGAGCAGCGCCACCTCGGTCATGCTCGTCGGGTTCGTCTCCGCCGGGCTCATGAGTTTTCGCCAGACCCTCGCCGTCATCCTCGGAGCGGACATCGGCGCCACGCTCACGGTCCAGCTTATCGCCTTTCACGCCTATGATTATGCCGTGCTCCTGATCGGGATCGGCCTGTCGTTCGTGCTTTTTGCCAAGCGGATGCTGACCAAAAACATGGGCCAGGGCCTGCTGGGTTTCGGTTTTGTCTTCCTCTCCCTCAAGATCATGATCGACGCCATGACGCCGCTCCAGGGCAACGAGCTGTTCCGGCAGGTGTTCATCGCGCTCACCGAAACGCCGGCCATCGGCATCGTGCTCTCGGCCGGGCTGACCGGCCTGATCCACAGCAGCGCCGCGACCATGGGCCTTGCTCTCGCGCTTGCCACGAGCGGTTTGATCCCGCTCCATGCCGCCGTCACCATCGTGCTCGGCGCGAACATCGGCACCTGCGCCACGGCGCTTATCGCGAGCCTCCGCTCGCCCGCAGAGGCCCGGCGCGTGGCCTGGGCGCATGTGCTTTTCAAAATAGTCGGCGTTTTGTTATTCCTGCCGTTCCTCGGCCCGTTCCAGCAGTTGGTCGCCTCCACTGCGCCGGACATCGCCCGGCAGATCGCGAACGCCAATACGTTGTTTAACGTGGTCATGGCCGTGGTTTTTCTGCCCTTCTTGGGATTGTTCGCGAAGCTGATCACCAAACTGGTGCCGGAAAAGGCGGAAGAAAAAAAGTTCGGCCCCATATACCTCGACGACCACGTGCTCGGCACCCCCTCGCTCGCCCTGGGTCAGGCCACCCGCGAGGCTCTCCGCGCGTCCGACATCGTGCGGGAAATGCTTATCGATGCGGTGAAAGTGTTCCAGAGCGATGATGTCGCATTTATCACAATCATCAAGAACAAGGACAACCTGATCGATGTTCTCGACCGCCAGATACGGCTCTACCTGACCCGCCTGTCTTCCTCGAGCCTTACGGAATCACAGTCGAGGCGCGCGGTGGCCGTGCTGGAAATAACGCGCAACCTGGAGAGCATCGGGGACATCCTCGACCGGAATATCATGCCTCTCGCCATAAAACGGATCAGCAAGGGGCTCACGTTCTCACAAGAGGGAATGAATGAAATCATTTTATTCCACAAGAGAACACTCGACAATTTTGACACGGCCATTTCCGCCTTTGCGAGCAACGACCGCGACCTGTCGGACCGCGTCCTCCGGAACAAGGAAGAGCTCGGGCTCATGGAGCGTGAGCTCGTGCAGGCGCACCTGGACCGGCTCCGCAAAGGGTTCCAGGAATCCATCGACACGAGCCACATTCACCTCGACATCATCGGCAATCTCGCGCGCATCAACTCGCTCATTACGCACATCATTTATCCGATTGCGGAGGAAAAGCGGGGCAGGGGGCGCGAGGACGTGGGGATCGAGGGATGAAGCGAATGCGGAATGGTGAATGCGGAGTGCGGAATTAAAAGACAACGCCCGACAAGAAATACGAAATCGAACCGGGGGTGGCATGATCAGGCAGCTCAGGGTGAATACAAACACCAGGACGGAACTCGTGGATATCACCCAGGGAGTGCAGCAGCTCGTGACCGAGAGCGGCATCCGCTCGGGCATGTGCCATATCTTCGTTCCGCATACGACCTCGGCGGTCACCATCAACGAGAACTCCGACCCGAACGTCGGGCGGGACATCCTGAAGGAGCTGAACAAGGTCATTCCCTTCGACGATCAGTACGGCCACGGCGAAGGCAACTCGGCGGCGCACATAAAAGCGAGCATCGTCGGCGTGTCCGAGGCGGTGATGGTGGAGGAGGGGAGACTCGCGCTCGGCACGTGGCAGGCGGTGTTCTTCTGCGAGTTCGACGGTCCCCGTGACCGCAGGGTGATGGTAAAGGTGATCGGGGGGTAGAATTCAGATACATGTGGGGCTATCGCATCTTGGCGATTTAAGGATTTTGATGAAGCTGAAATATATCATCATCGCGGGAATGCTCGGTATATTGGTCCCGGCAGTGACCGTTTATTCTCAGACCGTCGAGCAGAACGTCTATGCGCGCTCTATACGGTCCGGGATGGAGCAATTGAAGGCAGGGAATTATCAGGCGGCGCGCGACGCCTTTGAACAGGCGGTGCGGTATAATGATTCCGCGTTTGACGGCCACCTCGGCCTCGGCATCGCCTATTTCCATTTACGCGAGGACGGGGCCGCCGAGCGGGAGTTGAACCGCGCGATCGAGATAAACCCAAAGGGAGCGGCGGCATACCAGTTTTTGGGGGAATTGTACTACCGCAAGGACGATCCTGGAACCGCGGTGTCCTATTGGGAAAAGGCCCTTGAACTCGATCCGTCCGCTGTTGCCGTGCGCGCGAAGCTCGAACGCGTTCGAAAGGAACACGGGACGGAGAAGGATTTCAACCGTGACGTTACCAGCCACTTCCTGACCAAATACGACGGAAGAGAGAAGATCGAGGCCGGAAAGATCGTTCTCCGGATCCTCGAAGACGCCTACGGCGAGGTGGGCCGGGCCCTGTCCTACTACCCCGACCGCGAGATACAGGTGATTCTC
Source organism: Nitrospirota bacterium (assembly GCA_041476485.1). Taxonomy (GTDB): domain Bacteria; phylum Nitrospirota; class UBA9217; order UBA9217; family UBA9217; genus JBAZLV01. The sequence goes on from JBGOTO010000101.1 coordinate 6,294, forward strand.
TACTCCGACAAGCAGTTCCAGGAGGTGACCGATGCGCCGGGTTGGAGCGGGGGCTTGTACGACGGCAAAATCCGCATCCCCATCGGCGGAATCGAGCGCGAGACGCCGGGGCTCCGGAAGATCCTTTACCACGAGTACACCCACGCCGTGGTGCGCGCCATAACTCCGCGCTGCCCGACCTGGTTGAACGAGGGGCTGGCCCAGTATTTCGAACGGAAAGAAATCGATGCGGGGCAAAAAGAGGCGCTGAAGCGGATCGCTCAGGCGGGAAAGCTCCCGTTGCTCTCCAACCTGGAGGGTTCGTTCATGGGCCTGAGCGGCGGCCAGGCGATGTATGCCTATCTGTTCAGCCTCTCTTCGGTCCGCTACATGGTAGACACCTTCGGCATGTATCGCGTCAAATCCGTGCTGGATGAACTCGCGAAGGGCGCAGATACCGGCAAAGCGATCAGCAGCGGCATCATGCTTTCCTACGAAGAATTCGAACGCGGCTGGAAGCGTTCGCTGGAATGACAAACCCATGATGAGCCTAAAAAGAGCATGGAGCCGCGAAGTAACGCGAATTGCCGGGAAATTACTCCTTGTTGCTGGCCTTCTCCTGTCTCTTTCTTCGGCCCCCGTGCTCGCTGAGGAACTCGATATCGTGAACCGCCCGGTGAACACCTCCGGGCTTACTGGCCTGCTGTTCACCACGGCGCCCTACACGCTGCCTCCGGGCACGGTTGAGCTCGGTGCGTCGCTTGTGTCAGAAAACAGCACGACTCCGAATTATTCACTAACCGAATTTCCCCTGACGATCACCGTCGGCCTGACGAAAAATTCCGAACTCGCTTTACGGGGATCGTATATTCAAATCAAGGAAGGCCCCACCAGCACCGCCCAGACCGAAAGGACAACTGGGGACCTTGAGCTGTCGTATAAATGGAATTTTCTGCCCCAGCCCGAGGACTCCATACGTCCTGCCCTGGCCCTCATCATTGGGGGCATTCTCCCGACGGAAAAAAACTATGACGCAAAAATAAGCGCCGTTATCCACTGGGGTATGCGATTGGGGTTGTCCGGAGGGACGGAAATCAGGTGGAAAGACCACATCCTCGGTATTTACGCCGACGCCCAGATGAAAGGCCAGGACCTGTCCCAAAAAAGCCTTGGCGACATGTATGAAACGTACAATGCAGGCCTGCTTTTTCCCCTAAGCAAGTACCAGAACCTCCAGATGTTCATTGAGTACACGCTGGTGACCGGGAAAAAAAGCACGAACGCGGTTGGAAATAAGACCCTGAATGGGGGCAATTACTCGGGACTTACCTATGGCATAAGACTCGTTAGCGAGCAGTTTAATCTGACCATAGGCGCTCAATTCCTGCGTAAGGAAACGGAAGGCTATGACAACTCGGGCAAAGTAATAGCATTGGTAAGCATGAAATTCTGACCCGCACAAATTCTTAATACCCGCCCAATAAGTCATCGTCCTATTTGAATTAAAACAACCTAAAAGCAAAGAGTAACGACATATATGCCAGGTAACACTTTAACTATTATGCTTGTCTGATAATGTATATTATGTCAAATTGTAAATCAGAGAGAAAATATCTGGCAGTGAGGTGTGTGTCTCAATGGCTGGTCTTCCCTATTTCATATTTTTTTTTCTAACGGGACTGATTCATGGTGACACAGACGACGGCCCGTACTGTTCCGCATGATAGGAACTCCTGACGAGTGGTCCAGCTGCTACGTGACGGAATCCGAGGGAAAGTGCCTGCTCGCGGAGCCGGCTAAATTCATCGGGATGGTAGTATTTCTCAACGCGCAGATGACTCTTTCCGGGCCTGAGGTACTGCCCCAGCGTCAGGAGGGAACATCCGGCTTCGCGGAGTTCGTTCATGACGGAGAGGACCTCGTCTGTCCCCTCCCCTAAACCGAGCATGAGCCCCGTCTTGGTCACAAAACCGCAGCTCCCCGCCCGCGCGATCACTCTTAAGGACCGACGGTAATCCGCCTGCGGCCGCACGAGCGGGTAAAGGGTAGGCACGGTTTCAATATTATGGTTCAGGACATCCGGCTTCGCATCGAGCACGGTCCGGAGCGCGGTTTCAGAGCCCTGGAAATCGGGAATAAGTACCTCAACCCTACATCCCGGAGACTTGGCGCGAATTGCATTCATGGTTTGTGCAAACAAGGAAGCGCCGCCGTCAATCAGG
>JBGOTO010000102.1:0-8486 GCA_041476485.1 Nitrospirota bacterium
ATACTGGTAATCATGTTTCCGTGATGTCCTTATGCGTTTCCCCTCGTTACGCTTTTATTTCAGCATCGGCGACTTCCACGCGGTTGCGCCCGTGCTCCTTCGCCCGGTAGAGGGCCGCGTCCGCTGCCCGGACAAGGAAGTTCGCGTCCCGTTTCGTATCCATAAGACTCTCGGCGACCCCGAGACTCACGGTGACCGGAACCATGCCTTCCGGCGTATCCATGGGTTTGTCCCCTAATTTCCTGCGGATGCGCTCCGCGATCCCCACGGCGCATTTACCGGCGCACCCGGGCAGGACGACCATAAACTCCTCCCCGCCGTAGCGGCCCACGGCGTCATAGGGCCGCACCAGGGAGCGCATCCGTGCGGCGGTCTCTCGCAACACTGCGTCTCCCGCTATGTGGCCGTAGGTATCATTGATCTTTTTAAAATGATCGAGGTCGGCCATGACCACTCCGACGCTGGTCCCTTCCCGCTCGGCCCTGTCCAGCTCGCGCGCGAGGATGCCGAGAATTTCCTCATGGTTCCAGAGCCCCGTAAGAGAGTCCTGGAGCGAAAGGGCCTTTGTTTCCTCATACAGCCGCGCGTTCTCGATCGCGATCCCCAGTTGGTTCCCTATCGACTGCATCAGCCGTATTTTGGCCTCATCTATGGCTGCGTCAATGGGGACATACAGGTCCATGACGCCTTCCACCCGATTTTTTGTTTTCAGGGGGACGATGAGATGTCCGTGGGGGGCCGCGTCGGGAACGACGATCGTATGCCTCGCGTCGTGCGTGGAATTCATCGAGATCATCATTTCTCCCGTCTTTGCGACCTCGCCGCAGAGACAGTCTCCGACCTTCATGTTTTTGTGCAATTGCAAAAATACGTCGTCATGCCCCACGTTGGCGATCATTCTCATCCTGTCGCCTTCAACAATAAAGATGCCGGCTTTATCAACGTTGAACAGTTCGAGCTTCGAAATGGTGTCCAGGACTTCTTCGAGCAGCCTGTCCATGTGGATTTCCCGGGCTATGACCGAAGAGACCTTATAGAGGATCGAAGACTCCAGGTGTGCTTGACGAAGCTGTTCGTTGGCGATGGAAAGCTCCGCGGTGCGCTCCTGTACCTTCGCCTCCAGTTCGTCATGGGCCTTCCGAAGCGCCTCCTCGGCCCGTTTACGCTCGCTGATGTCTTCCATAACGCCGTCTACCCATAGAATGGCGCCCTGTTCGTCGAACTGGGCGGTCACGCTGAGCGAGGTCCAAATGGGAGTCCCGTCTTTTTTCTTCATCGCCATTTCCACGTCTCTGACCGTCCCGGTGGTCCGGAGTTCCTCGTAGAACTGCTTGCGGTCATCCGGGTTCTGATAGATGTCGCTCACCGGGGTTTTCATCAGCTGCTCGACCGCGTCATAGCCGAACATTTTCGCCATGGCCGGATTTGTCTGGAGATAGCTGCCGGCGGGTGTTGTTCGATAAATCCCGATGTTTACGTTGTCAATGAGCGTATGGTATCTTCCCTCGCTCTCGCGAAGGGCCTCCTCCGTCTGTTTGCGCTCGGTAATGTCCTCAATGACGCCGTTCATGAACTGAAAGTCGCCGTTCTCGTCATACTGCACGGCCGCGGTAACTGAACACCAAATCGGCGTGCCGTCCTTTTTCTGCAATGCAAGCTCCCTGTTCTTTACGAAACCGTCCCGCTTTACCTCTTCTACGAAATTTTTTCTGTCTTCGGGATCGCGATACAAGCCGGCTATGGGCACTCGCATAAATTCCTCGACGGAATCATATCCGAACATCTTGGCTATGGCCGGGTTCGCCTGAACGAACCGGCCCTGCGGACCGCCGGTATTTCGATAGACGCCGATGTTTACGTTGTTGACGAGCGTGCGGTATTTCTCCTCGCTCTCACGAAAGGCCTCTTCCGTTTTTTTTCGCTCCAGTGCGCTCACGAATATGATGCCGAGCATTTCGGCCAGGGAGAAGTCCGCCTCTATCCACATTTTTTCCTTTGCGACCGAGCAGAACCCGAGAAATCCTATCAGCGATCCCCGGGAAACCATGGGTACGGCCACGAGCGACAGGATGCCCTGGGCTTTCAGGAATGCCCGCTCCGCCTCGGCCCCGGCGGGAAGCTCGGAAACGCGTGGGACGACGATATTCTCTGACCCGTGGAGCTTCTCCATCCACCACGGAAACAACGGGGCTGAAAAGTCCCTGAATAACGGTATTTCATGCTCAAGATACCCCGAAGACCATCGGTATGTTTTGCCTGCCGCTGCTCCGTCGCCGGAAAAGAGGACGACGAAACCGCAGTCGCATCCGGCAAATGTGCCGGCCGCTTCCAGAGAAGAAATGATGCCGTTGTCGATCGCTTCAGGAGAAAGGTTGATGAAGTCCGTCGATATGGTGGCGATGTATTGTTCCATCGAGGCGCGGTATTTCAGTTCCCGGTTTACCCCCGCCAATTCCTGGTGGGAAAGTTTTAGGCTTTCCGTGGAGCGCCGGATCGATTCCGAGATCTCCCGGCGTTCGTTCTCCGTCAGCACGAACCGGTTTTCGAAAATGATCGACGCCATGGAGGACCCGACGGCCCCGGACAGCGTCTTTTCCGCCTCGTTCCGCAATTCGGAAAGGTCTCCTTCCGAGAGTTCGTCCTCCTTCTTTCCCTTCCTGATTAAAAAACCCTCTATCGCCTTCTTTGCCGCTGTTTTTTCGAGGTACTCGGAAAGAATATCTTCTATGTCTCTTGCCGTATACGCTTTCATTTTTGGAGCGCTCACAAGGTATACTACCCCTTTTTTGTCCTTTTTTAAACGTATCTTCCCGCCCCCGCATGGCCCCATTTACGGGCTTTCGCAGCTACTCAAGTCTGCTGCGGAGCGAAGGCGCAATAAAGCGCGCGGCGACCGATGCACGGACATCAAGCAAGGCGGGGCTTGTGGTCGACTTCGAAATTCTCTTAATTCTCCGGCGCGCCTTGCGCAAAGCGAAGTAGCTGACCTGAGGTTATGGGCTTCCTTTGTCCAGAACTTCTCTCACTTTGTTGATGAGGACCGTGGGCAAAACAGGCTTCAGGAGCAGCTCTACTCCCGCTCCGGCAATGCCTTCGAGCTGCATCGTATCGGCAGTGTAGCCGCTGATGAAAATTCCTTTTATGCCCGGCTTTATCGCTCGTATCTCTTCATAAGCCTCCCTGCCGTTCTTTTCGGGCATGATCATGTCGAGGATGACGAGTTGGATGCTGTCGCGGTTTTTCAGAAACCGGCTGACGGCGTCCGCGCCGTCCTTTGCGGTGATCACCCGGTAGCCGGCCTCCTCGAGCAGGGTCCGTAAAAGTTTCCGCAGCGCCTCATCGTCATCGGCGACGAGCACGGTCTCCGTCCCGCGCAGCGGCACTTCTTCGGGAGCGTCCCCGGGCGTTCTCGTCTTTTCTTTTTCCGTCTCGATCAAAGGGAGATAGATCCTGAAAACCGTCCCTTTGCCCAGCTCGCTGTACACGTTGATATACCCCCGATGTTGTTTAACGATCCCGTAGATGATCGAAAGGCCGAGGCCGGTGCCCCTGCCCAGCTCTTTGGTCGTAAAAAAAGGCTCAAAAATCCTCTTCTTCGTTTCCTCGTCCATGCCGGTGCCGCTGTCCGTCACCGAGACCACGGCGAACGACCCCACCTCCCCATAGCCGTGGGCCTGGATGAACGCTTTGTCCAATTCAATCCGGTCGGCCGTAATGGCGACCACGCCGCCGTGCGGCATCGCGTCCCGCGCATTGGTCGCGAGGTTCAGCAGCACCTGGTCTATCTGGCCCGCATCGGCATGTACGGTCAGCCCGGCCTTCCCGAAGGACGTCGTGAGCTCGACGTCCTTTCCCATGACCCGCCTGAGCAGCTTTTCCAACCCCGTGATGACGTCCTTCAGGTCCACCGGCCGGGGAATCAGTACCTGCTTTCTGCTGAAAGCGAGAAGACTGTGGGTCAAATGGGCCGCCCGGTCGGCCGCTTCGAGCAGATGCTCCACGTTGGTCCGCAGGGGGTCGTCTTCCTGCATCTTCATGCGAAGCAAATGTCCGTATCCGATGATCGCCGAGAGGATGTTGTTGAAGTCATGGGCGATGCCCCCCGCGAGCTGGCCGACGGCCTCCATCTTCTGGGACTGGCGGAGCTGGTCTTCCAGTTTCGTCCGTTCCGAGATGTCGCGGACGATCCCCACGGAATAACACCTGCCCTTCAGCCGCAGGCCTGATATGGAAAGTTCCACCGGCACCTCGGCGCCGTCTTTTTTTAACGCCGCGATTTCGTAGGTCCTTCTTATCCGCGCAACCCGCCCGGTCTCGATAAAACGGTTGAAGGCTTTTTTATGGGCCTCCCGATATCGGTAAGGAATTATCAGCGTTATGTCCTTTCCCATCGCCTCGTCGGCGCTGAAGCCCAAGATCCTCTTGGCGGCGGGGTTCCAGTATACAATGGCCCCTTTATCATCGATCATGATGATGGCGTCGGTCGCGGTGCCGGTGATCGCGCGCAGCGTATTCTCGTTTTGCCGCAGGGACTCCTCGGCCCGCTTGCTTTCGGTGATATCAACCATTACCCCGACCAGTCCCGCGACCTTTCCGTGAAGATCGGAAAACGTGGCTTTCGTGAAGAGCACCTCGCGGCGGGAGCCGTCGGCGTACTGGACCGGGCTTTCGTACTGCTGGACGCCTTGTTTGCGGAAGAGGGAGAGGTCCGCTTCATAATAGACGTCAGCCAGGTCCTTGGGCGCAATATCATAAACCGTCTTCCCGACGATACCTTCCCTGGATTTGCCGAGGAAGGCTTCGAAGGCTATATTACAGCCCAGATACCGCCCCGCCGAATCTTTGTAGAAGATGGGGCTGGGGATCGTATCGATCAACTTCTGCAGAAAAGCGAGCTGCTGCTCTATCGTCTCTTCAGCCCGCCTGCTTTCGGTAACGTCCTGCAAGGTCTCGCTGACCGCGATTAATTCTCCTTTGGTGTCATATATGGGAGCGGCGTCAAACAGGATGTATCGGTCCTTTCCATTCAGATCCCCGTACCAGCCTTCCGCATGCAGGGCATTGGGTGTGAGCGTGGACTTCGCATGAGTGGGGTATAATTCGGGCAGTTTATCGAAATCATCGTCAATAACGATGTCCGCAAGGACCGGTCGCGCGTGGTCATAAAACGCTTTCCACTGATTGTCGGTCCCGATCATAGTAGAGGCCGGAACACCCGTCAGCTCTTCGCACGCCTTGTTCCAGATCACCACCCGGTGCTGCGAATCCAGAACAAAGGTTGCGACAGCGGAGTTTTCGATCAGATTTTCCGCGAAGATCTTGTGCTCCTGAATCTCTTGACGCAGCTTTGCCGCCTCGTCGATAAGTTGGGCCTTTGTTTTCTGCTCGTCTTGCATTTCGTTTGCTTTTCCCTTTTAAAGCAATCGTCTTTAAGCGTCACTCGCCCCCATGCCTGCCGCTTGCACCGCGCGCTCCCTCTGCCGCATGAGGACCTTTCTTATTCTATAACTATAGCATGAATATTTTAACTTGGCGTACATTATTAATGTGGTGGCGGGAAAAGATCATACGGTCGGCAATGAGTGGGCAGGGGGGGTAAGGTTTGCTGTTGAGCGCAGGCGCAATGAAGCGCGCGGCGAGCGACGCACGGACATCAAGAAAGGTGGGGCTTGTGGTCAACTTCGAAATTCCCTTAATTCTCCGGCGCGCCTTGCGCAAAGCGGCGCTTCCGTTGCCGCGAGTCCCTTTATCCTACAAGCCCCTTATGGCGTTCCGTTCTCTTGATCCTGTTCATGTATTACTATTATTGTCCCTTCAGCCTCAAGCTCGGCTATTTCTTCTTCATCGATCTCGTACACCCGCCCTTCCGGGACCTTCGGCTGTTCCCCCCGCTCCCAGAGCTCCCGATGAATGAACGGTTTTATGGTCACCGGCGCCGATGGATCGGCATAAAGTTCCCGCAAATCCATGAGCTTCAACGCCTTGAAAAAACGGACCGACAGCGGAAGCGGGGTATGGGCGTTCCGGACGAGGGCGAGCTTGATCATATAGCGGCTGGACCAGTTCGCATGTTCGGCAATGGTCCTGATGGTCCCGGGCGTCGTGCTTTGGCGGCTGATGACCTTGTACAGATGGGCTTCGAGGAGATGGGGGTTGCCGAGGCAGAGTTTTACCACGTCCGGGTAGCCGTCCTGGATCAACCGGAGCAGCACTTCTCCGGACGCGATTTTGGCAAGGGATTTTTTGATCCCCAGGGCCATGGTGGGGACCTTTTCCATAATGATGGCCTCGAGCTTGTGCCGGAAAACGATGGGAAGAAAACGGTTGCGCGAGATTTCTGCAAGGTCGAACAGCCGTAGGCGGCGCGCGATGGAAAGAGAGGCCGCAAGCGGCGTCTTGGGATTTTTAGCGAGCGCCAGGCGAACTGGATAGCTCTCGGCCCATCGTTTGTCTTTTGCGATCGTCTCGAGAACGTCCGACGGCAGATTTTTTCTGTTCGCCATGACCAGCACATCGTCTTCGGTCAGGCGCTTATTGCCGAGCAGGGCCCTCACCACTCCGGGCGACGTATCGTGAAGGAGCCAGGCGATCTCTTCCTCACGCGCCGACCGTGCCTGTTCTATTCGTATCTCCTCGGCATCGTTCATGATACTATTATACGAGTTTTCAAATCTATTGACAAATCCTAAAGTTTTCTGTATTTTTATACTTCAAGAGTAAGGATTTTACCGCTTTTCGGCGTACGCGGGCTCTCCCGCGCGAAGGCTTTCGGTATTCTTCGAGGTTCGCAATGGAACGAACGCTCCTCTTGAATGCAACGTTTGAACCGCTAAAAATCATTTCCTGGCAGCGGGCGATCACCCTGCTCACGCAGGGCAAGGTGGAGGTGATCGACTTCTACGACCGGGACATCCGGGGTGTGTCCATCACCTTCAAGCTCCCCTCCATCCTCCGGCTCCTGAAACTCGTCAGGGTGAGACGGGCGCGGAGAGAAGTCCGGTTCTCGCGGGTCAATATCTATCAGCGCGACAAATACGCATGCCAATACTGCGGCGCAAAATATCCAGCGGAGGACCTCACCTTCGACCACGTCGTTCCGCAGGTGCAGGGCGGCCAGGCCACGTGGGAAAACATTGTTACGGCCTGTCTTGCCTGCAACAACAGGAAAGGCGGCCGTACCCCGAAGGAAGCGCGAATGCGGCTCATCAGGGCGCCGGAAAAACCTCGATGGATGCCGGTGGTCACGCTCACCCTCGGGATCAAGAACGCGCCTCTCTGCTGGCGTGATTACCTGTATTGGAACGTCGAACTGGACAAGGATGCTTGAGAGGCGGCTAGTGCGCCTCATTGGTTGATCAGAAGGCGGGGTGCGGGCATTATGCCGCGCATCCTGCCTTTTTCTTTTCCAGGTCTTATCCCACAATTACGAAGCAGACAGGCGCCGCAGCTCCTTCGTTCCGCCGCGCAGCGCGCCAAAAAAGCACAAGACATCCTGCCGCTCTCAACAATCCGGAGAATGTCCGACGGCGTTTGCTTCCGCAATGAAGCGCGCCTGGGCGCGTCTATCACTCAGGAGTTGCCGGCGTAAAGTCGAAGACTGAGGGACTGCTGTCGGCTTTTTTTTCTTGTTAATTATTTTGTTTGATGCTATAGTCTGGAAAAATCAGCGAATGGAGGCGCGCCATTATGAAGAGGTACTTGCTGTGCATCACGATCATCGGGACAGTGCTGTTCGCCGGCCACGCCGGGGCGGTCACGTTTACCCAGAATGAATTTGTCACCGCTGACAGCCTCGATCCGGGCATGACCCAATCGGGCATACACTTTTCCCTGAACAGCGATTACAAGAGTTATTATCCCGCTATTCGCTATGGCCTGGGCGGACTGTTCGAAGTGGGCGTGAAGTTCGGGGTCGTCACGAACATAAAGCCCGACGACAAAAACGGCGCGCTCGTGGGCGCGGACCTGAAGTACCAGCTCATTAAGCAGACCGAGGGAGTCCCGGTCGATATGGCCGTGGATCTGGGATTTGATAATACCATTATAAGCGGCAAAAACGTGAGCGAATTAAAATTTTCCACCATCTTCAGCAGAGGTTTTGCGCTTACGGACCGGGGCTACAAGCTCATCCCCTACGGGGGGTTGCAGGTGTCCGCCCTGTACGGCTCATACATCCCGAGGAATGACACGAATTATTACATCTTCGGCGGTCTTGAATGGAAGATCTCGCAGAAATTCATGTTTATGCTGGAAGTGAAGGCCGGGGCGACCACGGTGGGCGGAGCGGGCCTCAGATTCGAGTTTTAAGCCCGCGGCAGTCAACGGTCATCACGCAGCAGGATAAGAATACAACCATGTCCATTCCGCTTTCAGGGACCATCCAGGTCACTCCGCTCCCGGACATTCTGGAACACCTGCGACAAACCAAGGCAACGGGGACCCTGACCGTCCGCGCCGGCGATATCGTGAAATCCGTTTATCTCAAG
>JBGOTO010000103.1:0-8484 GCA_041476485.1 Nitrospirota bacterium
GCGACGGAAAAGGACAAAAAAAATGCCGCAAAGTCTATCTGTCTTTGCGGTTTCCCTACAAGAACATCCGGAACTTCTGGTGAGCATAATGCGCCTTCTGCGCCCGAATGTCAACGGTTATTATTGCTCAAGCGAAAATGAGGAGAATGGACATCATGCGGAACGGAGGGCCTTCCGGAACACATCAAGGGGCTGGGCGCCGACCACGGATTTTTTGTCTCCTATAAAAAACGTCGGCACGCCGGTCACGCCCCGGACGGCTGCTTTCTCCTTTACGGCTTCGAGCCTCGGGAGGTACTTCCCGTTATGCAGGGCCTGCTTCATCGCCTCAACATCGAGGCCCGCGTCTTTGGCGAGCATCGCGAGGACGTCGATATTTCCGATGTCCAGGCCGCGGGAAAAGTACGCTGCGAGGAGAGCAACATGAAACGGATCGAACAGATTCTGGTCTCGGGCAAATTCAGCGGCCTGAAGGGCCAGGCGGGAGTTGGACAGAAGGGGCCGGTCGGCGAAGGTGATCCCGAACAATGCGCCCATGCCCCGAAGGTGCTCCATCATGCGTTTGATGTCCTCGGAACGGAAGCGCTTCGTCATGGGCGTCCCCTCAGGGGGCGTTTCCGGATGGATCTCCATGCCCCGCCATTCTACCGAAAGGTCGAATTCCTGTTTCAGCTTTTCGACGATGCCCTCGCCGATGTAACAGAAAGGTCAGATGTAATCGGAATACACTTGCATACTGATGGACATGAGCAAGACCTCGTTTTTTCGGCAACTGAAACGTTAACGTAATAATACCATATTACTATTACTTTGTTAACGTCAGGCATTGTAACTGGGAATAGGTTTTTTTATTTTGGTGAATTGTAGCATTATCCTTTTGGGATTACCGCTTGATTATACAACGATACCGACGACGGATTGTAAAAAAAAGGATTTTAAGCTATCATGGTATCCGTATCAGCCGTGACGAACAGAAACTATGAATAAAGCATCGTTACTTGACAACATCAGCATCGTGCTCGTGGACACGAAGACCCCGGCCAATATCGGTGCGGCGGCCCGGGGTATGATGAACATGGGGCTGTCTCGCCTCATTCTGGTCCGGCCGCCTAAAGACCCATCTCATGAGGCCGTGAAGCTTGCTGCGGGCGCGGACATCATTCTCGATCAGGCAAAAGTTTTCTCGTCACTCAAAGAAGCTATTACGGACCATGGGGTCGTGGTCGGCGCCTCTCGGCATAAAGGCCGTTTAAGAAAGAACATCACGACGCCTCACGAAGCTGCCCGGACAATCATTTCACTCTTACCCAAAAACAAAGCTGCCATCGTCTTCGGAAACGAGGTCAACGGCCTGACGCGGGAAGACCTCGCTCTTTGCCACGAAATCATGTCCATTCCTTCGTCGGAGGTTTTCCCCTCGCTCAACCTTTCCCACGCGGTCATGATAATCGCCTATGAACTGTTTGTCGCATCAGGTGGAACGTTCTCGCCTGCTGACGAGAAACTTGCGCCTTCGGAAACAGTTGAGGAATTTTACCAACACCTGCAGAAGACCCTGGTGGACATTGATTTTCTTGAAGGCAGCCGGCCGGAGAGGATGATGTTTACCTTGCGTCAGTTGTTCGGAAGGTCACGGATGGGCGAAAGGGACGTGGCAATTCTCCGGGGCATTCTCACCGCCATTGAAAGGGCTGTGCCGTCACGTCAGAAAAAATAGACAGCGAGGACAATGCCGACGAAACGTGTCAGCGCTGTAGCACCGTCACGCCAAGGATGTCACACACGCCAAAAAATCACGATTAAAAAAACCTTTTTATTGCTGCTGCGGTTACTTTACAAAAACTGATGTCCTTTTAAAACGGACATCCGCTCATCAATCTGCCTGTCTTCGGAGGAACGTGGGCCGGTCCAGGTCTTCACCGTCTATCCCAAGTGAGTCGTTCCTGAATTCGAAGGCCTCCTGCCTGCGCTTCGGCTTGTCCACCACTTTCATGAACTCCTTCAGGTTCACCGGCCGTTTCACGCGCTCGCGGATGCCCTCCTCGTCGAAGCCGGTGGCGATCACCGTGACCATGACTTCCTCGCTCATCACCGGGTTGATCACCGCGCCGAAGATGATGTTCGCGCCCGGATCGACCTCTTCCTTAATGATGCCCGAAGCCTCGTTCAACTCGTAAATTCCCATGTCGTTCCCGCCGGTAATATTGATCATTACCGCGCGGGCACCCTTGATGGAGCCGTCTTCGAGCAGGGGGCTGGCAATCGCTTTCTGCGCGGCATCGATAGCGCGTCCCTCGCCTCTGCCGACGCCCGTGCCCATCACCGCCCGGCCCCGGTTCGCCATCACGGTCTTGACGTCCGCAAAATCGACATTGACATAGCCCGGCACCATCACCACGTCGGAAATCCCCTTGACCGCCTGGCCGAGCACGTCGTCGGCCAGCTGGAAGGACTCAAGGAGCGTCGTCTTCTTTTCGGCGAGGTTGAGCAGGCGCTCGTTCGGGATCACGATCAGCGCGTCCACGTTCTTCTTGAGTTCGGCGATGCCTTCTTCCGCTTTGTGCATCCGGGCCATACCCTCGAAGCTGAAGGGTTTGGTGACGACCCCCACGGCAAGTGCGCCCGCCTCCCGCACGAGAGCCGCAATCACGGGCGCCGCGCCGGTACCCGTGCCGCCGCCCATGCCCACGGTGATGAAAACCATGTCGGCGCCGGCAACGGCCGCCAAAATTTTGTCCGCGTCTTCGAGCGCCGCCGATCTGCCGATCTCGGGATTGGCGCCGGCCCCCCGGCCGCAGGTGAGCTTGGACCCGATCTGTATCTTGATCGGCGCGCGGGCGATCTCCAGGGCCTGCATATCGGTGTTCACCACGATGAACTGGACACCCCTGATGTCCGATCGAATCATGCTGGTCACGGCGTTGCTTCCGCCGCCTCCCACGCCGATCACTTTAATGACGGCCGGCAGTCTCTCTTCCTCGAATTGGAACATCCCGTTTGCCCCCCTCTCCTCGCGTGGTTCGTTTGTACAGACAGGTTCGTCTGACTTTGCAACAAAATCCATGATGTCCTGAAATTTGAATTCATGATTATCCATGGCACCTCCGGCACAATTGCGGGTCGCAGATTTCTGATTTCGGATTTTCCCCGCTTTCATTCCGCATTCCGCATTCCGCAATGCTAAATGTATTCTCCCAGCCACTTCCAGAACCTGTTGAACCCCCCTGCGCTCCGGAACGTGCGCGGCGCCTCCTCCCGGTTCTCGGCGCCCCAGAGCACGAGCCCGACTCCTGTTGCATAGATGGGGCTGTTCACCACGTCCATGAGTCCGCCGATGTTCCTCGGCGCGCCGCGCCGGATGGGGAGGCCGAGATACCGTTCCGCGGCGTCCTGCACGCCCTCCATGAGGGCCGTTCCGCCGGTAAGCACCACGCCGGACGCGAACATGTCTTCATACCCGGTCTTCTTGAGCCGCTGCTGCACCATGCTGAAAAGCTCCTCGACGCGGGGCCCGATGATCTCGCACAGGATCTGACGGGAGAGAAGCCTGGGCGGTCTTCCTCCCACGCTGGGGACATCGAGCGTTTCCTCATGTTTCACGAGGGAAGACAGCGCGCACCCGAATTTGATCTTGATCTTCTCCGCTTCCGACGCGGGCGTGCGGAGCCCGATGGCGATATCGTTGGTAAGATGGTTGCCGCCGATGGGCAGCACCTCGGTGTGCCACAGGCTTCCCTCCAGGAAGAACGCGAGGTCCGTGGTCCCGCCGCCGATGTCCACGACAACGACGCCCAACTCCTGCTCCTCGGACGTGAGCACCGCCCGTGAGGAGGCGAGCGGCTGAAGCACGAGGTCGTTCACGTGGAGCCCCGCGCGCGAGCAGCTCTTCACGATATTCTGGATGGCGGTCACCGCGCCGGTGATGATGTGGACCTTTACGTCGAGACGGGTCCCCGACATGCCGAGAGGATCCTTGATCCCGTCCTGGTCGTCGATAATGAACTCCTGGGGGAGGACATGCAGGATCTGCTGGTCCATGGGTATGTTCACCGCCCGGGCCCCGTCGATGGCCCGCGCCACGTCCGAGGAACCCACTTCCCGGTTCTTGATCGCGGCCACGCCGCGCGAGTTGATCCCCTTGATGTGGCCGCCGGAGATCCCCACGTACACGGAATTGATCTCCACGCCGGCCATGAGCTCCGCCTCGTGGACCGCCTTCTTGATGGACTCCACCGTGCTGTCGATATTCACCACCACGCCTTTTTTGAGTCCATGCGAAGGGCTGATGCCGATGCCGATGATGTCGACCTGGCCGCCGTCCTTCACTTCTCCCACGATGGCGCAGACCTTGGTCGTTCCCAGGTCAAGACCTACGAGCACGTTATCCGGTTTTTTCGCCACAGCACACCCCCGTTCCTTCAGGGTCATGGGTCAAGGGGCCAGGGTACAGGAACTGCTCGTTATTCTTCCCTTGCCTCCGGATCCTGAACACTGGAACCTGTTGTTTTTCACTCTTCACATCTAACTCCCTTTCCTTTGCCCTATACCCTGTTGCGCTTCTCTCGTTGTTTCTTACTTTCCCTTGCCCCTGGACCCTGAACCCTGGACCCTGCTGTTATTGACCATCACCGCTACCTGACGGTCGGGACGGAGGTCGACAGAGGCGACGTCCACGCCGCGCCGCTTCAGGTCCGCCATGACCTCCGCCAGCCTGCGGAGCTTTTCCGCATAATTGCCGCTGCCGATCTTGAATTCATGGTTCGCGTACATGACGGAGAGCGACCCCGGAGCGCCGGCCTTGATGGTCACCTCTTCGAGCCGCCACCCCCCGCGCGCCTCGATCTCCGAGAGAAGCATGAGCGCCTCATTGATCCCCTCGGAGGTCACCTGGTCTCCGGGCCGTGCCCGATAGTCCTTGACTGCCACGAGCGGGAGCCGCCACACTGACGTTTTTTCTTTCACGACCCGGCCGATGATCACTCCCTCGTTGTCCATCAAAAACCGCGCAACGCCGTTGTCCAGGAGGGCGTACGGAACGCGCTCGGTTACGACCATGCTGATCCTGTTCGGCAGGCGGCGGTGTATCCTGACGGTCTTCACCCACGCGTTGGCGCCCGCCCGTCTGACGGCGGCATCGAGGTCCACGCGAAAGATGTTCTGGCCAGTAAACACGCCGACGATATTTTTGAGGTCGGCTTCGTCGAGCTGTCGAACGCCTTTGACATCCACACCGGCGATCTGAAACATCTCCGCATGCGTAACGATGCGATACGCCTGCGAACCCAGCCAGCATCCGGCCGCAATGACCATGACCACCAGGAATTTCAGCGCCGTGCTTCTCGCCCCTCCCGCGCCGCTCCCGGCAATACGATTCACCGCTGCTCGTTTCACGGTCACGCGATTCGAGCTTGTACGATACTTCCTCGGGACTTTTACGTTCTTATAGTCTCGCATGCACCTCGGTTATGTTCATTCCGCATTCTGCAATCCGCATTCCGAATTCACTCCGCCAGTGCCAGCTTCAGTATCTCCTCCACCAGCTCAGGGAATGACATCCCCACGCCCCGCGCTATATCGGGCAGGAGACTCGTGGCGGTCATGCCCGGCAGCGTGTTCACTTCGAGAATGTAAGGCCCACCCGATTCATCGATGATGAAATCCACCCTGCTGTATCCCCTGCAGCCGAGGGCCCGGTGCGCCGCAAGTCCCGCTTCGAGCGTCCGTTTGTACACCGCATCCGGGATCCGCGCCGGGAAAAAATGCTCGGACATCCCCTGTTCGTATTTTGCCTTGTAGCTGTAGAACGAGTCCTTCGGCACGATCTCGATGGCGCCGAGCGCGCGATCGCCGAGAACGCCGACCTGGACCTCCTTGCCTTTGATGAATTTTTCGATCAGGATTTCGTCGCCGTACTCGAACGCAAGCTCCATTGCCGGCGCCACATCCTCTTTCTTGAAGACAATGCTCACGCCCACGCTCGAGCCCTCGGCATGGGGCTTGATCACGGCCGGGAACTTGATCTTCTCAAGAACTGCGTGAGCGCTGTCCGCGGCGCCCGCGTAAATAACTTCGTAAGGCCCGACGAGCAATCCCTTTGACCTGAACACCTGCTTTGCAATGGTCTTGTTCATCCCGAGCGCGCTCGCGAGAATGCCGGAGCCCGTGTACGGAATGCCCATGACCTCCAGCATACCCTGGATCGCGCCGTCTTCCCCGTATTTACCATGAAGCGCGATAAAGGCAACCTCGATGTCGCTGTCGTGGATTTTCTCCGCCACGTCCCTGCCCACGTCGATGACCACGGCATGGTAGCCCTTTTCCGTCAGAGCTTTCAGAATGGCGTTTCCGCTCGCGAGCGACACCTCACGCTCGGACGACAGCCCGCCCATGAGCACGCCGATTTTTTTATTCGTCACGAGACCCATGACCCTTGACCCTTTCTTTATGCGTCTTCACCTAGTATTTTTATCTCCGGTTCAAGCCGCACGCCGTGCACGTCCAGCACGGTTTGTTTTACGATGTCCATCAGCGCCAGCACATCCGCGGCCCTTGCGTCGCCCGAGGTCACGATAAAGTTGGCGTGCTTGTCCGAGACCCGAGCGCCGCCGACCGTCCTCCCTTTGAGCCCCGCCGATTCGATCAGCTTGCCCGCGGACTCCTCGTGCGGGTTTTTGAAAATCGATCCCGAGTTGCGGAAACCCTGGGGCTGGCGTTCCATCCTTGTCATTAAAAGTTCCGTGACGCGGGCCTTGACCTTCTCTTTCTCATCCCGGCGCAGCGCAACCCGCGCGTCGAGCACGACATGTCCTTCCGGGATCGAGGACGTTCGATAGCGGAAACCCATTTCCTCTCTTGTCCGGCCTGCCATCTCTCCTTCCGGCGACACCAGCGTGACCGACTCGATGATGCCGCCGAGCTCGCCTTGGGCCGTGCCGGCGTTCATGCAGACTGCGCCGCCGACCGTGCCCGGGATGCCGGCCGCAAACTCAAGGCCCGTGAGCCCTTCCTCGACGGCGGCGTGCAGAAGCTTCGTCAGGAGCGCGCCGGCCTCGGCAGAGAGCACGACATAGGTCCCGCCGACAGAGCGGTACTCTCGCTCCGTCTTGACCGCATTCAGCCGCCGCAGGCTGATCACCACTCCCCGGAACCCCCCGTCCCGCACGAGCAGATTGGTGCCGCTGCCGAGGAGGTAATACGGCACTTTCCGGTCTTTGAGCGTTTGCAAAAGCGTTTTGAGGTCGTCCCGGTCAACGGGATAGGCGAGACAGTCCGCCGGACCGCCGATGCCGAACGACGTATGCTTGCTCATCGGCTCGTTGCTGAACTGCTCTCCCTTAAAGTTTGCGATCTGCATGTTTCAGTTTCTCCAGGACTTGTTCTCCGATTTTCCACACGTCTCCGGCGCCGAGCGTGAGCATCAGGTCGCCCTTTTTGAGCGCCGCCGCCAAATGCTTGACGACCTCCTCCCGTTCCGGGATGAAGGTCACGTCCTTATGGCCGTATTTCTTGATTCCCTCGTAGATCGCCTGGCCAGACACGCCGGCGATCGGCTGTTCTCCCGCGGCGTAGATTTCCATGATGACCAGCTTGTCCGCCTGGTTAAAAGCGGTGAAAAACTGTTCGAGCAGATGCTGCGTCCTCGTATACCGGTGCGGCTGGAACACGACCACCACGCGCCGGTCCGCGCCGGACGCCGCGGCGGCAAGCGTCGCCTTGACCTCCGTGGGATGGTGGCCGTAATCGTCGACGACCGTAATGCCGTTTACCTCGCCTTTTATCTGGAACCTGCGCTGCACGCCGCTGAAATCCTTCAGGGCCTTCCGGATCGTTTCAATATCGATATCCAGTTCCTGCGCCACAACGATCGCGGCAAGGCTGTTGTTGATATTGTGCGCACCCGGGACCGACAGCTCAAACCATCCCAGGTCAACGCTGTGGTTCATGACCTTGAACTTCGAGCCCAGCGCCCGGAGCGAAACATCCCGCGCCTGGTAGTCGGCCTGCGAGCTCATCCCGTAGGTCCGGTAGCGTTTCTTCACCAGCGGGATGAGCGCCTGGATGTGCGGCTGGTCCAGGCAGAGCACCGACACGCCGTAGAACGGCACTTTGTTGATGAAGGTAATGAAGGCGTCCTTGATTTCGTTGATGTCCTTGTAATAGTCGAGGTGTTCTTCATCGATCGTCGTGACCACGGCGATGGTGGGCGAAAGCTTGAGGAAGCTCCCGTCGCTCTCGTCCGCCTCGGCCACGAGAAACTCGCCCTGCCCGAGCTTGGCGTTCGTGCCCAGGCTGTTCAGTTTGCCGCCGATCACGACCGTGGGGTCTATCCCGCCCGCGGCGAGCACCGTCGCGACCATCGAGGTCGTCGTGGTCTTGCCGTGGGCGCCCGCGATGGCCACGCCGTACTTCAAGCGCATGAGCTCCGCCAGCATCTCGGCTCGGGGAATGACGGGGACCTGCTTCTCCCGCGCGGCGATCACTTCC
>JBGOTO010000104.1:0-8428 GCA_041476485.1 Nitrospirota bacterium
GGAAAAAGTTTTGACTTCGCCGGTCTCTCTGTTCCTGGTCTGCTTGATCAGCACGGGGCGGTAAAGATGGCCGCCGTTCGCGACCGCACTCATCATCCGGGCTGCCTGCAGGGGGCTCACGAGAACAAACCCCTGTCCGATGGCGTTGATGTACGTGTCCCCCGGAAACCAGCGCTCACCTATTTTCGTCTTTTTCCACTCGGAGGTGGGGACCAGTCCCTGTTTTTCGTCCGGTAAGCGGATACCGGTCAGGCTGCCGAAACCGAATTTTCTGGCGTACTCGGCTATGCGGTCGAACCCGATGCGCTCCGCCATGGTATAGAAGTACACGTCGCACGACTCGACGATGGCCCGGTGAAACGAGATCTCGCCGTGGCCATGTTTCTTCCAGCACCGGTACGTGTGCCTGCCGCTCTTGATGAAGCCGTTGCAGGTGACTTTTTCCTCGGGATTGATGACGCCCGTCTCGAGGCCGGCCAGCGCCACGATGATCTTGAACGTCGAGCCGGGGGGGTAGACGCTCTGGATGGCGCGGTTGTACAGCGGGTGCGTGGGGTCGTTCGCCAGCCGGGCCCAGTCCTTCGGCGCGATACCCCGGGGGAAAAGGTTGGGATCGTAATTCGGGTGGCTCGCAAGCGCCAGGACCTCGCCTGTGTTCGGGTCCATGGCGACGATGGCGCCGGTGCGGTTGCCGAGGGCCTCCTCGGCCGCCTGCTGCACTTCGAGGTCGATAGTGAGATAAACATCCATTCCCGGTTTGGGCTCGTCTATCCCGAGATCTTTCACCTTCTTGCCCGCGGCGTTCACCTGGATCATGCGCCGGCCCGCGGTACCGCGCAAGAGCTTGTCGTAGATTTTTTCGAGGCCGCTTTGGCCGGTCAACAGGCCGACGTCGGCCTGCTCCTGTTTCCGCTGGCTCTGCGATACCTTGCCGATGTAGCCGAGCTGGTGTGAAGCGAGTCCCGCATACGGATAATGCCTGCGGTGCTCAGGCTCGATGATGGCGCCGGGCAGGTCGTCCACGTGGGTTTCGACCACGGTCACTTCGTCCCAGGGGGCCTCCTCCCTTATCTTTACCGGGTCATATTTCGACCTGATGGAAGACGCGTCTTCCAGCGCCTGCCGGATCGAATCCCGGCCTACTTTGACGATCGAGGACAGCTTTGCGATCGTCGCCTCGAGGTCGGATGCGTCTTCCGGCACCAGGGAGATATCAAAGGTCAGCACGTTCTCGACGAGCGGCCTGCCGTTCCGGTCGTAGATGATGCCCCGGGGCGGCCTGAGCTTCACCGGCCTGATCCGGTTGCTCTCCGCCTGCTCCTGGTAGTACGCCCCTTTGACTGCCTGGAGATACCAGAGGCGGACAAGGAGGACCGCAACAAGAATGATAATGAAGGCCGCCAAGAGCGGAAGCCTTCTCTGTATTGCGGCTGGACTGTCCTGTTCAAACATCTACAACTCCTCCTGAACGGCCCGCCTTTTCAAGGCCGGAAGGACCTTCCTGCCGGTCATCAGCCGCAGCAGCACAACGCCGAGCACACCCGTATAGATCGCCTGGGGAAAAATTCTGCCCGTAAGCAGGCTTACGAAGGGGACATCGCCGTAAACGACCTGCAAAAAGAGCGCAATGCAGATCCCTTCCGCCAGGCTGAAGACGGCCGCAAACGCGCCGTTCATCGGATTGGCGAGGTCAAACACCCTTCTGCCGAGCAGACTTGCGGTAAGACCGATGAGGCCGCGGGTCAGCCCCGAAAGTCCGACGAGGCCGGCGGAGCCGATGTCCAGAAGCAGTCCGGAACCCATGCCCACGAGGGCCGCCTCGACGGGGCCGGTGAGCAGCCCGATGATGTAGACCAGGGCGAGGGCGAGGTCCGGTTTGATGCCGGCAATCGACAGGGGTCCAAGCAGGCTGGCCTGAAAGGGGATAAGCAATAAAAAAAGAGCGAGATAAAAAGCGGACTTCATTTCTTGAATACCAGGACCTCTTCCAGGCGGGAGAACCTCACGGCAGGCTCAGCCACGACCGTCTGGAACGAGCTGGCCTCGCGTTTCGTCACTCTGACCACGGTTGCCACGGAGAGGCCCTTCGGATAGATGCCGTCGAGTCCCGAGGTAACGAGCAGGTCTCCTTGCTGGATATCGGCGTAATAGGAGACGTACTTGAGCGCACACCGGGCGAGCTTGCCTTCCAGCAGCCCCTCCTCCCGGTTCCGCTGCACCCTGACCGCGAGCGTGCTTGCCGGATCGGTCAGGAGGATGACTTTCGACCAGCCTGAAAGGACCGTCTGCACCCTTCCGACCACTCCGGCGGGGGTGATCACCGGCATGTCCTTCCTGACGCCGTCGTCGGAACCTTTGTTGATCGTTATGGTGCTGGACGTGGGGGACAGCTCCTTGCCGATAACCTGCGCAGTGATCGACCCCGACGGGTTCATGTGTTTAAAGTTCAGCGCGTCCCGCAGGCGCTCGTTTTCGATGAGCAGCTCGTTCATGGCCCCGTTTTCGAGCCGCAAGCGGTCGAGCTCCTCCTTGAGCTTTTCGTTCTCCCGGTGCGTGCGCGCGAGAAAAATGTAGTTGTCGCCGAGCGACACCGCCGACGTATACGTCCCGCTGATGATCCGTTCAAAAAAACCCGAGACGGCGAGGACGGGCCTTTCCAGAACGGTCAACCGTCCGTTTTTCACCTGCGCCGTGACCAGCCAGAAGAGGAGCATGAGGAGGAAAAGAATGAATAAAATTGTCCTGCGCTTTGCAAAAAGCCCTGGCATCTTCCCGCGCTCCTTTTAGCCCGTGTTTTCCCGCGGGACCTACATGACGACTTTTTTCAGAATGTCCATATCGTCGAGGATCTTGCCGGCCCCGAGCACGACGCACGTCAGGGGCTCCTCCGCAATGATAATGGGAAGCGACGTCTCTTCTCTGAGGAAGACGTCCAGTCCCTTGAGGAGCGCCCCGCCGCCTGCCAGCACAATGCCTTTGTCCACGATGTCGGCCGAGAGCTCGGGCGGCGTGTTTTCGAGCGCGGCCTTGATGCCGTTCAGGATCTGGCCGATCGGATCGGAAAGCGCCTCGCGCACTTCGTCGTCGTCGAGAATGAGCGTCTTGGGGATGCCCGAGACCAGGTCCCGGCCCTTGATCTCCATCGTCTGACGGGCGCTGTCCAGCTTGTACGCCGAACCGATTTCGAGCTTGATCTGCTCGGCCATCATCTCTCCGATGAGGAGATTGTATTTGCGCTTGATGTAGTTGATGATCGCTTCGTCCATCTTGTCGCCGCCCACGCGGATCGCCTTGCTGTACACCACGCCGTCCATGGAGATGACGGCGATGTCCGTCGTGCCGCCGCCGATATCCACGATCATGTTGCCCGAGGGCTCGGAAATGGGCAGCCCCGTGCCGATGGCGGCTGCGACCGGCTCCTCGATGAGGTAGACGTCGCGCCCGCCCGACGTGATGGCGGCGTCCTTGACGGCGCGCTGCTCCACCTGCGTGATGCCCGAGGGCACGCCGATGACGATGCGGGGACGCATGAACGACTTCCGGTTGTGCACCCGCTGGATGAAGTACCGGAGCATTTCCCCGGTGATGTCGAAGTCGGAGATGACGCCGTCCTTGATCGGACGTATCGTCTTGATATCGCCGGGTGTGCGGCCGAGCATCCGCTTGGCTTCCGCGCCCACGGCGAGGACCTTGCCGGTCTTCGCGGAGATGGCCACGACCGACGGCTCGTTGCAGACGATCCCTTTCCCTTTCACGTAGACCAGGGTGTTGGCCGTGCCCAGATCGATCGCCATGTCGTTTGAGAACCAGCCCATGATAGTGTTGATAAACATTGTACGAGGAAACTCCTTTCAAAATAACGAAAATCAGGCCAAAAAAATCGGCCATGCTCGTCTTATTTCGTGGCGAATCGTCATTCCGGATTATTACTCCGGGTCGCGCGACCCGACCGCGCCGGTTTGAACAGCGCCGGTTTGCGGGGCCGGCCCGGTTTCCGGGGCAGCCGGGACCGGAACGTCGAGAACAACGAGCGTTCTCGCCAGCAGGTCTCCGATCCTCATCCCCGCGTTGTCGCCGAGGGCGGTCAGGCATTCCACCCCGAGGGCCAAAGGACCGAGGACCCAGCCCGCATAGGGGACCAGAAAAAGAAAATAGGCCGCGGCAAGCGGAGCATTCCTGATGATCGAATCCCGGCAGCTTGCCGCGGGCCGGGGACCTTCCGAGGCGATCACGCGAAGGCCGAGCAGTTTTTTCCCGACGCTTCGGTGGTCGAACAGCCCGTCGCGGAGGAGGATGTAGCCTGTTGCGGACAAAAAACCGAGCACGTCCGGCAGCCTGGCCAGGCTGATGACAAGGAGGAGATCAATAAGTCCAGCGACCGCTCTGGTTGTAAGGTCCGCCCTCTGCACTGAGCCTCCTGAATCACATCATACTATCAGAACAACCGGGCGATTTCAAGCGAAAAGCGGCGATTCCGTAATCCTTCGCTTGCGGGGGCCACAGCCGTTCGCATTGCCGCACGCTCCCGCGCCCGAAAATCAGTAGAGTTTTTTTTTAGAAAGTGTATAATAAATACACACCTTCCGGCGAGACGAGGAGATTCCGCGCTATCGCGCTTTCGGAGAATCCGCCCGGTTCGTGCTGATCGTCCACGGCAAGACGGCCGGCTTTCATCTTCGCCGAATCCGGAATTACCAAGGAGGATGCCATGTTGGAAAAGATGATGGCTGGTGAAAATATCGCCTCGTTCTGTACGAAGTGCAAGCTGGTCCTCGATCACGTCATTGTGGCCATGGATGGAGAGGCGATCGCGAAGGCAAAGTGCAAGACCTGCGGCAGCACGCACAAGTTCAGGGACCCCGCGGACGTCAATAAGACCCGGGCCGCCAAAAAAAAGGGCGACGGGGTGAAATCGGCGGAAGCCCTCTGGGAGGCCTGCCTCGCGGAAGCACGGGGAAACGAGCTCGCGTACGACATGGCCGGGAAGTACCGCGTCGGCGACATCGTGGTCCATAATACCTTCGGCAAGGGCGTCGTGCGCAAGGTGTATATGAACAAGTGCGACATGCTCTTCAAGGACAAAGAGCGCTTGATGGCGTCGGCGAACTGACGCTTTTTCACCCTCCATCTTGATACACACGTAAAAAGTCAATAATTCACCGCCGAGACGCGGAGACGCTGAGAAAAGCAAATTGAAAATTAAGGATTTTTCTCTGCGTCCTCTGCCTGCACCCAGTGCTTACGAGTGTCAACGCGAGTGCAGGGTGTGCCTCCGCGGTAAAATACGCTTTTTTACGAGTTCATCTGTCTTACTCCATGCATAAATCAAAAATTCTCATCACCTGCCCTAAAGGCCTCGTTCCCTTCCTGAAGCAGGAGCTGCTCACTGTGGGTTTCCCCGTTCTGTCCGAGTCCGTCGCGGGTGTCGAAACCGAAGGCACACTCGACGATACGTTATCGCTGAACCTTCACCTTCGGACCGGCCACCGGGTGCTTTTTCAGCTCAAAGAGTTCAGCGCGAACAGCGTCGATGAACTCTACCGGGAATTGTGCGCTCTTGCATGGGAAGAATATGTTCCCGAAGACGGCTATATCTGCGTGACTTCGAGCGTCGATACTCCGGGCATAAAGGACCCCCGCTTTGCGAGCTTGCGATGCAAGGACGCGATCGTCGACAGGATCAGGGAACAGTGCGGCCGGCGGCCCGACTCCGGCCCGGCGCGGGACCGGTCCGTGGTGCATCTGTACGGGAAGGAAGGGCTTTGCAAGGTTTACCTGGACACGTCGGGAGAACCGCTTTCACGCCGGGGATACCGGAAGATGCCCCTCACGGCCCCCATGCAGGAGACGCTCGCCGCGGCCGTTGTGCTCGCGACAAACTGGAACGGCAGCGGAAACTTCCTCAATCCCATGTGCGGCAGCGGCACGCTCGCCATCGAGGCCGCGCTGATCGGATTAAACCGGGCGCCGGGGCTTTTCCGGAGCAACTTCGGGTTCATGCATATAAAAAATTTCAACGAAGCGCTCTGGGGCGGGCTGCGCGAGAAGGCAAAAAAAGAAGCAAAAAGAAGTCTGCCGGGGAAGATCGTCGCCACGGACAGCAACCCCGCGGCGGTCGAAGCGGCCAGGAAAAACGCGGCCACGGCCGGCGTGGAGTCTTTCATCGAGTTCGGAGTTTGCGATTACGCGGATACGCCGCTGCCTGACGGCGGGGGAGTTATCGTGATGAACCCACCCTACGGCGAGCGGATGGGCGAAATTCAGCAACTCGAAGCTACGTACAAAGGCATCGGAGATTATTTCAAGCAGAAGTGCAGGGGATATACCGGGTATGTATTTACGGGCAATCCCTCACTCGCCAAGAAGGTAAGTCTGAAGCCGAAGCAGAGCTTTCCGTTGTTTAACAGCGGTATCGAGTGCAGGCTGCTTGAATATGAGCTCTATGAGGGAAGCAAGAAAATAAAGAAGACGTAATACGCAGTTCTGGACCAGCCTCGCCCCATCACCGTCCACGTTTTTCCTTTCAGTCTAAAAATACCCCTCTTGAAACAAGCTGCTTCTGGTGTGGCATTTTGACACATACCCTTAAAATACCCATACCGGGTGATTTACAATCACCATGGAAAGGTGTTAGTTGTTGCGTCATGGGGCATGGGTAGGCGCCATCACCATTTAAAGAGATCTCCGCGTCTCGGCGGTGAATAATAGAAATTCAAGGGCTTATAGATTGAAGGGAGGTCGCAGCATGGCTTTGTTATTTGCCGACGTGCTTCAGGAGTTCTATGCGAAAAGAAAAACCGGCGCACTCTTCGTCGTCGACCAATGCGCCGACCACATGGTCCGCTTTTATTTCGACGGCGGGGAAATTACCAGCCTGTCCCTCGGGCCGCTGAAGGGAAAAGAGTGTCTCGATCGTCTCGGACGCTGCGATTTCGGGACAGCGCTCTTCTTCTCCGGGTTGAAGCCGCCCAGCGTTATGGACAACGATCTTCCGCTCACGTCGAACGTCATCGAGGCGCTCAAGAGCGCGGGGAAAACGGTCCGGGGGATCCAATTTACGGAGCGGGGAAAAGCACTCGGCGAGGGCGTCGCGTGACGACTTTTGGCGTATATCCTTAGGGGGCAATGAAGAAGCCCCTCTCTTGACAAAATACAGGATATGTTCTATCTTATATACATGTTTGAGAAAGTTTGCGCAAAAGTAAAGAAGAGGGAGGTGTCTAATGGAGAGAACAGTATCGATAACCATGAGAGGCAAACCGCTTACCCTTGCGGGCGCGGACCTCAAGATAGGGGAGAAAGCTCCTGAGTTCACCGTCCTTGATGGCGATCTCAACGACGTGCAGCTCAAGGATTTTGCGGGAAAAATAAAGGTGATCAGCGTAACGCCGTCTCTGGACACGCCGGTCTGCGACCTGCAGCTCCGCAGGTTCAACCACGAGGCGGCGGCGATGCCCCAGGACGTGGTCGTGCTGAACATCAGCATGGACCTGCCCTTTGCAATTTCCCGGTTCTGCACGGCCGCGGAAATCGAGAGAGCGCGGGCCCTTTCGGACCACCGGGACGCGTCGTTCGGCGTTGCCTACGGCGTCCTTATCAAGGAGCTTCGCCTGCTCGCGCGCTCCATCTTCGTCATCGACAAGAACAACATCGTGCGGTACAAAGAGATAGTTCCGGAGCAGTCGAACCACCCTGATTACGACAAGGCGCTGGAAGCGTTGGGAAAGCTGATTGAAGTGGCGAAGGCCGCGTAAGCCGGGGGAAAGGGACGAAAAGGAAAAAGGCGGGCGCCGTTTATCGGGACCCGCCTTTTGTTTAGTTTTGGCTTGAACCACTTAGCGGTTTTTTTTCATCCAGCCTGGACCTCCTTCTGGGGAAAACGGAGAGTGGAACCGGTCGTAAAAGAAACCGCAAAGGAGCACAATCTTCGCCGCCGCTTTACCACTGCTGCATGCGCCGTCTGGACAGTTCCGCCCTGAGATAGTATACTGTAAAAATACCACACCCAAGGAGAAGACATGCCTCGTTCAAGACAACTCACGATAAACGTCAAGCAGGCCGTTTGGGACCTTACGCCGCTCTTCGACGGCGACGAAGATCCGTTGATGGAGGGAAAGAGAAAAATCATAGCAGAGAAGAGCTACGAGTTCATCAACGCCTGGAAAGACCGCGCCGATTACCTCGAAGACCCGATGGTCCTCCGCCGGGCCCTGGACCAGTACGAAACCTGGAGGCGGCTGTACGGAACGGACGGGGACGAGGGGTACTATTTCTGGCTCCGCACCCAGCAGGACCAGAATGCCCCCGGGCTCAAAGCCAAGTTCAACAAGATTGAGGAGTTCAGCAGGAAGATCGAGAACGACATCCAGTTTTTTCACCTTCGCATCGGCAGGACCAAGCCCGCGGACCAGAAGCGGTTCCTCGAACA
>JBGOTO010000105.1:0-8379 GCA_041476485.1 Nitrospirota bacterium
ACGCTCGCTCCAGGCATGACGATGCAGCTCCTGATGCTCGATCCGTCCTTGACCTCGCTTCCGGACTCCATCACCACATAGCCGTCGATCCCGATTCTCCCGCAGCGGGCGGACTTTGAGATATGGACGGTCTCTCCATTTTCCCGCAGAGTGTCGAGCACCGCCCGCGCGTAGGTGACGGGATTTCCCACGTCGCTCCAGGTGCAGCCGGTAAAGTCCATGGCGCGGACCTTATGGCCCGCCTTGGACGCGGCGATCCAGGCGACGGTCGCGTGGGACACTCCCATCGGAAGGAACTTCAATATCTCCGGCGAGTACACGGCAATGCCGGTGTAGGCGACCTTGTCGGCCGCGGTCAGCGGGTCAGGTTTCGACGCGCCGGGATTCTCCACGTCGAGCACCTGGCCGTTTTTGTCGATGACCACGTTGCTCAGTTCGGGAATACGGTGGCAGGCGAGGGTCGCAATGTTGCCGGAAGAGAGGTGCTCTTCGATCAGGCGCGAGAAGTCGATGTTCAGCAGAATGTCTGAGTTGTGCACGATGAAAGGGCCGCCCGAAAGGAATGTTTCTGCGTTCTTGAGAGCGCCGCCGGTGCCGAGGATGGGGTCCTCGGGAAAGAAGGCGACTTGTTTTGCATACGGCGATTTTCCAACCCAAGCGCGGATCATCTCGGATTTGTAGTGAAGGTTGACGCCGATTTTTCCCGAACAGACGAGGGTGAGCTTTTCGAGAATGCCCTCGATGATCGGTTTGCCGAGGACCGGAAGGAGCGGCTTGGGCAAATGGTTCGTGATCGGCCTGAGCCGCTCGCCGAGACCGGCGGCGGGAAGGAAGATATTGAGGGGGAATTTAGACATATTTAAAAAATCGCCACTAAGTCACCAAGGCACCAAGAAAAAATTATTGCGAACGTGCTTGCACTTTGTGTCTTCGTGTCTTCGGGGCAAAATTATTTATACAGTAAATACTGCCGCCGTATTTTCTCAAATGCCTTTGTTTCTTCCTTCCACCACTTTTCCATTTCGTCAAGGTCTTTCCATGATTCGATGTTCTTCCGCAACTGGTCGGTCCCCGCGAGGATATCGATCGGAAGCTTGATCTCCTCGTACTCATAGGGGGGCTGTTTCCACGCAAAGTCGCGCGGATACGTGTTATGGACCGCTTTGAGGATAGCGACGCCGGTTTTGAAGGGTTTGAACTTCTCTTGGTCCGTCACGTGTATCTGCGCTCCGCCGCAGAGCATTCCGGAATGCTTTTGAAAAGCGGGCTGGAACGAGAGCGGCCGGAAGATCACGCCGGGTAGTTTGAACTCCTTCAGGACGTTCACCAGGGTCTCGGCATGCACGAAGGGCGCGCCGAATATCTCGAAGGGCCTTGTCGTGCCGCGGCCTTCGGACATGTTCGTTCCTTCGAGCAAACACATGCCGGGATACACGAGCGCGGTATCGAGCGTCGGCATGTTCGGCGAAGGCATGACCCAGGGCAGACGCGTTTCGTCGAACCACATTGTCCGCTTCCATCCCTGCAGGGGAATGATACGATAGTCCAGGCCGGGATGGAATGAGTCTTGAAGATACGCGCCGAGCTCAGCGATGGTCATGCCGTGGCGCACCGGCAAAGGCCGGAGGCCGACGAAGGACGAGAATTCGGGATTAAGCACCGGGCCTTCCGTCACCCGTCCGGTGATGGGATTCGGACGGTCGAGCACGACGACGGTTTTTCCCAGTTCCTGACATGCCTGCATGCAGAGTTCCAGCGTCCAGATGAAGGTATAATACCGCGCGCCGACATCCTGCAGGTCGATGACCAGCACGTCGACGTTCGAGAGCATTTCGGGCAAAGGCTTTCGCGTTTTGCCGTAGAGGCTGTAGACTGGGACGCCCATAGCGGGGTCGCGGAAGCCTTCCCACTCGACCATGTTGTCCTGCGTCTGGCCGAGGATGCCGTGCTGTGGGCCGAAGAGCGCTGAGAGCTCCCACTTTTTTGATCCAGCAAAGAGTGCCGCGGCGTGCTCCAGCTTTTGGTTTACGGAAGCAGGGTGTACCACGAGCCCGACACGCGCTTCGCGCAGGTTTTTGGGCCAGAGTTTCTCTACGAAATCAAGACCGGTGAGAGTCCCTTTTTGCTTTGGAGGCATGCCAGATTATATTAACAACAGTCTTGAATAGCAACAGGAAAGTTCCGGGCATGGGGACGCAGATGAACGCTGATTTTTTAATAAAATATCGGATGAGATGTCAATCACGAGGAAATGGTTGGAGTTAATATTGTAATTGGCAACACACTTCTCATAGGCTATAATAAAGTCAAGATGAATGGTGAAAAATGCTTTCTTTCGAGTGGGACTCAACAAAGGCAAAAAAGAATATCAAAATTTATGGCATTTCCTTTGATGAGGCCAGCTCGGCTTTCAAAGATACGTTGTCATTGACGATTTATGACCCACTGCATTCGGAAGATGAAGAGAGACAGATTTTGATCGGAAATTCTCATCAAAATCGTCTATTGGTAATTGTACATACGGAAAGAGGCAGCAAAATAAGAATACAAGCGCAAGAAAAGCGACGAAGCAGGAAAGGAGCCAATATGAAGAAAATGCGAAAAGATCCAGACATGCTTGAAGAATATGATTTCAGTAAAGGCATTCGCGGCAAATACGCAAAGAGATATGCAGAAGGCACAAATGTGATAGTAATTGAGCCCGATATCGCAAAATATTTCCCGGATCATGACTCCGTCAATCAAGCGTTGCGCTCCTTGTCTGAAATCATCAAAAAACAGAAAAAATTCGCCTAACCCGCAACCAAGCATCCCAACCAGCCGGCGTCTATAGACGCCGCTTCGCCCGGCGCGTGACCCGCGCCATAGCCCGATACCCATTGAAAAAAATCCTGTCCTCCTCTATAATACCTTCATGGCCTACAAAGTCGTTGAAACCAGCACCGTGACTGACGAGGAGATCGAACGGGTCCTGAACGAATGGACCGCGAAAGGATACTCTTTCGAGAGCATCCAGTTCGTCACTTCCGTATCGTCGCGGAGGCCGACCATGGCGTTTCTATTTTTTACGAAACGAGACCCCGCATGAACGTTCTCATTGTAAAAAATATCGACACCGAAGGTCCGGGCACGATCGAGGATTTTCTTCGCGCCAAGGACCTGTCCTATTCCATCGTTGATCTTAACAAGGGAGATGTTGTCCCTGACGTCGGTTCCTTTACCCATCTCGTCGTTATGGGCGGTCCCATGGCAGTGTACGAAATGCACCGCTACCGCTTTCTCATCAACGAGGCGCTGCTCATCAGTGCTGCCATCAGGGAGAGCAAGCACGTGCTCGGCGTCTGTCTCGGCGCGCAGATGGTCGCCCACGCGCTCGGCGCACGGGTCTATCCCGGCCAACGGAAAGAGATCGGCTGGTACGACGCGGCGCTGACCACGGATGGGAAAAACGATCCCCTCGTGTCCGCGCTCGAGGTCTCCGGCAAAAACGCCGCACGAGTGTTCCAATTGCACGGAGACACTTTCGACCTTCCGCCGGGGGCCGTGCGGCTCGCGTCGTCGGACCTGTACCCGAACCAGGCCTTCCGGTACGCGGACCGGGTGTACGCGCTCCAGTTCCATATCGAAGTCACCCCGTCCATCGTCAGCGAATGGCTCAAGCACGAGAAGGGGATCGATCTCGCGGCCGTGACCGGCGAATCGGAGAAAATCTTCGGCGCCTATCATGATCGCGCAATGAAGTTTTACGAAAGATTTTTCAAGGCCTGACGCCGTTTATCATTCCTCTTGCTTGTTTCCTCCCGCCACCGCTTCGACCCTAAAAGTCTTTTAGTCTCAAGTTGTTACTCGTTGACAACAAACACCGTAAAGAGTATAATTTCGTAGCTGCAAGGGACGGAGCGATTTCAGCAATGAAGGACCGCAAGACCTTATATACGTTAGCGCTCACCGGGCTGCTCACGGTGTCCGCCTATTTCATGGCAGACACCGTGGACGCTCTGATCGGCCGGAGTCTTGAGGCGGCCCCCAAGTTCACGACGCCGCTCGAGCGCGAGCGGGCCGGACTGGAACCCCGCCGGGAGCTTTCCGAGTATTCCTCCATCCTGGAGCGGGGGCTCTTCGGTGAAGGCAAAGGACCGTCCGGCGGTCCCGCGGTCGAGTCCGTGTCCTATCGGCTGATCGGGACGATCGAAGGCGAAAGCTTCGCCGGCGCGGTGCTCGAGGACGCGACAGGCCAGGCCTTCTACCGCATCCACCAGAAGCTGTCCGACGGGTCCGTGATCGTCAAGGTGATGCGCGACAAGATCTCCATCAAGAAGCCGGACGGGCCGGTCATCGACATTCAGGTCGTTGACGACACCAAGATCGTCAGCGTCCAGAAGCCCGGCGGGCCCGTCACCGGCGTGAGAAAAGTTTCGGACGGCAAGTACATGGTGGACCAGAAAGAAGTGCAGGCAAGCACCGAGAACATGGGCCAGATCCTGACGCAGGCGCGGGCGCTGCCGTATCTCGAACAGGGGAAAAGCGTCGGGTTCCGTATCAGCGAGATCGTCCCCGGCAGCATCTATGAGAAGATCGGGATCGTGAACGGCGACGTGATCCAGCGGGTCAATTCGCAGGATGTGGACGATCCCGCCAAGTTTTTCCAGGTCTATCAGGGCCTGAAGAACGAACGGAACATCACCGTCGATTTGCTCCGGGGCGGCCAGCGGCAGACCTTGAACTATGAAATTCGTTGATTTCGGAGGATACGAGTGAAAAAAACGACGGCCCTGCTGCTTCTGATAGGGCTTGTGAGCGCGCCCGCTGTATACGCCCAGGAAAAGTCACCGGCTCTGCCCGCCGTCCCTTCCGACCAGACCGACATCCAGAAGATCAAGTCCGCCGAAGATCATGTTACCCTGAACTTCACCAACATCGATATCAGCGCCCTTGTCAAGGTGATGAGCGAGCTCACGCGCAGGAACTTCATTCTCGATGACCGAATTACCGGCAAGGTGACGCTCATGACGCCGACCAGGATCACGCCGGACGAGGCGTACCAGGTGTTTCTGTCGGCGCTCGAGATCAAGGGCTTCACGGCCGTGGAAGACGGGAAGGTCGTCCGCATCATTACCGCGGCCTCGGCCCGCCAGAGCGGCCTCAAGGTGTTCCAGGACGGCAGCTTGAAGGGCGAGGGTTTCGCAACCAAGCTCGTCCGGATGAACTTCGTCAACCCCCAGGAGATCGTGCGCACGATCACGCCGCTCATGACCAAGGACGGCAACCTGATCGCTTATCCCGCAACAAACTCCGTCATCGTCACCGATTCGGTGCATAACATCAAAAAGATCGAAAGCCTGATCCGCGCAATGGACGTGGCCGCGCCGGAGGGGAAAGGGAAGATCAACGTCTACTATCTCAAAAATGCCAGCGCCGAAGACATAGCAAAGCTTTTGTCCGCGCTCGTCGCACGGCTGCCGGTCCCGCCGCAGGGAGGGGCGCCGCAGCCGGCCGGACCCTCCACGATCCTCGAGGGACTGGTCACCATCACCGCGGACAAGGCCACCAATTCGCTCGTTATCGTGGCCTCGCTGGCTGATTTCGAGATGCTGAAGGACGTGATCCAGAAGCTCGATATCAGGCGGCGGCAGGTCTACGTGGAGGCCGCGATCATCGAGATGAGCCTGGCAAAGCAGCGGGAACTCGGTTTCGAGTTCCAGGCCACCAATCTGAACCAGATCGAAGGAAGCAACAAGCTCGCCGCGGTCGGGGGCACGAATTTCGGCAACATCGCTACCGCGGCCAGCGGCCCGGCAGGCTTCGCGAACCTGAACGGCCTGAACGTCGGCGCCGTCAAGGGAACGTTTACCTTCCAGGGAAAAGAATTTTTCAACATCGGCGCGTTACTTCATGCCCTTCAGACCGACGGCGATGTGAACGTGCTCTCGACGCCCAACATCCTGACCATGGACAACCAGAAGGCCAGGATCATGGTGGGCGAGAATGTTCCCTTTATCGGAGGGCAGAGCCAGACCGCGGCGACCGCCGGCCAGATTTTGACCACGGTCGATCGGAAGGACGTGGGCATCACCCTGGAAATTACTCCGCAGATCACGTCCGACGACAGCGTGCGTTTGGAGATCAAACAGGAAATATCGGACATAATCGCCACGGCCGGCCTGAACCCCAACGTCGTGGGGCCCAGCACCAGCAAGCGCACCGCGGATACCACCGTTATCGTGAAAGACCGCCAGACCATGGTGATCGGCGGTCTTATCCGAGACAACCTGGTTTCAACGACTTCGAAGGTGCCGCTTCTCGGCGATATCCCGATCCTCGGCTGGCTTTTCAAGTTCAAGACCTCGAAGATCGAAAAGACGAACCTCATGATCTTCATTACGCCCTATATCATCAAAACCGAGGCCGATGCCTCAGAGCTTACCAATCGGAAGAACGACACCCTCGATCAATTCCGCAAAGAGTACCGCATCGAGAAAAAGTCCGGGCCCAATCTCCAGTCGCCTCAGCCGGCGGAGAAGGCCGGCGCCCTTCAGAAGAAAGATGCATCCGGCGCGTTGCAAACCGCCCCCACGACGACGGCTGAAAAGAAAGAAGCCGGCGCCGCGCTGCTGTCCGGACCGACTACGACTGTTGAGAAAAAAGACGGCGGCGCTCTCCTGAAGTCCGGTCCCACCACCAGTCTCCCTGCGCCGAAGGAGAGCGTGCGGTGAAACGCCTGCTCGGCGAGATACTCGTTGAGTCCGGGCTTTCGCCGGAACGGCTGAAGAAAGCGCTCGACCTCCAGAAGAAGCGGGGAGGGCGGATCGGCACGCTCCTGATGCGCCTCAACTTCGTGAAGGAAGAGGACGTGCTCAAAGCGCTCGGCTCGCAGCTCGGCCTGCCCTACGAGGCCGACCTCGGAGAGATCGACCGAGAACTTGCGCTCAAGCTGCCGATCACTTACGCCAAAAAGGCCGTTGTGCTTCCGCTCCGCCGGGAGAACGGGACCATTATTGCCGCAACGTCCGAGCCTCTCACTCTTTCCACCCTCGACGATCTCTCCGTCCTGCTTGGCGCGGAGATATCACTCCGCCTCACATCCGCTGAAAAAATTTTAGACACGCTCAACCGTCTCCACAGCGAAGATATGAACAAGGCCGAGGACACGGTCCAGGAAATGGAGGAGGAAGACCTTTCCTTCCTTGCGGCCGAGCTCGACGAGCCGACGGACCTGCTCGAAGTCACCGACGACGCGCCGATCATCCGGCTTGTGAACTCGCTTCTGTCGCAGGCCATCCGCGAGCGGGCGAGCGACATCCACATCGAACCCTTCGAAAAGGAGATGATCGCACGTTTCCGCATCGACGGCATCCTGTACAACATCCTGACGATCCAAAAACGCTTTCAGGCCAGCATCGCGTCGCGCGTCAAGATCATGTCCGGCCTGAACATCGCGGAGAAGCGGCTGCCGCAGGACGGCGGCATGCGGATCAAAATCGGCGGCAAGGACGTGGACATCCGGGTCTCGATCGTTCCCACGGCCTTCGGCGAACGCATCGTGCTGCGTCTTCTCTACCGCGAGAGCGCCCTGCTCCCGCTCGACCAGATCGGCTTTGCCGGCGACACGCTGACCAGGTTCAACGACCTGATCGAGCGGCCCCACGGGATCATCCTCGTGACGGGCCCGACGGGCAGCGGAAAGACCACGACCTTGTACGCGGCGCTTTCGAAGATCAATTCGCCGGACAAGAACATCATCACCATCGAAGACCCCATCGAATACCAGCTCAAGGGCATCGGCCAGATCCAGGTGAACTCCAAGATACAGCTCACCTTTGCCGCGGGGCTTCGCTCCGTGCTCCGGCAGGACCCGGACGTGATCCTGGTGGGAGAGATCCGAGACTCGGAAACGGCCGAAATCGCGATCCAGGCCGCGCTCACCGGCCACC
Source organism: Nitrospirota bacterium (assembly GCA_041476485.1). Taxonomy (GTDB): domain Bacteria; phylum Nitrospirota; class UBA9217; order UBA9217; family UBA9217; genus JBAZLV01. The sequence continues at coordinate 7,932 of JBGOTO010000105.1, forward strand.
TCGTGTTCTCGACCCTGCATACGAACGACGCGGCCGGCGCCGTGACAAGATTGATCGACATGAAGATCGAACCCTTCCTCATTTCCTCTTCGGTCATGGCGATCCTGGCGCAGCGGCTTGTGCGCGTGCTCTGCAAAGAATGCCGGGAGCCGTACCAGATCACGCAGACTGAGATCACCGAGCTTGAGATCAAGCGCGGTATTGAAAGCGCGACCGTATATCGGGCCAAGGGCTGCGAATCCTGTTTCAATACCGGCTACCTTGGGCGCACCGCGATCTACGAGCTGTTGAATGTGGACGATGAAATGCGCCAGATGATCATGAAGAACAGCGATGCATCTATGATCAAGGCCCTGGCCATAGAGAAGGGCATGATGACTCTCCGGCAGGACGGGGCTGAAAAAATTCTGAAGGGGATTACCTCGGTCGAAGAGGTTGTGCGGGTGAC
>JBGOTO010000106.1:0-8373 GCA_041476485.1 Nitrospirota bacterium
AAAAAAATCTTAAATGTGAAAGCTTGGCGTTGTCAATTCGTGAAAATTCGTGGCTGAAAAAAGAAGGGAATAAGAATGGTGCCGAGGCGCAGAATTGAACTGCGGACACGAGGCTTTTCAGGCCTCTGCTCTACCAACTGAGCTACCTCGGCATGTCTTGACGAGCAGCCGACAGGACGCTAAAATAACAGAGTGAGGGGTTGATTGTCAAGCGGTTTTTGCCTTCATCGGGAAGAAACATGAATAAAGTTTTTTCAAGGCCCGCGAGTCTCAAAGATAAACCGCTACGCTACTGTCCGGGGTGCAGTCACGGGGTGCTGCACCGGATCGTCGCGGAGACCATTGATTCTCTCGGCGTCCGCGACCGGACGATCGGCATCGCGCCGGTGGGGTGCGCGGTCTTTGCCTACGACTATTTCGATATCGACATGATCGAAGTGCCGCACGGCAGACCTCCGGCGATCGCAACGGGCATGAAGCGCTCCCGCCCGGACTGCATTGTTTTCAGCTACCAGGGCGACGGCGATTTAGCGGCCATCGGCACCGCCGAGATCATCCATGCCGCAGCGCGTGGCGAGAACATCACCGTTATATTCGTGAACAACGGGAACTACGGCATGACGGGCGGCCAAATGGCCCCGACCACGCTGCCGGGCCAGAAGACCACGACCACCCCCTCCGGCAGGAACGTCAGAGAGGAAGGCAATCCGCTCCGGGTTTGCGAAATGCTCGCGACGCTCGACGGGCCGGCATACATCGAGCGCGTGTCGGTCGACAGTCCGAAGAACGTTCTCGCCGCCAAGAAGGCGATTCGAAAGGCGTTCATAAACCAGATCGAGGGCAGGGGTTTTTCCCTCGTGGAAACGCTTTCCATGTGCCCCACGGACTGGGGCAAGAGCCCGATTGAGGCCCTTGACTGGGTACGGGACCATATGATGAAATATTATCCCCTGGGAGTGTATAAGGACACCAGCCGGAAGTCAGGAGTCAGCGGGCGGCAGTCCTAAGTCAGAAGTAAGGAGAGACGATGCATCAGGACGTGATGATAGCGGGGTTTGGAGGCCAGGGAGTGCTGCTTACCGGAAAACTTCTTGCTTATGCAGGCATGATCGAAGGCAAACACGTGACGTGGTTCCCGTCCTATGGAGCGGAGATCCGGGGGGGGACCGCGAACTGCACGGTCATTATTTCGAGCGACGAGATCGGATCCCCAATCGTCCAAAACCCCTCGGCCATGATGATCTTCAACGATGCGTCGTTCAAAAAATTTGAAAAGAGGATCAAACCGAGCGGACACCTCTTTCTGAATACCTCGCTGGTGCATGAGCCGCCGAGCAGATCGGACATTACCAGGATCGAGATCGAAGCAAACGATATCGCAGACGGCCTCGGCGATATTCGCGTGTCCAATATGGTGATGCTCGGCGCTTATCTTAAAAAAACCGGCGTTGTTTCGCTCGAATCAGTGATTGCAGCGTTGCAACAGGCGCTGCCTGCGCGAAGACAATCGCTGATCCCCTTGAATGTGAGCGCATTGCAGCGCGGCGTGGAAATCTGCTCACAACCGGTTGCCTAACGCCACATTCCGTTTCCTCGCGCGCAGCCGCTAAAAGATGTGTCTTGGAACCAGAACCAAATCCTCAAGCGATCACGTATAAGCAGCGGAAGTATTACCTTGACTTTTAACCCCTGTTTTTGGTAATATTTTTTGTAACGATCTGATAAAAAAAGAAATTTCTCATGGATAAAGAACCTTCCGAAATAGTCAAGTTGACGGAGCGCATTGCCAAAGATCCCAAGTCAAAGCTCTTTGTACCGCTCGCGGAAGAGTACAAAAAGGCTGGGGACGTGGAGATGGCCATCCATGTCCTCACGGAGGGTCTCAAGAATAATCCGGGCTATGTTACGGCAAGATCGATTTTAGGCAGACTCCTGTTCGAAAAGGGGGACCTGGATGGTTCCTATAAGGAATTAGAGGAGGTCGTAAAGGCAATACCGGACAATCTTCTGTCCCAGAAAAAACTGGGTGACATCTGTATCCTTCAGAGTAAACCGGACGAGGCACTCAGGCACTACCGGTCGGTGCTTTCTCTCAACCCGCGTGATGACGAGATCGCTTCAATGATTTCGGATATCGAGGCGGGGCGTGATGTCAAAACCAGAATTCATCTGCCGGTTCCTCAACCGTCTCCCGCGGAAGAAGCCGGTCAGGAAACCATGCGACACCCTCAGGCGGCTCCTGCACAGCAACCAACGGCGGCGTCTGTCAGTCCGCCGGCTGCTCCGGTTGCGGCGCTCGCGTCCCGGGCGGAAGAACCAAGAACGGTAAAAACGCCCCCAGGAGCGGCGGTTCAGGTCCCACGGCCGGCAGACGAGGCCGAGGAGCCGGAGGAAGTCCTCGTCGTAGAACCGCTGGATGCAGAGCGTCCTGAGCGAAAATTGTCGGCTGCGGGCCTGGATTTCCTGTCGGAACAACCGCAGGACACGTACACGTCTTCGGCGGAAGAACCCGTTGGGGCGGCTTTCGCACAGGCCGAACAGATGGAGGAAGGGCCATCGCTCAGCGACGAGCTTCCTGCCGGACCAACAGAAACAAAGACCGGAGAAGAGGCCGCCGAGCAATCCGATGATTTCACGACGGACACCCTCGCGGAGCTCTATATTGCGCAGGGTTTTTATGAAAAGGCGATCGATATCTACGACCGGATGCTTGCCGACAACCCTGACAGCCGCGGTTTACGGGATAAACTGGACCGAGTGAGGTCCATGGCCGCCGCTTCCGCAGTTCCCGCAGCAGCGCAGGAGTACGCTCCTCCCGCTCCGGCAACCGAAGAGCCGCAGGAATTCTCGCGGGCAAAGCCGGCTTTCACCGATTTCGAGCCACAAGAGTATGTTCCTCCGAAAGAGGAGCCCTTCGCGGAGAAAGCGGAAAAGGTGCACGCAGCGCCCAGGCCGCAGCTGGCAAGCAGAAAAGCAACCATTGACCGCCTTGAAACCTGGCTCAAAAATATCAAGAAGGAGAAATAAATGTCGTTTTCCGACATCATGAAAGCAGTGGTCAATGGCACGGAAGGGGCGCTCGGCGCTTTGGTCGTTGGGCTTGACGGCATCCCCGTGGAAGAGTACTCCGTGAGCAGCGAGCTGGATATCCAGTCCATGACCGTTGAATATTCATCGCTCCTCAGAGAGATCGAAAAGGGTTCCCAGGCCTCGCAGATGGGGTCCACCAGGGAAGTAACGGTCATTGCGGAAAAGGCCATGATCATGCTCCGCAGGCTCAATGAGGATTACTTTTTCGTGCTTATCATGAAGCCCGACGGAAACTTCGGCAAGGGCAGGTTCCTTCTCCGGATGTCGGTGCCCAAACTGCTCAAGGAGTTCTAAAGAAGGTCGTTCCTTCTTTTTCCCGTTTTCTATTGAAACTGCCTCAGGCAGTTTTTTGTTTTCTTGTAACTGCTGAGGTCGCGCGCTTATCGCGCCTATGTTCATCGTCAGGCCTGCGCAGTTACATTTTATTTTGGAGGAGCATGAAGATCTTAGTGATTCACGGGCCGAACCTGAACCTTCTCGGAATACGCGAGCCGGACATCTACGGCGCCTTCACGCTCGACGATATCAACAAGCGTCTCTCGGCGCTCGCTACAGAACTCGGCGTGGAAGTGTCGTTTTTTCAGTCGAACCACGAGGGCGAATTGGTCCAGAAAATTCAAGAGGCGCTTGGCGTGTTTCAGGCGATCGTGATCAATCCGGGCGCGTATACCCATACCAGCGTCGCGCTGCGCGATGCAGTAGCGGGAACGGGCATCCCGACGGTCGAGACGCACATCTCCAACATTTATCGGCGCGAGGAGTTTCGAAAGCATTCCTTCATCTCCGGCGTCGCCGCGGGGCAGATTACCGGCTTCGGCCTTGACAGCTACCTCCTGGCGCTCCGGGCCGCCGCAACGCTCGGCAAAGAGGTCGGGAAGAAGTGATGGAAACGCCCGAACAGCGGCGGATGTCCAGGCTCAGGCGTCTGATGACACAGCAGGGCGTCTCTGCGTTTCTCGTGACCCGGCGGGAGGATGTCCGCTATCTCACCGGGTTTACCGGGTCGGCCGGTTCTCTCCTGATTGCTTCCGGCAGGCCGTGCCTTATCACGGATTTTCGTTACAAACTTCAGGCCGGCCGTGAGGCTGAAGGCGTCTCGGTCCTGATTCAGAAAAAAGATTTTTTTACCGCTCTCCGGGAGGTCGCGGAGCAACGGGGCGTGCGCGGGCTCTGGTTCGACGAATCCGCGCTTACCGTTCAAGAGGCAGGGAAACTCAGGAAACAGGGACTTGCGCCCAAGGGGCACGAAGACCTTATCGGGACGCTCAGAAGGCTGAAGGACGAACGCGAGCTTTCGAACATCCGTCTGGCCGTAAAGCGGGCGGAAGAGTCGTTCCGGGAACTGAAGCAGCACATCAGACCGGGCACTACGGAACGGGAACTCGGGCTGAGGCTTGAATACCTGATGCGGGAGAAAGGCTCCCGCAAGGCGGCTTTTGATACCATCGTGGCATCGGGGCCAAATGGGGCCATGCCGCATGCAGCAGTCACGAACCGGCGCATCAAAAAAGGCGACCTCGTGACTTTTGATTTCGGGGCGGAGGCGAACGGGTACTTAAGCGACATCACGCGGACCCTCTGCGTGGGCCGGCCGTCAGCCAGGCAGCGGGAGATCCACGAACTCGTCCTTACGGCACAGTCGGCGGCGATCAAAAGCGCCCGCCCCGGCGTCACCTGCAAGTCCGTTGACGACACCGCGCGCGAGATCATAAAGCGGGCCGGCCACGGGCAACACTTCGGCCACGGCACCGGCCACGGCGTCGGCCTCATGGTGCACGAAGGACCGGTTCTTTCTCAACTGTCGAAAGACCGGGTGGAGAAAGACATGGTTTTTACCGTCGAGCCGGGCGTGTATATTCCCCGCTGGGGCGGCGTGCGTATCGAAGACATGGTCCATGTTACGGAGAAGGGCGTGAAGGTACTTACGACGTTGCCGAGGGAATTGGAAAGCTTGAAGAGTTTATAGAGTTGTAGAGTCGATGTTGCTAAAAATACGGAATGAAGAAATGGAGGAAGTAAGAACGTGCCGGTATCTACAGCCGAATTCAGGAACGGATTAAAGTTAGAGATAGACGCAGAGCCCTACGTGATCGTGGAGTTTCAGCACGTGAAGCCCGGCAAGGGCGGGGCGTTCGTACGGACCAAGCTCAAAAGTCTCAAGTCGGGAAACGTCATCGACCGGACCTACCGGTCTGGGGAAAAAGTGGACGTACCCGAGCTGGAAGAAAAGACCATGCAGTATCTCTACGCCGCGGACAAGGACCGCGTGTTCATGGACACGAGCAGCTACGAGCAGATCTCCATGAACGAACAGCAGCTCGGCGACAGCATCAATTATCTCAAGGAGAACATGGAAATCAAGGTCCTTTATTACAAGGGCCGGCCCATCAACATCGATGTGCCGATGTTCGTCGAGCTCGCGATCGCCAAAACCGACCCCGGCGTGCGCGGCGACACGGCGTCGGGCGGGTCCAAGCCGGCCACCCTGGAGACCGGCGCCGTGGTCAAGGTGCCTTTTTATCTGAACGAGGGCGACGTCGTCAAGATCGACACCCGCACGGGGACCTTCATCGAGCGGGTGAAGAAGTGAGTCCCGTTCGTCGCCAATCCGGCAATACGAAAAAAGGAGCTGTCATGAACTTGAAAGAGATCAAGGACCTTATCGAACTGCTGAAGGACACCGACATCGCGGAACTGGAGATCGAGCGTTCCGGCGTGAAAGTGAGGCTCAGGAAGGGCGGGGACGTCACCTTCCATTCGGCCATGCCGCGCCTCGAATACCCGCACGCGGCGATTGTCGCGCCTGCGATAGTGGAGGCCTCGGCACAGGCGGCTGAAAAGGCCGCAGAAACGTCCAGAACGAACCAGGTACAGGTGACCTCGCCCATTGTCGGCACCTTTTACCGGTCAGCCTCACCGGACAAACCGGCGTATGCGTCGGTCGGCGATTCGGTGAAAACAGGACAGGTGCTCTGCATCATCGAAGCGATGAAGCTCATGAATGAGATCGAGTCCGAAGCAACGGGAAAGATCGTCCAGATTCTGGTGGAGAACGGCCAGCCCGTAGAGTACGGCCAGCCGCTCTTTGTGATTGAACCGGCGTGACGAAAATGCTCGATGAAAACGGCAAAGAGTAAAATACAGGCGTTCGAGGTGAGTGAGTGTTTAAAAAAATATTAATCGCGAACCGCGGCGAGATTGCGCTTCGCGTCATACGGGCCTGCAAGGAGATGGGCATCAGGACCGTTGCGGTGCATTCCACCGCCGATGCCGACTCGCTCCACGTGCGTTTTGCGGACGAGAGCGTCTGCATCGGACCGCCGAGGAGCGCCGACAGCTACCTCAATGTACCGGCCATCATCAGCGCGGCGGAGATCACCGATGCCGAGGCCATCCACCCCGGCTACGGCTTTCTGGCTGAAAACGCCAGCTTTGCCGAAATCTGCGGATCTACCGGGATACGATTCATCGGACCGAGCCCGGAAAGCATCAAACTCATGGGAGACAAGGCTAAGGCCCGCGAGACGGCGATAAAAGCCGGCGTTCCCGTGCTGCCGGGCAGCAAGGGCGTGGTGACCGAGGAAAGCAGCGCCCTCGAAATAGCCCGGGAACTCGGGTTCCCGGTGATCGTCAAGGCGGCGGCCGGCGGCGGCGGCAAGGGCATGCGCGTGGTGATGGAGGAACCGGAATTCGCCAACGCCTTTGTCATGGCCCAGGCCGAGGCCCTTGCTTCGTTCAGCAACGCGGACGTCTACATAGAAAAATACATTCTCGAGCCCCGGCACATTGAAATCCAGCTCATTGCCGATGAGAAGGGGAACGCGGTCTATCTCGGTGAACGCGAGTGCTCGATCCAACGAAGGCATCAAAAGCTCATCGAGGAAGCGCCCTCGGTAATCGTGGACGAAGGCCTCCGGAAGCAGATGGGAGAGATGGCGGTCGCCGTGGCAAAGACCGCGAGATATCGGAATGCCGGCACGATCGAGTTCCTGATGGATGAAAATAAACAATACTACTTCATGGAAATGAACACGAGAATCCAGGTGGAGCATCCCGTGACCGAGATGGTGACCGGAATCGACCTCGTGAAAGAGCAGATTCGCGTGGCGGCCGGGCTGCCCCTCTCGTTTACGCAGGACCAGATCAAGATACAAGGACACAGCATCGAGTGCAGGATCAACGCCGAGTGCCCGGACAAGTTTACCCCCTGTCCCGGCACGGTGACGGCGTTCAACCCTCCGGGCGGACCGGGTGTCCGGGTCGACACGGCTGCGTACACGCGGTACGTGATTCCTCCCTACTACGATTCCTTGCTGGCAAAACTGATCGTGCATGCGGCCACGAGGGAAGACGCAATCGTCAGGATGCGGCGCGCGCTCGACGAATTCATTATTGAAGGCGTGAAAACCACGATCCCTGTGCATAAGAAGATACTCGATGACCCGGATTTCCAGAAGGGCGACATCTCGACCAAGTTCATGGAGCGGTACCATCACCCGGCCGTGTAACCTCCACGGACTCTGCCTGATCATCGATCAGGACCTGCTCCGCGTCCGACCGGAGCAGGCCATGACGCAGGCGCTTGCAGCAGGCGTGACATTCTTCCAGTACCGGAACAAGGGCGGATCAAGAAGACAGATTTATGAAACGTCTCGGCTTCTTGCCCTGACGGCCGCACGGGCGAGGGCCGTCTTTCTGGTCAACGACCATGCAGACATAGCGGCCGCCGTCGATGCCGACGGCGTCCATCTGGGACAAGACGACCTGCCTGTCCTCTACGCGAGAAAGCTGCTCGGCAATAAAAAATTAATAGGCGTCTCGACCCATAGTATCGACCAGGCACTCGCGGCGGAGGCGGCGGGGGCGGACTATATCGGTTTCGGGCCTTTGTTCAAGACGGCAACCAAGGACGCCGGGTCCGCTCAGGGCATCGAGAACCTCGCGGTAATAAAAAAGACCGTCTCGATTCCCGTAATCGCCATCGGCGGCATCAAGCAGGAGAATATAAGTGAAGTAATGCGTACGCGAGCGGACGGAGCAGCGGTGATATCCGCGTTGCTTGCGTCAGCGGATATAAAATCATCCGCTGAAGAGATGATACGATTAATAAGCAAATTCAAAATTGAGGAGCCGGGAGGAGTTGCATGAAAAAATTATTTTGTATCGCTTTCATGATCGTGCTTCTGGGCTGCGCGCGCCAGGACGAGAACGTGATCAGAATCGGCGCTGCGGGTCCCATGACGGGCGACCAAAGCAAGATGGGAGTGGACCTCAAGAACGGCA
>JBGOTO010000107.1:0-8349 GCA_041476485.1 Nitrospirota bacterium
GAGGAAGTAAGTCCCGCGGTTACCGGTCTTTCTTGATCTATCCATCATGAGGGGGAGGCGAAACATCGCCCCCCCTTTATTATTCTCCACACGATTTGTCCAATTTAAAATATCCGGTGATTACTCAGGTCAGCTGCTTCGCTTTGCGCAAGGCGCGCTCTCCGGCTGCGGGGCATAAAGCGGCCGGGAGCGGGCGCACGATGTTCAATTAATTGCTATAATTATACTATTGTGATACTTTCGGGCCAAAAGCGCGGAGTCAACCAGGGATGAATTCAGCGTTGTGGGAAAAACTTTTTCCGAGACACGTGCAGACGCAGGTGGGGATCATCGTGACCCTCCTCCTGATCGCGACGATCGGCATGTATGCTTGGCAGACCGCACGGACCGAATCGGAAAACCTTACCCGCGCCCTGATGGCACAAACCTCCGTGATGGCGAAAACCATCGCGGATTTGACCGCCAACGACGTGCTCACCGAGAACTTTGCATCCATAGACGCACTGTTGAACAAGACTGCCGAGTTTCCCGACCTGCTGTCCATCTCCGTCACGAACGCTCACGGCATTCTTATCAGCCAGGTGGAGCGCAAACAGAATAACGCGCCGAGCGTCAAATACGCGCCCGAGCTTCTCAGCCCCCCGGCCGACGTAAAGCCGTCCGCGGCGATCAGCGGGGACAGGATCGTGGTCTGGCATCCGATAACCTCGGGGTTCCTCTTCGGCTGGGTCAAAATCGAGTATAGCCTTCAGGTGATAACCAACCTGCAAAAACGCATAGCGAAACAGGCCGTGGCAGCCGCCATTCCCGTGGTGACCGGGAGCACTTTCCTGCTCCTCCTTTTTCTGAGAAGGCATATCCGGGCGGTCAAAAAAATTACGGATTTCGCCGGGCGTCTCAAGGAACAGCGGGGAGAAACCATTCCCGTCGAGAGGAGTTCCCTGGAAATAGAGCAGCTTATGTCGGCCCTGAACCACACGTCGCTGAAACTCTTCGAACAGACCCGGACCATAACAGGATCCGAAAAAAAATACCGCACGATCTTTGAAGACTCAAAAGACGTCATTATGATCGACACCCCCGGCGACAGGATCATCGACATCAATCCCGCGGGCGTCGCGTTGTTCGGGTATTCGTCCAAGGACGAGATGTGGGCCGTCGATATCGCGAACGAGCTCTACGAAAACCCGCAGGCGAGGGAAATTTTCAAGCAGACCGTGGCTCAACAGGGTTTTATACAAGACTACGAGGTCACTTTAAAGAAAAAGAGCGGAGAGCGGCTGACCGCCCTCGTTACGGCGACGCCCGTTTACGACGGGGCGAAAAACGTCTCGGCATATCAGGGGATATACCGCGACGTAACGTCGGAGCGGACGCTGAAAGACCAGCTGCTCCACGCCCAGAAGATGGAGGCCGTGGGCCGGCTTACCGGGGGCATCGCCCACGACTTCAACAACATCCTGAGCGCCGTCATAAGCTATGTGTACCTCCTGCAGAAGAAAATGCCGGAAAAGGACCCGCTCCGCACGTATGTGAACCAGATCCTCGTCGCCGTCGAACGGGCCGCGCAGCTCACCCAGGGCCTCCTTGCGTTCAGCAGAAAGCAGATAAGCAATCCCCGGCCCGTCTCCCTGAACGAGATCATCGAAAACGTCGAGCCGCTCCTGCGCCAGGTCATCGGCGAGGACGTCGAGCTGGCGACGGCGCTTTCCGGCGAGGACGTGACGGTCACGGCGGACAGCGGACAGATGGAGCAGGTGCTCATGAACTTCGCCGCGAACGCGAGGGACGCCATGCCCGGCGGAGGAAAGTTTACCATTGAAACGCGCCGCGTGAAACTCAACGCGGATTTTGTGAAGATGCATGGACTCGGGAAGCCCGGCCCGTACGCTCTTCTCTCCGTCTCGGACACCGGGACCGGCATGGATGAAAGCACCGTGAAACAGATCTTCGAACCCTTCTTTACGACCAAGGAGGCTGGGAAAGGCACCGGACTCGGGCTCTCGATCGTACACGGCATCGTGAAGCAGCACAACGGTTCCCTAGAGGTGTCCAGCGCGCCCGGAAAAGGAACAACGTTTACCCTTTATCTGCCGGCGGTAAAGCGCGAACTCGAGGCGCTCCGGCCACGGGACCGGGATGCTCCCCGGGGAGGCACAGAGACCGTCCTGGTTGCCGATGACGACGATGAGGTGAGGACCACGACGCGGTCCGTGCTTTCGGAGTCGGGGTATACGGTGCTGGAAGCCGTGGACGGAGAGGACGCAGTCAGGAAATTCAAGAAAAATAAAAAGAAGATTGCCCTTGTCCTTCTCGATGTGATCATGCCGAAGAAGAATGGCAAAGAAGTGTACGATGAGATACTAAAGTCCAAACCCGAAATCCGGGTCATCTTCACCAGCGGACACGCGGAGAACATCATCGCGCAGAAGGGGATCATCGCCGAAGGGCTGCATTTTATCGCGAAACCCGCCCCACCGAGGGAACTTCTGATAAAAATTAGGACGGTCCTCGATGCGAAAAAAGGCGGCTGAGCGGGACTGCCGTTTACGGGTTGATTAAAAACTCGTCCTTCTTATCCTCCAGCCCCGTCACGAAGACCCTTCGTCCTTCTATCCTCAGCCTTCCCTCGGCAAAGAGCCGGATGGCGCGGGAATATATTTTGTGCTCCTGTTTTAAAATGCGTTCGGAGAGACTGTCTTCGGTGTCATTATCCATGACCGGCACCACGGCCTGGATGATGATCGGGCCGGTGTCCATGCCTTCGTCCACAAAGTGCACGGTGCAGCCCGAGAACTTTACCCCATGCTCCAGGGCCTTCTTCTGCACGTGGAGACCAGGGAAGGCGGGCAGGAGGGCAGGGTGAATGTTCATGATGCGGTTCGGGAACGACTTGATAAGCGCCGGCGAGATGATGCGCATGAACCCCGCGAGACAGACGAGCTCCACGTCCCTTTTTTGCAGTTCCTTCACGAGCAGGGCGTCGTATTCCTCTCGTTTGCTCTTATACCCTTTGGAACTTACCGGGACCGCCGGTATGTTGTGTTTCCTCGCGTGCTCGAGCGCATACGCGTCCTCTTGGTCGCTGATGACTACGGCGACTTCAGCGGGAAGAGAGCCGTTCACGATGTTGTCGATGACCGCCTGAAGGTTTGAACCGCGGCCGGAGACGAGGACGCCAAGTTTTAGTTTTTCCATAGAACACCGTCAGCAGGGTCAAGGGTCAAGTAGCAAGGGGCAAGTAACGCAAAGCCATGACCCATGACCCTATTTTTCTTCGTACTTCACAACCTGCTTCCCCTTCACAATCTCTCCGATATAATACGCCTTCTCGCCGAGCTTCTTCGCTTTCTTTATCACCGCGTTGGCCTGCTTTGCGGGCACGGCGAGGACCATGCCGAGGCCCATGTTGAAATCGCGGTACATCTCGTTGTCATCGATACCGGCTTTCCGTTGGATCAGATCGAAGAGAGGAGGGATGTTCCAGGTCCCTTTGCGAATGAGGGCCGCTGTGCCTTTCGGCAGCATGCGCGGCGTGTTCTCGGTGATGCCGCCGCCGGTAATGTGCGCCATGCCGCGGATGTCGAACTCCTTTTTGAGGGCGAGGACGGTTTTCACGTAGATCCGGGTTGGTGTGAGAAGCGCGTCCCCGAGCGGTTTCCCGAGTTCAGGTAAAACGTCGTTGACGGTATACCCCGAAGCTTCGAGCAGGACCTTGCGTACGAGCGAGAAGCCGTTGCTGTGAAGGCCCGAGGACGCAAGGCCGATGAGCGCGTCGCCCGGCTTGATCCTCGATCCGTCGATGATCTTTTTCTTCTCGACCACGCCCACGGCAAAGCCCGCGAGGTCGTATTCGTCTTCTCCGTAGAACGAGGGCATCTCCGCGGTCTCCCCGCCGATGAGCGCGCAGCCCGACTGTTTGCAGCCCGCCGCGATCCCCTTGACGATGTCCGCGTGCTCCCGCGGTTTGAGCCTGCCGGTAGCGAAATAATCGAGAAAGAAGAGCGGCTCGGCGCCGGAGACGACGATGTCGTTCACGCACATGGCCACGAGATCGATGCCCACGGTGTCATGCCGTTTCGTGAGAAAAGCGATCTTGAGCTTCGTGCCCACGCCGTCGGTGCCGGACACGAGGACCGGGTCCTTGTATTTTTTGAGCGCGAAAAGCCCGCCGAAGCCGCCGATGTGCGTCATGACTTCGGGTCTGAAAGTGGATTTTACATACGGTTTTATATTCCGGACAAAGAGGTCTCCGGCGTCGATGTCGACGCCCGCGTCTTTATAGGTTATGGCCATGAAATGTCCCTCTGATTTTTGGGTCTTTTGATTTTTGGACCACGCAAGAAGCTTTGATTCTAATCTTTACCCCAAACCCCGCACGTCCAGGGTATTACTTTACCTTCTTCTGTATTTCCTGCACCGTGGGGTTGTTCAGGAGCTTCATGAACCGGGGATCTGCCGTCAGCGCGGCCACGTCGCCCGCGTTCACCGCCTTCACGATCTCCGGGTCTTCCAGAAGCTTCTTGAACTCGGGGTCATTCTGCAGGGACTGGATCAAATCCATGACCTCTTTGTCGCTCATCATCTTGTCCTGGAGGGATTTTACCTCTCCAGTTGTGCCGTTGTTGATTGTCGATTGGCCTCCCGGCGACTTCTCCCGGATGAGACGGATTTTTGATTCTTCGATCTTGATCGTGCCGAGAACATCAGACTTGAGCGTATAAATGCCGTTGGTTAAAGACAGGACTTCCCCGGCGATCACGCTGCCGTCTTTCAACACAATCTCCCGTATTTCTCCCGCGTGCGCCGCGCCGAGCAGGAGACCCAGGACCAGCGCACTGCAGACCATGAAAGTTTTCATGAACGTATCCCTCCTGTTCCTGCTCCCAACTAATACAAGATATGATAATTTGCCTTTTCTGTCAAGACAACTTTCCCCGGCTCCTGAGACCGGTAGAATCCTCCCGTCGATAGTGCTACACTTATATCGAGAGCGGTAAGAAATCCATGAATTCTTCTCGGGACATATGCAGCCTCGACTACCTGGTCGGCACGCTCGCCACGGCGTACAAGGGAGTGATCACCTCGCTCGTGGTCAAGGATTTCTGCATGACCGAGGAGCGGGACACGACCCTGCTCACGGGAACGGTCCTGTCCATGCCCGCGGGGGAGTACGAGGCGAGGCTGATCCGGAGCGGGGACGAACTGTCGCGTGCAGCGCTCCGCGAGGGGCATTTCGAGCTCAAGGCCGGAAACGAACGCGTAACGAGCGCGCGCGACCTCCAGATCGACATTATCCAGAACGGAAGGCATATCGGGACTTTTTTGTTGAAACGGGAGAGGAGCGACGGCGTCTACCTGTCTGCCGTAGAGCTTTCGGATGAGCTCAAGGGCATGGACTTCAAGCTTCTCACCGGTCCGCTCCGGGAGAAGGTCGGGCTTTTGCAAAAGGCCGAGGAGATTATTTCGCAGACGGCGTCCACGAAAAAAGACTGGACTGCCTTTTCCGAAAAATTGAACGGGTTCTCGCTGGACGTGTTCTGGTCCGTCCGGAACGCGTACTACGGCTCTTTTTCCCTGCTTGCCCGTTTTTCCCGCCTGGCCGCGGAGCGGGACGGCTCCGCCCATACCGACAAACCGTCGTCGAATTTCCTCGAACTGATCGAGCTCTCCCTTGAGCACGAGACCGACACGGAAAAACTGCGCGGCGCGGTCGATACGTGGCTTTCGGAGGCAGGCGGTTCACGCGTAGACTTTACGCCGCACCTCCGCCGCACAACGGCGGCGCTCTCATCCATCATCGTGAAATTTCCCGGGGCGGACATCGGGCCGGTTCTCCGGGTTCTCCTCGGTTCCGTGCGGAAAAAAGCGGAAAAAGCGCCGCTCCTGGGCCGGGCGGTCCTTCTCCCCCTGAAAGAGTTTATTCGTCGCGATGAGTACGATTTGCTGAACAACTATACCGGCTTGGGGAGGCGGGAACTGGTGCGCCGCCTGCCGGACGCGGAGCGGTCCATTGCAAAAAAAGAGTACCGGAGCGCCCTGGCCGTTTTCGCCGGGATGGACATGGATTTGCTGAATGATGAAAAAATGGCGACCGCACTATTCGACGCCATCGACGGCTCTTCCAGCAAGGATTATGCCGTGCCGTTCGCCGCTGCCGTGCTCGAAGTGTTCCCGCTTTTCCAAAAGCTTTCCGGGAGGGCGAGGGACACCGTTGCACGGAGCCTGCCGCTGATCATAAAAAAGTTGATCGGGTCAGGCAGGCCCGACGCGTGCCGGGCGGTGCTGAACGAGGTGCAGCGGGCGGGGCCGCCGCTCACGGAAGAAATTCTGATGCATCCGGGGGTTGCGCTCTCGATCCTGGAGTCCGGCAACGATGAGTTGGACCGGGAGTACCGCTCTCTCTTGACGCGGATATTGATTCCGTCGGCCAGGGTGCGGGGCCTTTCTCCGGATACCTGGGCAGAGCTCGTGAACCCCCTGCATTTGGAGCGGCTTGCGAAGTTTCTCGAGGTTCTGCAACAGGGCGGGGGCCGGCTCCGGGACGTCCTTGTCCACGTGGCGGCCACTCTGTACGTGAGCGGAGTCCTGATTCCCGACGACAAACTCTTTCAACGCACCGTCTCCGCCTACCTTAACTCCGGCGCCGCGCGGGAGGACCTCCTGCCGAATTATCTTTTGCTGAAAAAACTGCCAGTGTATTTCAACGAGGTGGGGGCCACGAGCGTGATCCGGGACTATTCCACGGAGATCGACTCCTGGGGCAACGACCCGGCGCTCTACTTCCTGCGAAAGCAGGTGCACGTCAACGCGAGCAATTACAACATCAGGCTCATTGAAGATCTTATCAGATCGTGGGTCTTGAACGACCCTTCGCTCTTACGGAACGCTCTCCCGCCCGATGTTTTCGACGCGCTCAAGCCGGCCCAGATCGGGCAGTATGCGGTTGCCTTCAAGCCGTTCCTTGCGTCCCTCGGAGTGTTTGATGACTCGGGTCTGCACCTTGAAAGGCTCAGAGACGCAACGGACGCGGCGCTGGAAAAAACGCCGCTAATCGGGAGCGATGAAATACGCGCCAAGGTCCTCCTGCTCTGCAAGCTGTACCGGGAGATCGTGAAAAAGTATTCGTTCACGGGCGGAACTTTCAATAAGACAGACCTCTTCGCGTCGCTTTCCGCGGCCGTCGAACGGGTCAAAGCGCTGAGCCGGACCGTGCTTTCTTCGGGAAAAACCGTTGCGCAGGAGTCCCTGTATTTTAAACGTCACATTGCTTTCGGCATACCGTCCGTGCTCGGCTCGTACCATGAACCGAAATTCGACGCGCTGGGCGACCTGCTGAGAGAAGAGGGGAAGATCGGCGTGATGCTGGAAGAAGTGATCGTTGGAATTTCCAAAGCCAAGACCGCCACACCCCGGGACGTTGCCGGGTGGGTCGCCGCGCTCAAAGCTGCGTACGAACTCCTGATACTGCGCGGGTTCAGAAACTTCGAGATCGACGAACTCGTCACGATTTTGGAAAGCAGCGCGCTGCGCCTGTCCCAGGTTGTCGACCTGCTTGCGATGTGGCGAAAGGAACTGCGGTGGATGGTGGAGCTGTTCAACCGAACTTTCCTGAAACTGCTCACGAACGTTTTGAGGCTGTATCCCCGCAAGGAGCTGCCCGATACCCTGATGAACCTCGACCCCGGGGAGAAGGATTTTGAGCACAAAGCGGCGGACATCATCATTCGTGATATGCTGAACGACCTGCCCGGTCTCGTAGAATCGGACAGGCTCATTGAAGAAATCATAAACGCGCTTACGGACCACGCAGGCCGAGATTTTGATAAAAAACTGAACGCGGACGCGGCCGTCGGGGACAGGAGCTTTTTTCCACTCCACGATTTGACGGACGAAGAGGCGATGAAGCTTGCGCCGCTGTTGGGCGGAAAGGCGAAAAACCTGGTCTATCTCCGCAACCGGGGGTTCCCGGTCCCGCCCGGCGTCGTTCTCTCTTCGCGGCACACGGAACACTACCGGGAATATACCGATGGGCCGGAATTCCTTGCGCTCCTGAAGCAGGCGGTAAAAATCATAGAGGAGAAGACAGGGACCGTTTACGGCGGCAGTAGTAAACCGCTGTTTCTTTCGGTCAGGAGCGGTTCCTATGTGTCGATGCCGGGCATCCTGTCTTCCCTCCTCTACTGCGGGATGAACAGCCGGACGCTCGAGGCGTTCATACAAGAGACCGGCGACCCGCGCCTCGCCTGGGACTCATACCGGAGATTCATAGAGCATTACGGCACGGTAGTTTTGGGAATCAATGCGGACCTGTTCGACGGCATCCTGGAAGATTTCATGAAAAAAAAC
>JBGOTO010000108.1:0-8348 GCA_041476485.1 Nitrospirota bacterium
GGCATTGGTCTTCGTCCATGATCGGCGCGGTCGTGAGGGACTTGAATTTCTCGATGCCCGATTCTGGGACGTAGGAGAACCGCGGGTCCGAATAGGGGTCCTCAAGCGCAAGCGGCACTTTCCGTTCCGCCACCCAGCCCGCAACGCCCGTGCCGAGCGGAAAACTCATCTTCCCGACGGCTTCCTGGTTCAGGCCGGCGGCAGCGGTGAGCGTGACGTTTTCGCCGGAGCCGTCGATCAGGAACACGGACGCGCCTTCCTTGCCCATGCCCCGCGCCACGACTTCGATGATGTGCCGGAGCTTTTCCGAAAGATCGACGGCGGAGTTCGATATCCGGCTGATCTCGCTTAGGATGCCGAGTTCTGTTTTTTCGGTTGTTTCCATGGTTTTACTACAGGGGACAGTAGCCAGGGTCCAGGGGCCAGTCAAAGAAAGTGCATCAGACTTTTTTCCCGGACCTGTACCCTGGCTACTGTACCCTATTTTTTCCTCATCGCCTTCCGGTAGACCTTCACGTATTCCTTTGCCGAGCGTTCCCACGAAAAGTCCTGTTTCATGCCGTTCTGCATCAGGAGCTTCCATCGCTTCCTGTCCTGGTACACTTCCACGGCGCGGCGCAGACCCTCGACGAGGGCCGGGGCCGAATATTTTTCGAACAGAAAGCCGGTCCCCTTTCCTGTTTTCGGATTGTAATCCGCGACCGTGTCCGCAAGGCCCCCGGTTTTGCGCACGACGGGCACCGTACCGTAGCGGAGCGCGATCATCTGGCCGAGACCGCAGGGCTCGTACCGCGAAGGCATGAGGAACAGATCGCATCCGGCGAAGATTTTCCGCGCGAGCCTGTCGTCGTACTGGAGCAGGACGCGCATCCTGTCGGGATAGCGGGCCGCGGCATTCGTAAGCATTCCGTAGTATTTTTCATCTCCCGTCCCCAGGATGATGAGCCGCGCGCCGAGGGACATGATGTCCGGAAGGGCCTTGGTCAGAAGGTCCAGGCCCTTCTGGTCCGCAAGCCGCGTGACCATTCCGAGAAGCGGCCCGTCGGAAAGGGGCAAGCCGGCCAGCGCAGACAGGGCTTTTTTACATTCCGCCTTGCCTCCAAGCCTTGAGGCGCTGTAAGCCTTCGGGATATCGCGGTCCCGCGCCGGGTCCCATTCCTTATTATCGATCCCATTCACGATGCCGAAAAGGTCTCCGGCCCGTTTCAGCAGCACCCCTTCGAGCCCGCAGCCGTATTCCGGTGTCTGGATCTCGCGGCTGTATGTTTTGCTCACCGTCGTGATATTGTCGGCGTATACGAGTCCGGCCTTCAGAAAATTTATCTTGCCCCAGAACTCGATGCCTTCCGGCGTAAAAACGTCCGACCCCAGGCCGGTCAGGCGTAGGTCCTCCTTCGGAAACTGCCCCTGATACCCCAGGTTGTGCACCGTCACGACTGTTTTCGGCCGGCGGGCGGCCCCGTTTTCGGAATAAAATTTTTTCAGGTAGAGCGGGACGAGCCCGGTCTGCCAGTCGTTGCAGTGCACGATGTCGGGCCGGAAATTCATGGCACGGCAGAGCTCCGGAATCGCGCGACAAAAAAAAATGAACCGCTCCGCATTGTCGGGATAATCCACCCTCGCTGTGCGGTACAATTCTGGGCGGTCGTAATAAATGTCCTTGCCTATGAAATAGACCGTGACCTTCCCGCCCAGGCTCCCCTCGAAGACGTCGCAGCGCTCCTTCCAGGTCCCGAGCGGGACGTCGAACGTCGCCGCCTGCCTGAGACCGAAGGCTTTCACGTCCGCCTGCCGATAGCGCGGCATGACCACGCGCACGTCATGCCCGAGCGAGGCGATTGCCGGCGGCAGGCTCCCGGCGACGTCCGCGAGCCCCCCCGTCCTGGCAAAAGGGGCCGCCTCGGAGGCCGCGAACAGGATTTTCATAATTTAATGTCCCGCAGGAACTTCGCAGCGTCCTCGGGCGGCGTCGGGTTTATATAGAAGCCCGAGCCCCATTCGAAACCGGCGACGTTCGTGAGCTTCGGCATGAGCTCGATGTGCCAGTGATAGTAATCGTTCAGTTCGTCCCTGAAGGGAGACGTGTGTACCACATAGTTATAGGGCGGGTTCGACAGCGCCCGGTCGAGCCTCCGGAGGATGTTCTGCAGAAGTCCGGCAAGGTCCTTGAAATCCTCGTTCGTGGAGCAGGCGTAGCAGGAGAGATGTCTCTTGGGCATGATCCAGGTCTCGAAGGGAAAACGGGGCGCGTAGGGCGCAAGGGCGATGAAGAGCGGCGTTTCGAGCACCACCCGCGTGCCCGTCTGCAGCTCCTGCCGGATAATGTCGCAGAGGATACATCGTTCCTTCAGCTTGTAATGCTTTTTGCAGCCATCGAGCTCCTCCTGCACCTGGATCGGCACGATCGGGAGCGCAATAATCTGCGAGTGCGTATGCTCGAGCGTTGCGCCGGCCGTGAGCCCTTCGTTCTTGAAGATGAGGGTATACTGAAAACGGGTGTCCCGCTTCAGGTCTTCCATGCGGTCCCGGTACGCCCAGAGCACCTCTTCCATGGCCGGGAGCGGGAGCCCCGCGAGGGTGGCGTTGTGGTCCGGGCTTTCGATGATCACCTCGTGCGCCCCGATGCCGTTCATCTTGTCGAAGATGCCTTCACCCGCTTTGTTCAGGTCTCCCTCGATCTGGAGCGCAGGGAACTTGTTCGGGACCGCCCGGAGCCTCCAGCCCGGCCCGTTGGGCGTGGTCGCGCCTTCGGCACGATAGGCGAGAACTTCCGGGGGCGTGGTCCGCTCGTTGCCCGCGCAGAAGGGGCAGAACCCGCCGCGCTTCTTGCCGCGCTGGTCCTGGAAATCCGCGGGCCGTTTGCCCCGTTCGGAAGAAATGATGACCCAACGACCCGTGATGGGGTCTTTTCGTAATTCCGGCATACGTGCTCCTCTGTCCGAATACTCGCGTCTAATTGCGGATTTTTATATTATATCCGTCTTGTTCCGCGTTGTCAAAAGAACTCCCGGTGTGCTATGATGGATCATCATGGCAAGCAAGAAGATAGATAAGCTTTCGGTAACGCTCGGCAAGATGCTGAAGGCCCGCGGCCTTGAGAGCCGCCTGAGCGAGTACCGGGTCCTGGGGCAGTGGGAGAAGGCCGTGGGCGCGGTGATCGCGAGACACGCCCGGCCGCAGTCGGTGCGGGGCAAGAAACTCACGCTCGTGGTGGACAGCCCGGCCTGGATGCAGCAGCTCTCCCTACTGAAGCCGGAGCTCCTCGAGAAGATGAGCAAAAAACTCGGAAAGGACGTGATCCGGGAGATCGCGCTTAAACTCGGAGAGGTCGCGTTCTCGGCCACGCCGGAAGAAGCCCCTCCGGTCCGCGTGAGCCTCAGCCGGGAAGAGAGCGCAACGATAGAAACCTACCTTGAGGAGATACGAGATCCGGACACCCGGGAATCCATACGGCGCGTGATTGAGAAGGATTTTCTGAACAGGAAAAAAGAATACAAAAAGTAGCGCGTCGCGCAGGCCTTTTTCATTTCCTCCTCTGCCGCAGGGCCTCATACAAAACAACTGCCGCGGCTGTCGCCACGTTCAGCGAATCGATCGTTTCCACCATGGGAATGCGCATCTGCAGGTCGACAGCAGCCATGATATCGTGCGGCAGCCCCGCTCCTTCCTGCCCCAGGACCACCGCGGTCGGTTTTGTGAGATCGACATCAAAGTGCGTTTTTTCACCCGTCAGCATGGCCGCCGCCGTCTGAAATCCCTTCTGTTTGCATCGCTGAATGAATGTTGTTAAATCTCCGACATGCGCGATCGGCAGGCGCAGGATGCTGCCCATCGAGGCGCGGACGGCTTTTGCGTTGTACGGGTCAACCGTGTTTGCGGTGATTGCCAGGCCCGATGCGCCCACAGCTTCGGCTGTTCGTATTATCGTGCCGAGATTGCCGGGGTCCTGGAGCTGATGGGCTATGACGATGAGCTTTGAGCCATGGGCGAAGAGTTCTTCCTCCGCGTGTTCCCTCATGGCGACTACCGCCAAAGCCGGCTGCGGAGTTTTACTTTCGGAAAGCGAGTCCAACAGGCGGCCGGACACCCAGACGATTTCGACTGAGCGGCTTTCCGCAAGTTTCAAAATGCCCTTGCCGTGGTGCCGGAGGAGGTCCGGCGCGGCCACGACCATTTTAACTGCCACGTTGTCCCGAAGCGCCTCCTCGACCATCTTAATGCCTTCGATCAAAAAAGCGCGTTCCTTCTTCCGGTTTTTGGGATCGGACAGGGAATGAAGGTATTTTACAACGCTGTTTTCCTTGCTGCTGATCGGCTTGTGCGGGCTGGTTTGCTGCATGAGCGGGAGTATACCATAAACAGAAAAGGGAACGAACAGAAAATTACCGGCTACTTCTTCATCTTCCGCAAGGCTTCCTGGTACTGCTGCTTAAGTTCCTCCCATTGTTTCAGCGCTTCATAGCTGCTTTGCCAGGCCGCGTAATCGTCCTTGTAATCAGAATGATCAGGCGATAGCGAGCCGCTTTGCAGCTTCTCCATGAAAGCCTCGGTCGTCATGTTATGTTTCCGCTCAAGAATATCGAGGGTCTTCCTGATCCTTCGGATGGTGTTATCGCAGACACTTATGTCCCTCGACGGGATAATTTCGAACTCATCGGGATGCATGCATGGCCTCCTCTTTTTGAAACAGTAGTACAAAGGGCCGAGGAAAACAAGAAAAAAATATACTTGACAAATTTAGTCAGGTTTGTTATGGTAAAATTAATTCCATTGGGGAGTGATTTGCTCCCGTATAAACGCGCGGTCTGGTTCGTCGTCGTGAGATAAACAAATGAAACTGTCCACAAAAGGCAAATACGGGGTCCGGGCGGTGTTCGAGATCGCGCGGTTTGCCGGCAAGGGGCCGATAACGATCAAGGAAATCGCCGAACGCCAGGGCATTTCCCTGTCCTATCTTGAACAGATCCTGTACCGCCTGGGCAAGGCCGGTCTGGTCGAGAGCGTGCGCGGTCCCGCGGGCGGGTACCTGCTCGCACGGAAGCCGTCGGAACTGACGATCGGAGACATCGTCCGCGCGCTCGAGGGGCCGATCGCCCTTTCCCACTGCCTGGAACCCGGCGAGTCGGGGGATTGCAACCAGGCCGAAGACTGCGTGGCAAGAATGGTCTGGGCCAGGGTCGGCGCGAAAATAGAGGAAGCGCTCGACGGCATCAGCTTTCATGATCTCCTGCATCAACAGGAACTCCAGAAAACATCCGTTCTTCTGAAGCCGAGAAAAAAATCGGCGCTGGCAGGAAAGGGGGCATGTTAATGATGAGAAAAGTGTATCTCGACCACGCGGCCACGACGCCGGTCCATCCGAAAGTACTGGAGGCCATGCTTCCCTACTTCTCGGTCAGGTTCGGCAACCCCTCGAACCTGCACGACGTGGGAAGGGAGGCCAAGAACGCCGTGGACGAGGCCAGGGAAAAGACCGCGCTGCTCATCGGGGCGAAGTCCGAGGAGATCTTCTTTACTTCGAGCGGCGCCGAGTCCAATAATTTCGCCCTGAAGGGGCTGGCCCAGGCGAACAGCCAGAAGGGCAACCATATCATCGTTTCGCAGATAGAGCATTTTTCCGTCCTTCATCCCGTGAAGACGCTCGAAAAATCCGGCTTCAAGGTCACCTATATCGATACGGACAAAACAGGGCTGGTGGACCCTGCCGCCATCGCCAAAGCAATCACCAAAGAGACCATCCTGGTCTCGATCATGCACGCAAACAACGAGATCGGCACCATCGAGCCCATCGAGGAGATTTCGAAGATCACGCGGGAGAAAGGCGTGCTGTTCCATACCGACGCGGTCGCTACCACGGGGTGGGTCCCCGTGGACGTGAAGGCGCTCGGCGTGGACGCGCTTTCGCTTTCCGGCCACCAGTTCTACGGGCCGAAGGGCGCCGCGGCGCTCTTTGTGCGCAAAGGCGTGCGGATCAAGCCGCAGCTCGAAGGCGGGATCCAGGAAGAGGGCAGGCGCGCGGGCACGGAAAACGTGCCGGCCATCGTGGGCCTGGGCAAGGCCGCGGAACTCGCGGCCGCGGAGGTCCCTCACCGGATGAGCTACGTCTCCGCGCTCAGGGACCGCCTGCAAAAAGGGCTCACGGAGAAGATCAGCCACCTGGTGATCAACGGCCATCCGACGCGGAGGCTGCCGCACAACCTGAACGTGTCCATGTGGTACGTGGAGGGAGAGTCCATGCTCCTGTTCCTGAACATGCAGGGCGTCTCGGTGTCGAGCGGCTCCGCGTGCACGTCGCGCTCCCTCAAGTCGTCCCACGTCCTTGTCTGCATCGGCACGGACGCGGCCGTGGCGAACGGGACGCTGCTTTTATCGCTCGGGGCGGGGAACACGGCGGAGGACATCGACTACGTGATAGACACGCTGCCCCCCATCGTGCAGCGCCTGCGGGAGATGTCGCCGCTGTATGAAGATATGATCAAAAAAGAAAAAGTTCGATGAGGAGGGACCTATGGAACAGTACAGTTCAAAAGTGATGGAACATTTCGCCCAGCCCCATAACGTGGGCGAGATAGCGGACGCGGACGGCGTCGGCACGGTCGGCAACCCGGTGTGCGGCGACGTCATGCGCCTGTACATCAAGGTGGAAAACAATATCATAACCGACGCGAAGTTCAAGACCTTCGGGTGCGGAGCGGCCATCGCCACCAGCAGCATGGTGACGGACCTCGTGAAGGGCAAGACCATCGAGGAGGCGCTCAAGATTTCGAACGCGGCCGTAGCCGAGGCGCTCGGCGGTTTGCCGAAAGTGAAAATGCACTGCTCGGTCCTGGCCGAAGAGGCGCTCAAGTCCGCGCTCGACGATTACTATAAGAAAAAAGGGATCACGTCCCCGGTGAAGCTCTCGCCGGACGCGGGACACGAACACGAGATGGAATAGGGGCAGAGCCCCTGCGTGGCTGCCCGAGTGTGGAATGCGGAATAAAAGGCTAAGAATTAATCCGTGTTAATCAGTGTCCATCCGTGGCAAAAGGAACTTGATCATGGATACTAAAGATATCAAACCAGACGAAATACTCGACTGTGTCGGTCTCGCCTGTCCCATGCCGATTTTGAAGACCTCGAACAAGATCAAGGAAATGCAGCCGGGGCAGGTGCTCGAAGTCCGTTCCGACGATGACGGTATTGAAAAGGACATGCCTGCGTGGTGCAAGAGGACGGGACACGAGTATCTCGGTTTCGTGAAAGAGAACGAAGAATATCGCGTGTTCTTGCGGAAGAAGTGATTTTGCTGTTCCTGTCCGCCTTGTTTTCCTGTTTTACCTATCGAGAAAGTTATGTTTGCTGCAATGGCCTAACACTCAGGCTCAGCCGTGTGACCGCGAAGCGGGCACGTCGATCCTGACGCTTCGTCAAAATGCCTCTCGTCGTTTTCGCGCCGCTCCTTTCCGTTTGACAACACCAAAAGGATAGTTTAATATCACCTCAGTTACACGAGAGGAGCGCGATGCAGACCATAGCAGCACTGAAAGAAGGCGATTTTGTAGACGAGATTTACCTCGTCACGTCGAAGCAGATATCGACAGCGAAGAACGGCGTGACGTATCTATCCCTCAAGCTCGCGGACAAGACCGGCGAGATCGATGGCAGGCTGTGGGACAACGCCGACGAGACGGCGGGGAAGTTCGAGCGCGAAGATTTCGTGCGCATCAAAGGGATGGCGTCGAACTACCAGGGGACGATGCAGATCAAGATGAAGACGCTCGAAAAAGTCGACGATACCAGGGTGGACATCGCCAACTTTCTCGAAGCTTCACCCCGGAACACGGACGAGATGACGGCCGAGCTGAAGGCCGCTGCTTCGTCCTTGTCCAATCCCTATCTCCGTCAACTCCTGGACGCTTTTCTGGACGACCCGGCCTTCATGGAGTCGTTCAAACGCACGCCTGCCGCCAAGACGCTGCATCACAATTACATCGGCGGCCTGCTCGAACACATTAACGAGCTTGTTGCGCTCGCCCGTGACGTGGCAAAGCACTTTCCCACGGTCGACGTCGACCTTTTGACCGCAGGCGCGTTTCTGCACGACATCGGCAAGGTAAAAGAGCTTGCCGTCAGGAAAGCGATCGTCTATACGACCGAAGGGCGGCTCTTGGGCCACATCTCCCTCGGGTACGAGATGGTTGCTGAAAAGATCAAAACGATCCCGGGTTTTCCCGAGGAACTGACCATGCTGCTCAAACATATCATGCTCTCGCACCACGGCGAATATGAATATGGTTCTCCCAAGAGGCCGAAAATCCGGGAAGCGATCATCATCAATTATCTGGACGACCTTTCGGCCAAGATCA
>JBGOTO010000109.1:0-8126 GCA_041476485.1 Nitrospirota bacterium
AATCCCACGAACGTCGAGTGCTTCGACCTTTCGCAGTCGAACAGCGAGCATTCGCGCCACTGGTTCTTCCGCGGCAAGCTTATCGTCGACGGCAAGGAAGTTCCCGAGACGCTGATGAAGCTCGTAAAGTCCACCTACGAGGCGAACAGGAACAACAGCGTCATTGCCTTCAGCGACAACTCGAGCGCCATCAGGGGATACGAAATCATTACGATCGTCCCGGAAAATCAGGAAGCGCCGTCGGCCTTCCGGGAAACGAAGCGCACGTATCACATCATCTTCACGGCCGAGACCCACAACTTCCCCTCCGGCGTGGCGCCGTTCCCCGGCGCGGAGACCGGCACGGGCGGTCGCATCCGCGACGTGCAAGCCACCGGCACCGGCGGGCTCGTCGTCGCCGGCACCGCGGCCTACTGCGTGGGCAACCTCCGCATTCCCGGCTATCCCCTGCCGTGGGAAGATCCGCTATATTCATATCCTAATAACCTCGCCCCGCCGCTCCGGATCGAGGTCGAGGCGAGCAACGGCGCGTCCGATTACGCAAACAAGTTCGGCGAACCCGTGATCCAGGGGTTCACCCGCTCCTTCGGCCTCCGGCTGCCGGGCGGCGAACGCCGGGAATGGATCAAGCCGATCATGTTTTCCGGCGGCATCGGCCAGATGGACGCGCGCCACGCGAAGAAGTCCGACCCGGAAAAAGGCATGCTCGTGGTAAAGATCGGCGGCCCGGCCTACCGCATCGGCATGGGCGGAGGCGCGGCCTCGTCCATGATCCAGGGAGAGAACATCGCTGAACTCGACTTCAACGCCGTGCAGCGCGGCGACGCGGAGATGGAGCAGAAGCTGAACCGCGTGATCAGGGCCTGCGTGGAGCTTGGAGAGAACAACCCGATCCAGAGCATCCACGACCAGGGCGCGGGCGGAAACTGCAACGTCGTGAAGGAGATCGTCCACCCCGCGGGAGCAAAGATCGAGATCCGAAAGATCCAAGTGGGCGACGAGACCCTTTCCGTGCTCGAGATCTGGGGCGCCGAGTATCAAGAACAGAACGCGCTCCTTCTAAAACCCGAACACGCGCGGATTTTCGAGGACCTCTGCAAGCGCGAAAAGGTCCCCGTGGCGTTCATCGGCACCGTGACCGGGGACGGCTACATCGTGCTTCATGACGAGATCGACGAATCAACGCCGGTCAACCTAGAACTCGCAAAAGTGCTCGGCGACATGCCGCAGAAGGTTTTCAAGCTCGACCGGAAGGAACGGGCGCTCAAACCGCTCGATCTTCCGAAAAACCTCACCGTGCGCGCTGCCCTCGACCGCGTACTGCGGCTCCTCTCCGTGGGTTCCAAACGGTTCCTCACGAACAAGGCGGACCGCTCGGTAACGGGACTGATCGCGCGACAGCAGTGCGCGGGTCCGCTCCAGCTCACCGTGTCCGACGCGGCCGTGATCGCCCAGTCCCATTTCGGCCTGACCGGCTCGGCACTCTCCGTCGGCGAACAGCCGATCAAAGAATTGATCGATCCCGCGGCCATGGCCAGGATGAGCGTGGGCGAAGCGCTCACGAACCTCGTCTGGGCGGAAGTGAGCGGGCTCGGCGATGTCCGCTGCTCCGCCAACTGGATGTGGGCGCCGAAGCTCCCGGGCGAAGGGGCAAGGCTGTATGACGCGGCGGTCGCCATGCGCGACGTGATGATCAAGTTCGGCATGGCCGTGGACGGCGGCAAAGACAGCTTGTCCATGGCCGCTAAAGTCACGAACCCCGACGGCGCGAGCGAGACGGTGAAGTCGCCCGGCACACTCGTGATCTCCGCCTACGTCACCTGCCCGGACATCACCAAGACCGTTACCCCGGACCTCAAGGCCCCGGGCAAAAGCAAAATTCTTTTCATCGACCTCGGCGGCAACAGAAACCGTCTCGGCGGGTCAGCGCTCGCGCAGGTCTTCGGCCAGGTCGGGGACACATCACCCGATCTCGATGATCCTGACCTGATGGTCCGGGCATTTAACGCCGTTCAGAAGCTTGTGTCGAACAGGCTGGCGCTTGCGGGCCACGACCGCTCGGACGGCGGGCTGGCAACCACGCTCCTTGAAATGGCCTTCGCGGGAAACTGCGGACTCGCCATCGACCTCGGACAAAAAAACGACGACGCTCTTGCCGTCCTTTTCTCCGAAGAGCTCGGGCTCGTGATCGAATATCTTCCATCCGAAGAAGCAAAGATATTCTCCGTTCTCAACAAAGCCAAAGTGCCCTATCAAGTCATCGGCAAAACTACGACAGATAAGCGGGTTGTTTTTTCAATCCGCACTCCACACTCCGCACTCCGCACTGTTCTTGACGAAGACATGCGCGTTCTCAGGGACATCTGGGAAGAGACAAGCCACCAGCTCGACCTGATGCAGAGAAACCCGGAGAACATCCGCGAGGAGCGGAAGAACATCTACGACCGCAAAGGGCCGTCCTTCGTAATTCCCTTCACACCGAAACCGAGCGGCGCGGCAGTCCTGAATCGTACGGACAAACCCAAAGTCGCGGTCATCCGCGAAGAGGGGAGCAACGGCGACCGCGAGATGATCTCGGCCTTCCACCTCGCCGGGTTCGAGCCGTGGGACGTTGCCATGACCGACCTTCTCCATGGCCGGATCACTCTCGACCAATTCCGCGGCGTGGTCTTCGTCGGCGGCTTCAGCTACGCCGATGTGCTCGATTCGGCGAAAGGCTGGGCAGCGTCCATCCGGTTCAACAAGACGGTCTGGGCCCAGTTCGAGAGATTCTACCACCGCCCGGACACCTTCAGTCTCGGCGTGTGCAACGGCTGCCAGCTCATGGCATTATTAGGATGGGTCCCCTGGAGAGGGATCGCCGACGAGCTCCAGCCGCGCTTCATCCATAATAAGTCAGGCCGGTTCGAGTCGCGCTTTGCGACCGTGAAAATTCTAAAAAGCCCGTCCATCATGCTCAAGGGCATGGAGAACAGCGTGCTCGGCATCTGGGTGGCCCACGGCGAAGGCCTGGCCTACTTCCCGGACAAGAAGATCTTCGATGAATCCGAGTTCGGCCTTGCGCCTGTCCGCTACGTGAATGACGACTCGAAGATCACCGAGGCCTATCCCTTCAATCCCAACGGCTCGCCCGCTGGCATCGCCGGGCTCTGCTCGCCAGACGGACGCCACTTCGCCATGATGCCGCACCCCGAACGCACCGTGCTCACCTGGCAGTGGGCCTGGCTGCCCGAAGACCTCAAAAAATCGCTTGCCGCCTCGCCGTGGCTAAAAATGTTCCAGAACGCCCGTGAGTGGTGCGAAAAAACATAAGGAGAACAACATGAAGAAAAACATTTGTACCGAAGACCATCCCTGCCACCTGTGCATGCTCGCCAGCAAGGAACTGTTCGAAGAGATCAAGAAGCTCACGAAAAATCCGAAGTTCATCTGCTTCAACTGCGGCAGGGTCGCCGACTCGAAGAAAAGCCTCTGCAACCCCATGCCGCTGGACTAAGCTCATCGCCACGGCCGGATTTGACTGTCAAATCCGGCTTTTTCTTTATCCGCGCCGTAACGAAACTCCTTCCTGAAACGCATGAAAGCGCAAAATTGCCTTGTAAATTTGTCCCGCATTTGATAGGCTGTTTATATGAAGTCGATCATGGACATGCGAAAACAGGAAGAGCGTGAATCATTCCTCAAGCTTAAGCCGATAGAGAGAATAAGGACCATGCATAACTTCTTTTTGGAGATCGTCTCGATCAAAGCCCGGGGCGAAAAGGTCTCTGAATATGAAATCTATAGACGATACCTTAGAGATAATCCGAGACATTACGAACGCACTGCCCGTTAAGATCAACATCGCTCTTGCCGGAGGCTATGCCGCGATCTTGCACGGCGTGGAGCGAACGACCATTGACGTTGATCTTTGCGTTTACTCCGATGTCATTTTCGAATCGAACACTGCTTCGTTCTTCAACCTTCTGAAAAACCATCTTCCCAAACGGTTCCTCGCGCGACTCATCGAAGGAAGCAAATTTCACGACGATCCCTTCAGACACGATGTCATATTCATCGACGATACCGAAGGGGAATACGTCAGAATCGATTTCCTGATCGCCCAATACAAATGGGAATTGGATGGCATCAACTCGGCCATTACGATCGAGGACGTCCCTTTTCCCGTACTGACAAAGCCCTACCTCGCCGCGATGAAACTACGGGCGTCCGGATACAAGGACGCCCACGATGTCGTGACCCTCATGGAGCTCATGACCGAGGAGGAGAAGACGAAGACTTTCGAGCTTGCGAAACGGATCGGCAGAGACAAAAAGCTTGCCCGGCTCCTCTCTCCGCCGCCGGAAGACGAGGTCCGGGAAATGCCGGAGGAGTATTTGTAAAGATGTTGCTAAGAAGATGGGAGATTACAGCAAATCAGATAATTTGGAACAGGACTTGCTAACTGCATAACATCCCAAAAAGGATGCTTAGATAGTTTTTTTTCTGCTCAATACGTAGTTAACATATAAAAGGAGTTATGGATGCAATCGAAGACAATTTGCCCTGAAAGAATCCTTAGATTCTTGCTCTTCATCTTGATAGCATTAGTCACGGTATGCCCTAACGCTATCGCAGATGATTTTTTTCAAGATTGCAAAGAAGTATTGGACAAGCCAGAATTCAGGTCCCTTCAGCAGTATCTTCGGTCAAAACCTGATATTGAACCGCCTGACCAATGCTTTCGCCTTAATAACTTTCAGTTTCTGATGACTGTACCTACCAACAACCGAATAGTGCCTGGCCTCTACTATTACGACGCGAAGACAAACGTTCTAGAGTTGAGCGAAGGCAATGTCTCGGTAGACAGAGAGTTCATCGGCCCGAATAAGAAAAGATTTGTGCTGCTAAGCAAATCATATCTGCACCACGGTGTTTGGGATATAGGTAAAATCATTCTCAACCTGATCCCGGTCAAACAAGACGGCAAGCCATACACGCATTACTACATACTGTCGTGGAACGAAGACCCCGACAACGGGCTGTGCGGACGCGCATTAAAGAAGGCCTACTCAATAGAAGATCCCGAGATTGCCGAGGAAGGAACCGATAAAGTCCATTTGGTATTTCCGGTAACCGAGCAGGACTGTAAAACCCGGGAAATAAAAAAATATAAAAAAATATTCGAGTTGAAGGACGGCGTGTTTCGAGAAAGCATTGAATCAGCGCAGACCAGCACGGGATCAGCTCAACCGTCCCTAACTATCGAAGATGCAGGCTGGATGGCCGAGCGTGGCGATTTCGAAGCGGCTGTCCGCATATTGATCCCGCTTGCCGAATCTGGAAATGCGCGAGCGCAAATGAATCTCGGGACGATGTATTCTGCAGGATTGGGCGTGGCACAAGACCAGGCGAAGGCAGTCTATTGGACACGAAAGGCTGCGGAAGCTGGAAGTCCAAAGGCCCAGTCAAACCTAGGGCTGGCATATTTGTACGGACGCGGCGTGCCCCGGGATGACGGGCAGGCTGTTGAGTGGTTGAAAAAGGCAGCAGTCCAAGACAACGCCGGCGCACAGAATACCCTGGGCTATCTTTACCTGGAAGGGCGCGGCGTGGAGAAAAACTATGCCACTGCAAAAAAATTCTTCGCGCAATCAATCAAGAACGGAGAAGCGGGTGCAGCGAATAACCTGGCGAAGATGATCGAGCACGGATTGGGCCAATCTCCCGACGTTAAGGCAGCGCTTAGTTTGTATGAGATAGCGGCAGAGGGGGGAGATCCATCAGCTCAGAACCGCATCGGCCTTGCATGGCAGAACGGCGAATTTCGAGACAGAGATACGGCTGCTGCAAAAAGGTGGTTCTTCAAGTCTGCTTACCAAGGCGACCAGTACGGCCAATATCATCTTGGACTCCTGCTCCTCACGGAAAAGCCGGAGTACTTGGTGGACGCGCTTAAATGGATTTCACTGTCAGCCCGCAAAGGCTACGTGCCGGCCCAAACGGATTTGAACCGGTATCTCAAGAGTCTCAATGAATCACAGAAAGCTAAGCTAAATAAGCTCGTCAATCAGTGGCGTCCTACAGGACACGGAGTATTTGATCCGGTTGCCAAGTGAACGTGATGTCTGCAAGAAATTTGGGTCCACCTGTTTTGATCCTGATCGCTTCGAATATGTTTTAACCATCGGGTCGAGACCGACGCGCACGAGACGCGCGGCTCAGCCGAGCCGTTCTCCCGGCTCTTTACGCCGCGAAAATGCGGCTGCTCGTCCGTCAGTTGTTTATCCGATTTCCGGAAACGAAAAAGCGCTTCAACTCGATCCTCATGAACGGGCTCTTCTTGCGGAACATCTTATCGGTAGTTTAGACGCCGATGAAGAGCCGGAAGTTGAGCGTTTATGGGTTGAGGAAGCTGAGCGTCGATACAAAGAGCATAAAGAAGGCACGGTAAAGTCAAAACCTGCGGCGCTGGTCATAAGAGAGGCGCGTGCAAAATTTAAATGAAGCCGACCTCATTCCTTCCCGAATTAACTGCCACCTCACACGATACCCCTTGACAATAATAGTGATACCGTATATAGTATCACTATCATGCCTGATAAAAAACTGCGGATCATCCTGGACACAAACGTGTTGTATGCGGGACTCTATTCATCTAAAGGCGCTTCTTTCAAGGTTTTGCGAGCCATAGATGAAGGCAAGCTGCGAATTGTATTGTCCACAGCGCTGCTCTTCGAGTATGAAGATATTTTAAAGAGAAATCAGGAGATCTTGAATCTATCGAGTCAGAGTATTGAAAAATTATTAGACAATCTGTGTTTGCTGAGCGACCACCAAAAGATATATTATCTATGGCGCCCGCGTCTCCCAGACCCCAAAGACGACCTTATATTGGAATTAGCAGTTGCCTCGGGAGCAAGATATGTGGTGACTTACAATACTGCGGATTTCAAGGGTGCGGAAAAATTCGGAGTTAGGCCGATAAAGCCAAAAGAACTATTGGAGGAGAAATTATGAGTACCTTAAGTCTACGTTTGCCGGGATCTATTCATCGGCATATCAGGGAAATTGCAAAGAAAGAAGGGGTGTCCATAAACCAGCTAATTTCATCTGCAGTTGCTGAAAAAATATCCGCATTGATGACGGAAGATTATTTAGAGGGGCGCGCAAAGAAAGCAAAACGTGAAGACTTCAAAAAAATATTGGCAAAGGTTCCAAGCCGGAAACCTCTGTCTGGTGATGAACTGTAATTCTCTTAACATGGGTCGGGTGGGACGCTGAGAAACGCGCCCTACACCCGCGCGTTCGCCTTCTGAAATACCACGAGGAGGAAAGACATATGGCAAAAATCGGCATTCTCATCTGTTCCAATGCGACACAAGACCTCGGCTGCTCTTCCGTCAGTTGTTTATCCGATTTCCGAAAACGAAAAGGCACTTTTGCGGATTATCCTCAAGAAGAAAAGCTTACCCTGACCGGCATCATTAACTGTCCGGGCTGTCCGACCCTCACCGGCCCGGATAAATTACTTCAACGAATCCGCGCATTGACGGAGTTCGGGGTCGATGTCATACACTTCGGTTACTGCATCAAGGCACTTTGCCCTTTCAAGGAAAAATATAAGGCAGCGCTTCAACAGGCATTTCCGCATATCAAAATCGTTATCGGAACGCATAAAGAGCATGTGACGCCGGAAGAATTTCGCAGGCGAGTCAAGAAGTTATTCTGCCAGCCACGGAAAACCATGGTTGACCTTATATTGAACAAAGATGAAGAGGGATCGCAAGCAAATCCTGGCGAAGGGGAAGAGATCTAATTGATTAAGCATGCAACGAGCGCATGCTTAATCCAGCGACACGACGAAGCTGCCGGGATATCCTTGCTCCGCTAATTTTTTCTCCGCCGCCTCTGCCGCCTCAAGCGAGCCGTACTTCCCGGCGTACACGCGGTAGAAAACTTCTTTGTTCACGTCGGTAAGACGGACGTCGGAGAACCCGGAGAGTTTTTTCATCTGTTCAGACAAACGGTCTGCATTTGTACGCTCTTTGAATGAACCAACCTGGACGGTATAGCTGCCGGCGTCGTACGTTTCCGGCGCTTTATATTTTTCCGCGCCGCTCCCCTGGTATCCCAGCGCCTCGATC
>JBGOTO010000110.1:0-8009 GCA_041476485.1 Nitrospirota bacterium
CCCAGCTTCCGCTCTACGTCTGGCTGCCGGACGCCATGGAGGGCCCGACCCCGGTCAGCGCCCTGATCCATGCGGCGACGATGGTCACCGCCGGGGTTTTCATGGTGGCGCGCTGCGCGCCGATCTTCTCGCTCTCCGAGACCGCGATGAACACCGTCGCGATCGTCGGGGGCCTTACGGCTGTATTCGCCGCGACCATCGGCCTGGTGCAGAACGACATCAAGCGCGTGATCGCCTATTCCACGATGAGCCAGCTCGGGTACATGTTCCTGGGGCTCGGGGTCGGGGCGTTCTCGGCGGGCATCTTCCACCTGACGACGCACGCGTTCTTCAAGGGGCTTCTCTTCCTCGCCTCGGGCAGCGTGATCCACGCACTGTCCGGAGAGCAGGACATGCGCAAGATGGGCGCGCTCAAGCCCAAGATCAAGATCACCTACATTGTTTTTATCATCGGTTCTCTGGCGCTGGCGGGCATTTTCCCTTTTGCGGGCTTCTTCAGCAAGGACGAGATCCTGTGGAGCGCGTATAATGCTTCGACAATCGGCAGGGTGCTCTGGATCCTCGGCGTCGTCGGCGCGTTCATGACGGCGTTCTATTCGTTCCGGCTGATCTACCTCACCTTTTACGGTAAATCGAGAATGGACCACGACGTCGAGCACCACGTGCATGAATCGCCGAAGGTCATGACCATTCCGCTCATGATCCTGGCGTTCTTCGCCCTCACCATCGGCTGGCTCGGCATGCCGGTCATTTCCCATGGGAACCTGTTCGGCGAGTTTCTCGCCCCGCTCTTCCCCCATGCGGAGCACGCGGCGGCGGAGGGGGAGAGCCATTGGCTTGAACTCGGGCTGATGGCGTTCTCGGTCATCGTCGCGCTCGGAGGCATCAGGCTCGCCTATTCGCTGTATGTGAAGAACACGGCCTGGCCCGACAAGATCGCGGGCACATTCAAGGGTACGTACAATCTGCTTCTCAATAAATATAAAGTTGACGAGATATACAACTACATCTTCGTGGACGGACTGGTCCACAAGCTTGCGAAGGTGCTCCACAGCGTGGGAGACGTGAAGCTCATAGACGGCTTCATCAACGGCCTGGCGGGCGCCATCGGCAACACCAGCGAACGGGGCAAGAAGCTCCAGACCGGCTACGTGCAGCAATACGCTTTCACCATGGGCCTCGGTTTCGTGGTGCTCGCGGGGCTGTACTATATATTGATAAATTAAGTCAAGCGCCAAAGTGTGTTCTCTAATTTGATTTTCGAGATTTCTCCGAAGGAGTCATACCCATGACCGATTTTATGCTGAAGCATCTTCTCAGCCTGCTGATATTCCTGCCCGTGGCCGGAGGGGCCATCCTGCTGCTGGTCCGGAACGCCGTTGCCGCGCGCAGGATAGCGCTCGCCTTCTCGATCGTGGAACTCGGCCTCTGTCTGCCGCTCCTGATGAACTTCGACACGACGACCGCGGCGATGCAGTTCGGCGAAAGCATGCCCTGGATCGCGGCATGGGACATCAACTACAAGCTCGGCGTGGACGGGATCAGCGTCCTGTTCGTGGCGCTGACCGCGCTGTTGACGACCATTTCCATCATGGTGTCCTGGACGGCCATCCAGGACCGGGTGCGGGAGTTTATGGTCGCCATGCTGGTTCTCGAAGCGGCCATGGTCGGCGTGTTCGTTGCGATGGACCTCTTCCTCTTCTACATTTTCTGGGAGGCCATGCTTATCCCGATGTACCTCCTGATCGGCGTATGGGGCGGGCCGAACCGGCTGTATGCGGCGATCAAGTTCTTCCTGTATACCCTCGTCGGGAGCGTGCTGATGCTCCTCGCGATCATCGCCGTGTATATCAACGCGGGCCATACCTTCGACGTGCTCGCGATCATGAACCACAAATTCTCCACCACGTTCCAGATGTGGGCCTTCGCCGCCTTCTTCACCGCCTTCGCGGTCAAGGTGCCGATGTTCCCGGTGCATACCTGGCTCCCGGACGCCCACGTGGAAGCGCCGACCGCGGGCAGCATCATCCTCGCCGGCATTCTGATCAAGATGGGGGCCTACGGGTTCCTCCGGTTTTCGTTGCCGTTCTTCCCGGACGCGACGCTCGCCTGGACGCCCGCAATCATGACTTTGTCGGTCATCGCCATCATCTACGGCGCGTACATGGCCTTCGCCCAGTCGGATTTCAAGAAACTGATCGCCTATTCGAGCGTGAGCCACATGGGCTTCGTCACCCTCGGCATCTTCGCCTTGAACAGCCAGGGGCTTGAGGGCGGAATTATCCAAATGCTGAACCACGGCGTCTCGACCGGCGCGTTGTTCCTCGCGGTGGGCGTCATCTACGAACGGACCCACACGAGGCTGATCGCTGACTACGGCGGGATCGCTGCGCGGGTGCCGGTCTATGCCACGTTCCTCCTGATCATCACCCTGTCGTCCATCGGCCTTCCCGGCACGAACGGGTTCATCGGCGAGTTCACGATCCTTTTGGGCGCGTTCCTGCATTACAAGCCCTATGCCGTGATCGCATCGCTCGGGATCATCCTCGGCGCGGGGTATATGCTCTGGCTCTACCAGCGGGTGGCCTTCGGCAAGATCACGAACCCGCACAACGAGCACCTCATTGACATGAACCTGCGCGAAGTCGCGGCGGCGCTCCCGCTCGTGGTGCTCGTGTTCTTTCTCGGTCTGTACCCGAACGCCGCGTTCAACGTGATGCACGTTTCGGTCTCGAACCTCATCCAGCAGATGCATGCCAAGGCCCAGGCTGCTCCGGCCGCGGCGCAGCTGCTCACGACGCTCATAGGAAATTAACGCAAGGAGAACCCGATGCCCAGCATGTACGAACAATTTGCACGATACTTGACGCCGATCCTGCCGGAGACGGTGGTGATCACCGTGGCGCTCCTGGTGCTCCTGTTCGATCTCTTTATCCAGAAGGACCGCAAAGCCGCGCTCGGCTGGTTCAGTTTGGCGGGGATCGCGCTCGCGGCCGTCGCCACTTATAAGTTAACGGGCGCAAGCGGGGCCTTCTTTTCCGGCACCTTCCTGCTCGATCCCTTTTCGTCGTTCTTCAAGTTCGTTTTCTACCTCGCCTGCGGACTCGGCATCCTTCTGTCCATCAACTACCTGAAGGTCGAAAAGATCCAACGGGGCGAGTATTACGCGCTGATGCTCTTCGCCACGACCGGCATGATGCTCATGGCCTCGGCCGGAGACCTCATTACGCTGTACCTCGGCCTGGAGCTGATGGCGCTTTCCATCTACATCCTCGCGTGCTTCATGCGGGGGGACAATCGTTCCAACGAGGCCGCGATCAAGTACCTGATCCTCGGCGCGTTCTCGTCGGGCATCATGATCTACGGCATGTCACTCTTGTACGGGCTTTCGGGCACGACCAGCCTCGCGGGCATCATGACCTTCCTGCGGGCGGCCGACAAGACGAACCCCGTTATTTTCCTGGCGATGATCATGCTCGTCGTGAGCTTCGGGTTCAAGGTCGCGGCGGTCCCGTTCCACATGTGGGTGCCGGACGTGTATGAGGGCGCGCCCACGTCCGTGACGGCGTTCATGTCCGCGGGGCCCAAGGTGGCGGGCTTCGCCGTTTTGCTCCGGGTCTTCCTGTACGCTCTCGAACCCCTTCATGCGCACTCCACGGCGATCATCTCCGGGCTTGCGCTCCTGACCATGGCGGTCGGCAATATCATGGCCCTGTCCCAGACGAACATCAAACGCATGCTCGCGTACTCGTCCATCGCCCATGCGGGCTATGCCCTGGTCGGCCTGGCCGCAGGCGGCCCCGAAGGCGCGGCGAGCGTGATGCTCTACGTCTGCATCTATGCGGTGATGAACATGGGCGCGTTCGGCATCGTCATCATGCTCCGGAAGGCCGGCGAGCGGGGCGAGGAAATAACCGATTACGCGGGCCTCGGCAAGACGAACAAGACGGCGGCGTTCCTGATGCTCATCTTCATGTTCTCACTCACGGGCATCCCGCCCATGGCCGGTTTCGTCGGCAAGTTCTACATCTTCAAGGCCGCGCTCCAGGCGGGCCTCCTCTGGCTTGCGATCGCGGGCGTGCTGTTTTCGGCCATCAGCGCCTACTTCTACCTCCGGGTCATCATGGTTATGTACATGAGCGAGCCGAAAGGCAGTTTCGAACTCTCCACGTCGCCGTCCCTCGCGATTGCGCTCGCGTTTTCGGCCATTGCCGTCGTCGTCATCGGCGTGTACCCGACCGACCTCCTGAACTTCGCGCGCGCGTCCATTGCCGGGATCATGTAACGCGCAAAGGGAATATAATAAATATCAGAATTTTTCAGCAGGCCGGGCATATGCCCGGCCTTTTCTGTTCTCCCGTGTCCGCTATGTTGAAAGCGCTATGGATAACGCCGCTTTTATGATATATTTATCACGAATGCTTCTGTTGCATCACGAATAGATAAAAACCCCAGGGAGAGCCGTAAAATGGATGACGTCGGCGTTGCGGAGAAGAACAAACGGTATGTACTCGTTTTGGACCCTGATGTGAACGACCGTTTTACCACGTGCATGCTGCTTCAGCGGTTCGGCTGCAACATCTTTACCGCCGGCTCGGTGAACGAAGCGGTCGACTTCATGACCGTGGCGCCGCCGTCCGCCGTCGTCGCAGACCGCGCCCTGGACGAGACACACCTCGTTTCCCGGATCAGCCAGGACCCGCGTTTTTTGGACGTTCCGATCATCCTCCTTACGTCAACACCCGATGCGGCGCTTGAAAAGCGGCGTCGAATCGGGGAAATCGCCGCCGTTCTCAAAAAACCGCTCGATGTCCCGGAGTTCTACCGGATCGTCCAGACGGTCATAGAGAAAGGACCGAGACGCAATATACGGATCAAGACGCATCTGGTGGTCAGACTCGAGGACGGACAAAGTGGGAGCGTGGGGGACGTAACGGTCCTTTCGGAGCACGGGATGTTCCTGCGGACCCTTGATCCCAGGCCGGCGAACACGCGCATACCGGTGGGCCTCGAGATCAAGGGTAAACTGATAAAACTCGAAGCGGTCGTGCTGTATACGACGACCTTCGACGACGGACCGTTCAAAGAGCCCGGTATGGGAATGAAGTTCACAAAAATCAGCCGTGAGGACAGAAACCTGATTGCGGCATTTATTCTTGAACAGATAGAAAAAGCAATATCATTGTAAGGCCGTTAAAGGTAAAAAAGGTCTACGTCATTACAGTGAACAAATGAGCTTTGATGATTATAAGAAGGCCACCCCTTAGGTGCGCCGAAGACGACGCCCTGCATCTTCTTCCTGCGCTCTACCATGAATAATTTTTCAGGCAATATGATTTTCCTCATAATGCGCCCGATTAATTAATGATATACTATTACTATGAAAAACGAACTGAAGAGCTACTTCCTGAAAGAATACGGCGCATGGAGCGTACTAATCATCTCCTACCTCATCGGATTGGGAGTAAGCCGGGCTTTTTCCTGGCAGGCAATCCCGCTTTTCCTTGCCCTCGGCCTGTTGATCAATGTCAAACCGGCATTTGCGAAGTGGAGCCGCAGGACGGATGACAAAAAAGCTCTTTTCATCTTCCTGGGTGAGATTGTTCTTGCCGTCATGATCTTTCTTGCGATTTTCGGCAGTGACATCGTAACCCTGCTCCCGCTCCTTATTTTCCCCGTTGCCTATCTCCTGATGAACAAGCTCGTTGGAGAGCATTCCCTTGCCACCGAACTGCTGGGGTTCGTCCTTATCAGCCTGGCCGCGGTGATTGCAAAATTCCTGCTCACCGGCGGCGTGGACATCCGGCTGCTTGTGGCGGTGGCCTTCTATTTTATGGCCGGGGTGTTCAAAGTGAAGTCGCTGCTCTTGAAAAAGACCGCAGACCGAATCTTAACCGCACTTTTTGTGCTCCTTGCGGCTTACGCATACCGGCGGTTCCATATTTCCCTGCTCATTCTTCTGCCCCTCGCGGACAACCTCATCGTCGCCGCAACCCCGTACAAACTGAAACTCCAGACCACGGGCTGGATCGAAGTGGCGAAGAGCCTCGCGTTCCTCGGCCTGATGATCGCCTACTTTTAAGGAACTTTATAAACAAAAATCAGTTTTCTCGCAATGGCCTAAAAAATGAACCGGCCACTTAGGGAGTCCGCAAAGTGCGCCAAGAAAGGCTGGATCCCTGGTTCTCAAGAAGGACGAGCGGGGCAGGCTGATAGAGGCGCTGCATGCAGCTGTTGCTACACAATGTCATCGAGATGGCGTGAGCCATGAATAACACGGTGTATTTCAATAATTTGTCCACGTACAACGTAGAAAACGAGGTGGGATTCGATGACGAGCACCCGGTAACCGAAGGCCTGGAGCTTTTCATGTTTTGGAATACGGCCGAGGTGCGGGTGTGTCGTAAGGCCGCTGATACGCTTGTCCAGTTTTTCCGTAAAGGAAATTGCTCGTGCAGGGCTGTCTTCGGCGATCCAGTCATAGATGGAGAGGAGATCGTCAACAGCAATCGGAAGATACCGTATAACGTGTTTATCCGGCATGGGCGCGTTGTCGAAGTTTTTGCATCATTTGTGTATGGGTAATGCTTTTTCTTCCTGATGCGGACTGCGACTGGGCAACGGCAAGCTTCTCGAACAGGGCTATCTTTGCATTTAGCTTTTCATAGTGTTCAATGCTCATAACCACCAGATCGCCCTCTCCGTTGGTGGTCAGATAGACCGGCTCATTTTGGTCATGGCAGAGGGTGGCAATCTCACGTGTTTTGTTCCGAAGACTCGATATGGGCTTAATAATCGGCATGGCTATCTCCTTTATTCAGGTTAATGCTATCACCAAATAATGATAAAATCAAGAGCAAATATTGATAGGATGTCGCCGATCTTGATTCCCTCAAAAATGGTAAAATATAGGTAAGACAACGAGAGGTGGAAAGATGGTTGTCAAACCCTCCGGCATACTCCTAACTTCCAACTCCCTGACCGTGCTTGCCAGCCGGTATCTCAAGAAGGACGAGTGGGGCAGTCTGAGCGAGACCCCGGAGGAAATGTTCCGGCGCGTGGCGAACAACGTTGCCCAGGCCGACTTGATGTACCATGACCATACGGACCTCCGGAGGACGGAAGAGGAATTTTACCGTGTCCTTTCCGGCCTCGATTTCCTGCCGAACTCGCCGACCCTGATGAACGCGGGTCGGCCGCTCCAG
Source organism: Nitrospirota bacterium (assembly GCA_041476485.1). Classification (GTDB taxonomy): domain Bacteria; phylum Nitrospirota; class UBA9217; order UBA9217; family UBA9217; genus JBAZLV01. The sequence goes on from JBGOTO010000110.1 coordinate 7,206, forward strand.
CAGCTTGCCGCCTGCTTCGTCCTGCCGGTGGAAGACTCGCTCGAATCCATCTTTGACGGCGTCAAGAACACGGCGCTCATTCACCAGAGCGGCGGCGGGACCGGGTTCTCGTTCAGCCGTTTGCGGCCCAAAGACGACCGGGTGCGCACCACGAGCGGCGCGGCGAGCGGTCCGGTCTCGTTCATGCGCGTTTTCAACATGGCCACGGAGGTGATCAAGCAGGGCGGCACGCGGCGCGGGGCGAACATGGGAATCCTTCGCGTGGACCACCCCGATATCCTGGAGTTTATTTCGGCGAAAGCGGACAACAAGGAATTCTCGAATTTCAACATCTCCGTCGCGGTCACCGAAGAGTTCATGCGGGCTGTGGAAGAAGACAGTGCCCTGTTGCTCGTAAATCCCGCGAGCCGGAAGGTGGTCCGAAGGCTGAAGGCCCGGGAGGTTTTCGACAAGATCGTGGAGATGGCCTGGAAGACCGGCGATCCGGGGATACTATTTCTCGACCGGATCAACCGTGACAACCCTACGCCGCAGCTTGGCGACATGGAGAGCACCAACCCCTGCGGTGAACAGCCGCTGCTCCCGTACGAGCCGTGCAACCTCGGATCGATCAATCTCGGCCATATGCTGAAAAAACAGGGCAACGGACACGAGCTCGACTGGGACAAGCTTGAACAAACCGTCCGGATCGGCGTGCATTTTCTCGACAACGTGATCGACGTAAGCCGCTATCCATTGGACCAGATCGACCGCATGGCAAAGGGCAACCGGAAGATCGGGCTGGGGGTCATGGGTTTTGCCGAC
>JBGOTO010000111.1:0-7997 GCA_041476485.1 Nitrospirota bacterium
AGCCTCAAGAAACCGGACACCATAACGCCCGGAGGGTTCAGCCGGGACGAGCTCTTGTTCATCGTAAAAGAAGCGGCCGCTGCGAGTCTCCGCGTCATGGCGCACGCAAACGGGGAAGAGGCAATCCTCGCGGCCGCGGAAGCCGGCGCGTGCTCCGTCGAGCACGGGTTCTTCATGACCGGGCGGGCGCTCGACGCAATGGCGAAGCACGGAACGTACTGGACGCCGACCACGCGGGCCCTCGCACGGGCCGCGGAACCGGATACGGTCTCGAAAGAAATGAAGCAGTACATCGCAGGGCTGATCCTCAGCCATCTTGAGATGATGGAAAAAGCATATGGGCTCGGCGTGCCGCTCGCCGTGGGTACGGACTGCGTGCTGCCAGACCCTGATTATCAATCCATCTACCAGGCGGAGCTTTCGTACTTCGAGCAGGCCGGCATTCCCTACGCGGCGGTGATGAAGATCGCCCGCGAAGGCGGACGGAAACTGCTCGAAATGTAAAACCAGGATTCGGAGGTGCTTCGGCAGATGAGACTCTTTGTCCTCATGGTTTTCACGATATACGGCGGCATGCACGCCTATATCTTCCTGCGTGCGCGGAGCGCCTTTGCCTTCGGCCCGACGACCGGCATCGCGATTGCCGCCTTCATGCTGTTCATGGTCTTCGCTATCTTTTTGATCCGGATGCTCGAACAGCATGAGTATGAAGGCTCGGCGATAATGCTTTCCTATATCGCCTACTTCTGGATGGCAGCGGCGTTTCTGTTTTTCTGCGGCTCGCTGGTGCTTGACCTCACCAGCCTTGTCACCCGTGCGGCAGGATGGACAACTCGGCATGATGTTTCCGCCTTTTTCATACCTGCACGAACGTCGTTCTTTGCATGCCTCGGTCTCTCTCTTGCCGTCTGCGTGTACGGCTATTTCGATGCCAAAGACATCCGCACGGAGCGGGTCAGGATCGAGACGACGAAGCTGCCCGCGAATATCGACCGGCTTACCATCGCGCAGGTGTCCGACGTGCATCTCGGCCTGATCGTCCGGAACGAGCGTCTTGAAAAAATGCTCGATGTGGTCAGGGCAGCCAAGCCCGATATCTTTATTTCCAGCGGAGACCTTGTGGACGCGCAGATCAATCACCTGACCGGACTCGCGGAGCTTCTGCGCGGCGTACAGGCACAATATGGGAACTACGCCATCACGGGAAACCACGAGTACTATGCGGGGCTTGTGCAGGCGCTCGTCTTCACAGAACAGGCGGGGTTTACGGTCCTTCGAAACGAAGCGGTGAACGCCGGGCCGATCTCTATCGCGGGGTTCGACGACCCTACCGGCGTTCAGTTGAAACTGCAAAAGCCCGTGTTGGAGAAAGACGTGCTCGCGAAACTCCCGCGGGACAAATTTACGCTGCTCTTGAAGCACCAGCCGCGAATCGACCGGCCGTCCGTCGGCCTCTTTGACCTGCAGCTGTCCGGCCACGTGCACAAAGGCCAGATATTCCCCTTTACCCTGGTAACGCGCATCTTCTTTCCGCTGAATGCAGGGGATTATGATCTGGGCAACGGCTCCCTCCTCCATGTGAGCCGCGGGACCGGCACCTGGGGCCCGCCCATCCGTTTCCTCGCCCCGCCGGAAGTGACGATCATCGAGCTGGTGCGGAAATAAGTGATACTACGATGTGATTACTTAGGTCAGCTACTTCGCTTTTCGCAAGGCGCGCCGGATAACGAAGGGGATTTCGAAGTCGACCACAAGCCCCGCCTTGCTTGATGTCCGTGCATCGGTCTCCGCGCGCTTGATTGCGCCCGCGCTCCGCAGCAGACCTGAATAGTACACTACGATGAAAAAAACATTTACCGCAATTTGCAATCTTTCGTGTGGCTTCCTTTTGGTCCTGAGCGGCTGCATGACCGACCGCGTTCAGCCCGTGAAAGAATATCCCGACGTGCGGCAGCAGGGCACGTTCCTGGTGAAAAAGATCGAATACGACGAACACGGCCGCCCGCTTTTCCGCGAAAGACTTCTCATGCGTCCCGGCGGGAAGGGGGACCGCTTTGCCCTTGTGCACACCGTGAACACCAGGCCGGTGCGCTCCTACGAGCTGGCCGTCGTGGAACAGCAAAAATCCGAAAAAACTCCGCTCGAGGTCATCTATGAGTGGACCGGCAAAGGCTATGAAGCGGGAGTGTCCTCGGGGAGATATATCGTGGGTTCGGTCACGGTTGACGCGCGGAGCGGCCGGGGAAGCGGGACCATACAAATCGGCGGCGCAGTGGCCGCTACGGTCGTGTTGACAGCGGCGGGCTTTGTGGTCGGCCTGGTGGCGAGCGTGCCGGCCGCCGTGCAGGAACTGCGGAATGTGGTCGTGAATGCCCGGGAAACGGTGCTCGGCTATACCGTCTATGAATATGACGAAAAGAACAGGATCAAATTCATGAAACTCTTTCCGCCTGTTGAGCATGCCGAGGCGCTCGTGAAAACGGAGTTCTTCTACGAAGGCGGGAGCGAGGAGCCTTCCAAAACAGAGGTCACGAGCATTGTCGAGAACAAGGTCCGCTTGGTCCAATGATCCTGCGGAGCATTTTGGGCGTGGGGAAAATCGAATAACCAGTAGGCGCTTCTACGCGACGTGGGTAAAGATGCGACAGGCAGCGAGAAGGATGGATACGATCAGCGGCAAAACAGATTACCTCTTAACGCCGCTACTTTTTGGTCCTGGATTCAAGCAGCGATACGCGTTTAGCGAGAGCGTCAAATTCATCATAATCGACTTTTTTCTTCAGGGCGCCCTTGAGGAACTGAACGTCAGACTTTATTATCTGGATATCTTCCATCATGGAACCGAACTGCTCGCCAATGACTTGGATCTTCGATTCGAGGTCCTCTTTGAAGATGCCGACTATGTGCTGGAAGTCGTTTCGTTGTCCGGTAAGTATTTCCTTCAATTTGCCTTCGGTAATTTCCATCGTGATCTGCCTCCTGTTCTTCGCACCGTACTGTGTAAATCAATTTTAGGCATTTAAACATATTCTGTCAAGCCATAAAAACGAGGAGGGAATCCGGCAGGACAGTGAGGCCTGAGCTTATTCGGACACGGTTCGGCCGCGTAGGTCGGGTAGAGCATCTGCCCGCGAAGTCAGACGACGAACCACTCCAATAATTCCCGTCCTCCTCGGAGGACAAAACCGCTTGAGACCGCATTTCTTTGGCTTTGACAGGTAATGCTTATTATGTTATGATTTTTTCATGGACCAATAGCGATGAGGTTAAACAATCGAGAAAGGCGCAAAGAGGTTGGAAAGGTATTTTTCGACCTTTCAAAATACCTTCTCACAACCATCGCCATTGGAAGTCTTTTTTCCAAAGACGTCAACCTGGCGACTACTTCGGTTGCCGCAGGCGCTTCATTTCTACTGATGGCGCTCGCGTATTATATAGCGCCGCTTGATAAGGAGCCGTAAACATGGAAATCGTGGCCGCCATTGCAGTTTTCGCGGTACTTGTTGCCGCTGCGTTTGCTCTTTATTTTAGATACCAGGAAAAGCATTCGCATCCCAAATAAGCGCTGGTTCTCCCCTCGCTGCGGTTCTTGATAGTATCTATTTTTGAAACAAGGGGTACTACGCGGTATCTGATAACGTTCGGCATCACTCACGTGGCAGGCCCTTTGGCCTGTTTTCATTTTGTGCTTTCTCCAAAAGCGTGGAATGGGCCGATAAAGCGTAACCCTGCAATAAAAGCTATAATGAAAATATGCAGGATATTAAGAAAGAGGAAAATACGGAAAATGTCGCCGTCATAGGGGCAAGTCCCAAGCCGCACCGCTATTCGAACCAGGCCATGAGATTGCTCATCGAGAAAGGGCACAACCCGGTCCCCGTCGCGCCCGGAAGAACGGAGATCCTCGGGAGGAAAGCCTACCCGACCCTGGCCGCAGTACCCGATCGGATCGATACCGTTACCCTGTATCTCAGGGCGTCGCGCCAGGCTTCCATCCTTGACGAAGTTGTCCGGACGGGACCGCGTCGTGTTATCTTCAATCCCGGCACGGAGAACCCCGATGCATACGACCGTTTGAGAAAGGCAGGCATCGAGGTCGTCGATGCCTGTACGTTGATCATGCTTTGTACCAACCAGTTCTGAGTCAGGCCCTCTCCGAAAGCCCGCCGGCAATCACAAAACGCTCCGAGATGATCCTCCGGAAACGCGGCGCGTAGATGAGCTCGTAGACATGCTCCTTGTCCGGGAAGAGGTTCAACGCGGCCTGCTTTGCGTTCTTCATGATCTCGAAAGCCTCGCGCAGGGTAAGGTCCGCCTGCTGCATCAGGACCGCCAGGTTGAGGTCGATGATGAACCTCAACAGCCTCAATTTTTTTTCTTCATCCCGCAGCTCTTCCTTCATGTCCCGCTCCCTGCCAATACCTTGCTCGAAACTATTATATGATACTGCTCTCGATTTCTTTTTTCAAGAGCACAGAAGAGAACGGAAGATTTTTTACGAGAGTCGATCAGGTATGGCTATCGGGTGTTAGCGAGAGGTTAGGCCGAGACATCTCATTTGCCATTCTTCTTCTGCTTTTCTTTTTCCGCAGCATCATGGAGAACCTGCCAGAGCGCTACACCTTCATTGACATCCACGACATGCCCACAGGAGCGGCAGGTGTATTCCCGCCAAACTACGCCGGTGAAGGTGTTCTTGTCTGTTTGGTGTAGCTCGCCTCCGCATTTCGGGCAGGTATCGTCGGGCATGGCTTCAGTCATGGGACAGCCCCTCCTTTTTTCACTGCGCTTAGTTTTTCTCTAGTGCGGCAAAGGAATCTCGGCGGTCTTGGTCAATCTTATCTCGAAGGATATCGGTATTTCTTTTCCTGATTCGCTAAAGGTCGCGGGTTTGCCGGAAAAGACGGCTTTGATCGTTATGGGTATTGTTTTCTGGCCTGATAAAATCCGTTGTAAGACGGACCCCAGAACGGGCAAGAGGTCCGCATAAGCGATTGTTACGGGGACCTTGATCTCCGAGTCGCCTTTCGGATCAAGCGCCAAAGAAATGTCATTTCCTGTCAGAAACTTTTCCCCTTCCACAAAAAGCTCATACGAGCAGGTTATGTTCTTCAACCCAGCTTCATTCGGGTTATGCGCGGTGAACAGAAAGTTCACGATCGCCCTGCTTTGCGAGGCTTCGACCAGTTCGGACCCCGTATACGTGAAGGTTGGCTTCTCTAACCGGCTGGTCAACAGTTGAGTGAAGGTACATCCTGGCAAGGCAAGGATGAGCGCTAAGATGACTACGCTGATTTTGTTGTTTGAAAAATTCATTTTTAAAATCTCTGATCAGCTCGGAATTTTGCTCGTGAGTATTCCCCGTTAGCCCTGGAACGTTGTTTTGATGGCATGGTAGGCGTCGGTATTCAAGACCAGGTTCTCCAGAACTTTGGTATGGCTCCTGTTGGTCTTGCCTTTTGAGTCCTTGGTCACGGTCACGGCGGTCACGGTCAGAAAGTTGCTCGTCTGGCAGGTCGGGCATTTCATCAGGGACAACTCCGTGAAGGGACCCATCTCCGCAGGCAATTTTTTCAATGCCATGAGCGGTGCGTAATCGCCCTGCTCCAGCCTGGCCGTGAAGCCCTTGGGATCGTCCACCGGCTCCAGGGGAGATATGGTCGCCTTCTCATCCGCCCAGCGTTCGCACTGTTCGCAGAATGGCGCGCTGCTGAGCATGACCCAGGCAATGGCCGTGGACGTGCCGACGATGACCAGCGCTTCCAGTCCCCAATAGACGTACAACTCGGCGCCGGTGGGCGTATTGCCGAAGGTGCTCCATGCGCCGGTCCGGTTGATGGACTGGATGACAGGCCACAAATCCCGCGGCCATATGACGAGGACCTGCTGTTTCGACACCGCGAAGATCCACCATACCCAATTCGTGTACACCGCCGCCGCGCCGGCCAGAAAACCCATGAACGCCAGCATCCCGGGGTTGCGCACTTTGCCCCGTTTGGCGCCTTTCTGGACGCACACCCCGACGCAACAGCCGTAGGCGATTACGAGCAGCATATGGAATAAAACCATCGGTATGTAGCGGATGGCGTAGGCATAGATGCCACCGAGGACCACCGCACCAACGCCGCCGAACACGAGCATGTACACCACTCCCATGAACGGAATGGCGCCTGAATGTTGGTAGTATTTGCCGGTCTGCTGCATATTCGTTCCTCCTCTGTATCAGCAGGTTTTTTGAAATCGGCGTTATTCCATCACGAGCCGGACTTCCGTTCGAACGTTCCGCTCTTGCCGCCGGTCTTCTTCATCAGGCGGATGTCGGTGATGGTCATGGCCCGGTCCACGGCTTTGCACATGTCGTAGATCGTGAGGCCCGCGGCACCGACCGCGGTCAAGGCCTCCATCTCGACTCCGGTCTTTCCCGTGGTCCTAACCAGCGCGCGGATAACGACGCACGATGCGGCCTTGTCCGGCTCGAAAGCGATGTCCACGGAAGAAAGACTGAGCGGATGACAAAGGGGAATGATGTCGGACGTCTTTTTGGCAGCCATGATCCCCGCTACCCTGGCCACGCCGAACACGTCTCCCTTGGACACTTTCCTGTCGAGAATGAGCGAGAGCGTTTCCGGCAGCATCAAGACGCGGCCCTCGGCCACGGCCTCTCGCGTTGTTTCCTCTTTGGCGGAAACATCGACCATGCGGGCGGCGCCGTCCTCATCGAAGTGGGTGAGTTTAGACATGATGTTCCGTCCCCCCTGCAGGACTGGGACGGTGAGCGTTGTTCCACATTCCGTTTATGCCCGCGCTCCGCACTGTCGTCATCCTCCGATTTTCGACATGGTCCGCTGAAAACAGCCGGTTTCCGTATCGTTGATATAATGCCGTTCGGGTTTGATTTCGAGCGCGAGCCGCAGCAGCCGCTCCAGCTCCCGGTCATCGCACCCGCCGCGCAGGGGCGACTTGATGTCGATCTCCGTGTCGGAAAGCAGGCAGGGCCGGATCTTGCCGTCGGCCGTGAGCCTGAGGCGCCTGCAGGACCCGCAGAAATGCCGGGTGATGGGGCTGATGAACCCGATCACCCCTCGCGAGCCGGGGACCTGGTAGTTGTCCGAGGGGCCGGCGGATGTTCCTGAGGTAAAGGGAACAAGCGGCCCAAACTCTTGTTCGATGGCGGTCTGTATCTCGGAGGACGGCACGCTTGCATCTTTGCGTTGGCAGGCATTTGCGCCGATGGGCATCAATTCGATAAAGCGGACGTGGAGCCTGCGGTCGAGCGTAAGCCGGGCAAAGTCTACGACTTCGTCGTCGTTCATGCCCTTGACCGGGACCACGTTGATCTTGAGCGGAAAGAACCCGAGTTCCTCGGCCCGGCTGATCCCGCGCCAGACCCTGTCCCAGGAGTCAGTGCCGGTGATGCGATGGAAGCGCTCGGGCTTAAGCGAGTCGAGGCTGATATTGAGGCGCGGCTTCCCGGCAGCGAGCAAGGCTTCGGCCAGCTCTTCGAGCAGGATGCCGTTCGTCGTGAGGCTGACGTCCTCGAGCCCGCCTTCCTTTTTGAGCGAGGCGATGAAATCCACGATCCCGCGCCGGATGAGCGGTTCGCCGCCGGTCACGCGCACGCGGGAAATGCCGAGCGGGACCGCGATTGCCACAAGCCGGAGGATTTCCTCATAGGTGAGGATGTCCCGATGAGAAAGCGCCTTCATCGCCGCCCGGGGTTTGCAGTAAACGCAGGAGAGGTTGCACCGGTCGGTGACCGAGATCCTGAGATAATCGATGCGCCGTTTATAGGGGTCCTGGAGCGGCATGAAGAAACTCTACCACAGCACCGGTGCTTCTTCAAGCCAAAATTTCGCTGAAATTATGCCGGACTTTCCCTCCTCCTGCATGCACGCAGGCCCTTCGCTCCGCCGCGCAGGCGTGCAAGGAGGCGTGAGAAAATGCGAAGTGTTCCCATGCGGCCATCGACAAAATCAATAGGTTTTCGTCAACGGTTG
>JBGOTO010000112.1:0-7971 GCA_041476485.1 Nitrospirota bacterium
CACTTCCGAGGCCACCACGGCAAAACCCTTTCCATGCTCTCCGGCGCGGGCCGCCTCGATGGTTGCATTCAAAGCCAACAGGTTCGTCTGACGCGCAATCTCTTCGATGATCGATATTGTGGACGCGATGTTTTTCATGGCGCCCACGGCCTCGGACACGGCACTCCTGCATTCCATGGCGTCCGCGGAGGACTTCTGCGCGATCTTTTCGGTTTGTTGGGCATTGTCCGCATTCTGCTTGATCGTGGCGTTCATCTCTTCGATGGAGGCTGACGCCTCCTCGGCCGACGCCGCCTGCTCCGTTGCGCCCTGCGACATCTGCTCCGCGCCGGAAGACAGCTGCTGGCTCCCTAAAGTCACATTCGCCGACGCGGTCTTCACGTCCGCCACCACGTTCCTGAGCTTCTCCACCATGGACTTTATGGAATTGGACAGCATCCCGATCTCGTCACGTGATTCCGCCTGAACGGACCGGGACAGATCGCCGGCGGCGACCTCCTCGACAACGGCGAACAGGCGCCCAAGGGGCTTGACCGTCAGGATCCGGAAAAGGGCATGCACGATGAAGGAAACCATGAGCATCGTCCCCAGGGAGAGCGCCGTGAGAATGACCTGTGATTTTCGCAGCGTCTGCTGTATGCGGGCCGAGGAATACCCCACCTTGACGAGGCCGAATTGATCGCTGCTCTGCAATATGGGGCTGGAAAATTCCAGAATGTCCGTTTTGTTCACGCCTTCCGTCTTCTGGGTGGTCAGTGGTTTGCCGTCTTTGTCCAGGATAACGGCGTAGACAATGTCCTTATCGCCCGCGGAAACATTTTGAACGTGGTTGTCGAGATACGCAAAGTTGTAATTGATTATCGCCTCTGCCGAAATTGCGGCCAGGATTTTCGCCGTGCTTTCGCCTTTTCCCCGCAGTTCGGCAAGGAGTACCTTCTTTTCATGCGCGTAAATGATGACGCCCATTACGGCAAAGACCAGAAAAAGGGCCGACAGAATGGCGGCCAGAAATTTTCCGGCAAGCGTCCACGGTGATCCAAAATTGTTAGAACCTTTCGAATTCATCATCTTTAGCATCTCCATTGCCCCTCACCCTGTCATGTCCCAGTTTCAATGCCACACCGGCATTCTTTGTCGCTGCTCTTGCGGAAACCGCTTTGCGTTTCCCGGCAAGGCCGGCAACGCGGACCCGCTGCGATGCCGGGAGAGATTGCCGCGCTTCGCCGCCCCGGACCGGCAGCCCCTCCTGCTCGCCCATTTTAAAGAACGAGATGGCGCTCTGGAGCTGCCCGGCCTGCGACGACAGCTCCTCCGCCGTCGAGGACATCTCTTCGGCCGCTCCCGCGTTCTGCTGGATCACGTGATTGAGCTCCTGGATCGCACTATTGATCTGGTCCGCTCCCGAGGTCTGCTCCTTGCTTGCCGCGCTGATCTCCTGCACCAGCTCCGCCGTCTTCTGGATGTCCGGAACGAGCTTGGCAAGCATCCTGCCCGCCTTTTCCGCTACCTCCACGCTCGATACCGACAGTTTTCCGATCTCGCCTGCCGCCGTCTGGCTCCGCTCCGCCAGCTTCCGCACTTCCGAGGCCACCACGGCGAAGCCCTTTCCATGCTCTCCGGCGCGGGCCGCCTCGATGGCTGCATTCAAGGCCAACAGGTTCGTCTGACGCGCAATCTCTTCGATGATCGATATTTTGGACGCGATGTCTTTCATGGCGCCCACGGCCTCGGATACTGCCTTGCCGCTTTCCATGGCGTCCACGGAGGACTTCTGCGCGATCTTTTCGGTTTGCTGGGCATTGTCCGCGTTCTGCTTGATCGTGGCGCTCATCTGTTCAACCGACGCCGATGCCTCTTCCGCCGACGCCGCCTGCTCCGTTGCGCCCTGCGACATTTGCTCCGCGCCGGAAGAGAGCTGTCGGCTCCCTAAAGTCACATTCGCCGACGCGGTAATCACCTCGGCAACGACCCCTCTGAGCTTTTCTACCATGTTCTTCATGGCGGCAAGAAGCCGGCCGACTTCGTCTCCCGACTCGATCTCGACGTTCACAGTCATGTCCCCGCCGTATATCCTGCCCGCGATGTGGACGGCTTCGGTCAGCGGCGCGGTAATGATCCTGCTCATAAACAAGCTTGCCGCCAGCGATACAAGGACCGCTATCACCAATACCGACGCGAGTACGGTCAGCACGCCGCCGAAACTCGTCAGGGAAAAATCATACTGTTCTTTGCTTAATCTGCTCTCGAGCTCCTCTAAGGCATCAAAGTTTTTTTTCACCGCCTGGAACTTTTCATCGGCGGTCCCCATAAACAGGGTTGCCGTAATCATGTCCGCCGTCCCTAAGTCGATGACGGCCAGCGCTTTCTCCTGGTATTCCTTCAGCTGGACAAGCAATGTCTGATAGCGCTCTTTCTCTTCATCCGTCATCGTTTTTGCATTGGCGCGTTCCTTGATTTTCTCGATCGTCCTGGAAATAGTATCGAGCTGCTCTTTGCCGAGGTTGTCTATCTTAGCCTGGTCGTATTTTGCGGCGGTCCACTCAAGCAGTCGATACAGGCTTGCATGAGCATAGGTAATATCATTCATCATGACCGAGCTCGCCTGATGGCTTTGGGACCTGCTATAGATAGCGGTAATCGCCGACCTCTGCTGGGAGAGGCCGATAGAGGCCACGAGCCCGAACGCAACCAACAGCAGCACGGCGACGGCAGGGGCGACCATTATTTTTTTCGACATGCTCAAGTTTCTGATAAATTGCTTCATGAAGCCGCTCCTCTCGCGGTCATTTTTTGTATATCCCGCAGCCTATGAGAATATCGCCCACCTTTTCCATATACATGGCCTTATTTTCAATTTGCTTCGTCACCGGGTTTGTACTTCGTCACCGGGTTTGTAAACCGGTACTGTTGCCAGAATTTGTTTTTTGTCTTTGCCAGTTCGACCCGTTCTTTCACAAAAGCCTTGCCGTCGGGATCTTTTAAATCGATCATGTTTTTTCCGACCATTTTTTGATTGAACCCATGCGCCAGGACAACGCCGTTCATATCATACACGACGACATACAGGTCCCGGTCCACAAACTGCCCTTTCGGATTGCTGATCTCCGTAAACGCCTTCTCTCTGCCATGAGCTTTGATATATGTTGTCGCCTTCTTTACCATCGCTTCGGCCTCGGCAGCGGTCCCTCGTTTTTCTTCGGAAAACACGGACGTGACGCCGCCCAACAGGAAAAAACAGACCAGAAAGCCGGCGAATATCTTTTTCATAAACCTCTCCTCGGGAATAACGAGAATAACCGTGACGATTCTATTCCGGTCTCATGCGTCCGTGTGATGACGGCGCATCTCCCCTAGTCAGTTGCGCTTCCTGTTGTTCAACCAGCCGCACCAGTTTCGGGACGTCGAGGATCAGCGCCACCGTGCCGTCCCCCAGGATCGTGGCCCCGGAGATCCCCTCCACATACCGATAGTACGTCCCCAGGCCCTTGATCACCGTCTGGTGCCCGCCGATCACCCTGTCCACCACAAAACCCACCCGGTTCCCGTCTATTTCGGTTATGACGATCTGTTCGATTTTCGGCGGCTCTCCCGGTATGAGAAACCGTTCCCGGAGATTTATATACGGTACGATCTCGCCCCGCACGTTGGCGATCTGTCTGTTGTGGGCGTTTTTCTTGTCTTCACCGGTCAGCTCCACGCACTCATGAACGAACGACAGCGGCAAAACAAAGGATTCTCGATCTATCTTCACCAGCAGCCCGTCGATGATGGCGAGGGTCAAAGGGAGCTTCAGCGTGATGGTCGTCCCTTTTCCACTCTGGCTGTCGAGCTCAATGGAGCCCCGGAGCCTCTCGATGGTCTTCTTTACCACGTCGAGCCCCACGCCCCGGCCGGACACGTCCGTCACGGTCCTGGCCGTGGAAAAACCGGGGGTAAAAATGAGGGAGAAGAGTTCCCGGTCGGTCGGGACCGTGTCGGGCTGAAGGAGCCCTTTTTCCACGGCTTTGGCCCGGATGGCTTCCCGGTCGAGCCCGGCGCCGTCATCCGATACTTTAACGAGCACGTATGCCCCGGAATGGGCGCCCGTGAGGCGCACGGTCCCGCGCCGGGGCTTGCCGGCCGCCTCCCGGACGTCCGGGGGCTCGATGCCGTGGTCCACGCAGTTTCGGATGAGATGGACGAGGGGGTCGCTTAACCGTTCGATCACCGTCTTGTCGAGCTCGGTCTCGGCGCCCTCGGTGACGAGTTCGATCTCCTTGCCCAGTTCCTGGGAGAGGCCCCGTACCACGCGCCTGAATTTGCTGAAGGTGGTGCCGATGGGCAGCATGCGGATGTCCATGGTTTTGTCATGGAGTTCCGCGCTGAGCCGCTCCACCTGTTCGGCGACGGAGCGGATTTCGGGGATGTCGTGGGTGAGGGCGGTCTGGCTCAGGCGGGCCTGGACCGTCACGAGTTCTCCGACGAGGTCTACCAGGCTGTCGAGCTTTTCGGTGGACACCCGGATACTCGCGGATTCTTCCGCCTTCTGGCGTTCGTTCCGGGCTTCCCGCTGGCGCTGCTGCTCCGCCAGGGCCGCTTCTATCGTTTCGGGAGTGCCCAGGCCGGATTCTACGAGTATCTGCCCGATCGGTTTCTGGGCGGAGAGGACCTTCTGGAGGTCTTCGGGCTTGATTACACCCCGCTCGACCAGGATTTCTCCCAGTTTTTTGTCTTCGGCGTCTTCTTTGAGCTGTCGTTCTCTATCGCTGCCGCCTCTCGGAGATTCTGAGGCGCCCTTCTTTTCGGCTTCGGTGAGGAGATTTTTGAAGGAGGCGATGATTGCCCGCCCTTTTTTTTGATTTGTCCTGCCCTTGCGGTAGAATGCGTCGAAGAGGGATTTGATCTGGTCCCTGGCCAAGAGGGTGAGGTCGATGATTTCTTTGGTGACCGGGATTTTTCCCTTTCTGACGTGGTCGAAGAAGTTTTCCAGCTCGTGGGTGAACGAGACGATGTCCGTAAGTTCGCATGCCGCGCTGGAGCCTTTGATCGTATGCATGGCCCGGAAGACCCTGCCAATCAACTCCTGCTCCCGGGGGTCCTTCTCGAGTTCGAGCAGGGCCGCCTCGAGCTCGGCAAGAAGCTCGTAGGCCTCGTCCTTGAAGGTCTGCCTCAGTTTCGCTATGATGCTTTCCGCGGATTCTTCTTGTTCATTGTTTCTGATTTCAGCCATAGTGTTTACCGCCGTGTCGATCTCACCCGCTCATCGATTCGCGCGCATGCTGCTCTTCGAGTTTAGCTTAAAATTCAATCCCTTGCGAAGGTCACGCTATACGATCGTCCGGGCAGGGTTATCAAAAAAATTTGAGGATTGTCGCGTATATACATAAAGATAGCAAACTTAAAAGGAATGTCAATCAGGCAATCCGGGTATTTTTGGGGTGTCAATTGACCGGTACTCAGGTTATTGAGGGACACCACCTTGCCGATGGAGATAACGCGTCCCTTTATGAGTTTCACCAGATAGAGGGTGCGTCCTCATCATTCCGCGTCGCTGATGACAATCCTGTTCTTTCCTTTCCTCTTCGCCGCATAGAGGGCCTTGTCCGCCGCCAGGAGGAGGTCCCTCGAGTTGCTCGCCGTTTTCGGGCAGGACGCCATGCCGATGCTGACCGTCATCCTCATCCGGGGCGCGCCGTGTTCAAAAGCGCACTGCTCGATCGTGGTCCGTATCCGCTCCGCAACCGGGCGGCCCCCTTCCGCATCTGTTGCGGGGAGCAGCACCGCAAACTCCTCGCCTCCGTAGCGGAAAGCCAGATCATTGTCCCTGACCGACGCAGCAATGCAGAGAGCGGCCGCCTTCAGGACGGCGTCGCCGACCATATGCCCGTGCGTATCATTGACCTTCTTGAAATCATCGGCGTCGATCAAAAGAAGAGTGAACGGCTGCCCGTTCCGTTCACGATTCGAGACCTCCCGCTCGATGCAAAAGCGAAAATGCCTGAGTGAATAGAGGCTGGTCAGTTCATCGGATATCGCAAGAGAGTAGAGATGGGCGTTCTCGAAGGCTATCGCCATATGGCTGCAAAGGGGCTCGATGAACTTGAGCCTCTCAGGGTCGAACGGTTGTTCCTTCCTCCTGATGCCTATAAGGGCAAATCCCGTGTTCCCCCTGATAATAGGCAGAGAGACCTGCTTGCCGTCGGCGCTTATACTTTTCCGGCTTAATCTCCCCACGAGCCAGTCGTTTATCGTAGCGTCCAATTCCGAAGGTTTGTCGACCACTCTGCGCTTCAACCCGTTTGCTTTTTTGTCCCACGTATACACCCGGTATGTTTTGTCGTCCCTGGGCTGGACAATATACGCCTCATCGGGATCAAACGTATCACTCACGACAGCGGCAACAACGTGTCTCAATTCTTTGATATCGATCGCATTGCTCAAGCGTTTTGCCATCGCAACGAGCAGTTCCACCTCCCGATTTTTATTCAGGATCTCGACAACGTAGGCATCGATCTTTCTCCGCAGAAAAAAAACGGCGAAAACAAGGCAGAACCCTCCCGAACCGAAGATAATCAATTCTATCGATGAAATAAGCCTTTCGGTGCCTTTGAGGGAGCGGTCGATTATCAATTTCCCATTGATGCGCTCCGAGGGCGCATGGCATCCGTGGCATGCCTTTTCATTCAAGATCACTTTGACGTTCCGCTGGACCTTGACGCCCTCGCTCGTGACGAGCAGGGTATGCTCCGAGGGCGCCGCATCGATGTTTTTGTGACACCCGTGGCAGGATTGTTCGGTAACTTTGTTCAAGACGTTGCCGATCTGCGCCTTGTTCGAGGAATAGACGACCCTGCCGGTCTTATCGAGGATGAATGCCCTGACGACCGAATCTTTTTTCCTGCCGATTCGGTCGATGGTGTCCTGAATAACGTCGGGGTCCCTCTGTAACATGAGAGCGCGCAGGTTTGCCTGTATCGCGTCGCCGAGTTCCTGCGTTTTATCGGCGCTGTCGTCAATCAGGCTTTTTCGCATGAAGAGGGCGATGACTATCATGGCGAGGACGATGGAGACCGCCAAAAAGCCCATGAGTCCGACAAGCATTTTCTTCTTGAGGGAATATATCCATGCTAAATTATTTGTTCCGTCGGCATGCGTCATGAAAAATCCTCATAAAGAGGGGGCATTGCATCTTGACTTAAAAGTAAATTCATGAGCGGAATAATAGTATCGCATTTCTTCCGGGATGAATTTTCAGAACCTACAATACAGTCTCACTACTTTCCCGTGGGTCTCCTGAACACGGCGCCGAAAGGCTCCCCGGCGCGCCAAGGGCGCCCTGCTGAGACGCGTCGCATTTTTTTTGCCTGTCCAGAATCTCCCGTACCGTCTTCAAAAGTTTGTCCGGGGACACCGGCTTGGAAATGAAATCCAAACCCTTTTCCAGAATTCCCTTATGGTGAAATATTTCGGCGCTGTAGCCGCTGACAAAAAGTGCCTTGACGTCGGGCCGTATCTTGCTTATTGCCTTATACGCCTCATTCCCGTTCTTCTTCGGCATAATAACGTCGAGAATGAGAAGACTCACGGTATTTTTATTTTCGATGAATTTGTTGATCGCGTCCTCGCCGTCCACGGCTTCTATGATCGTGTACCCGTATTCGGAAAGGAGCTGCAGTGTCAGTCTTCTGACCTCCCGATCGTCCTCCGCGATCAGGACTGTCTCCGTGCCGCCTTGCGGAGCGACAAGGGTTTCGGCTTCCCGCCCCTCGGCAGCCGGCTTTGTCAAAGGGAGATAAATCCTGAACGTCGTGCCCATCCCTGATTCACTGTAAGCATGGATCTCTCCGTTGTGCTGCTTTATGATACCGTAAACGATCGAAAGCCCCAGTCCCGTTCCCTTGCCGACCTCTTTGGTCGTAAAAAAGGGGTCGAAGATCCTCTGTATCGTCTTTTCATCCATTCCGCAACCGGTATCGGAAACGGAAAGTATCG
>JBGOTO010000113.1:0-7943 GCA_041476485.1 Nitrospirota bacterium
AGGGCCAAGTTTGATGAAAGCTGCGCGAAGTGGGTCTTATCTGTTTTCTGACTTCTAACTTCTAACTTCCGGTTTCTGGGGACTCGTTTCCTTCTCGCTCAGGATGTCCTTGAGCTCGCTCATGAACTCGTTGATGTCCTTGAAGGAGCGGTAGACCGAAGCGAACCGGACGTAAGCGACTTCGTCCAGCTTGTGCAGCCGTTCCATGACCTCCGCGCCGATGACCGTGCTCGGGACCTCTTTGAGCCCCTTCTCCTGGAGCGCCTTCTCGATTTCGTCCACGGTCTTCTCAAGCACTTCCATGCTGATGGGCCGCTTCTCGCAGGCCTTCTTGAGGCCGGAGAGGATCTTGCCGCGGTCGAAGGGCTCGCGCCTGCCGTCCTTTTTGATGACCGACGGCAACACCTCCTCGACGCGCTCGTAGGTGGTGAAGCGCCCTTCGCACTTGAGACACTCGCGCCTCCGGCGGATGGACTCGCCTTCCTTGCCCATCCGGGAGTCCACCACTTTATTGTCGAGGCTGGCACAGTAGGGACAACGCATGATTTAAACAAGCTCCAAGCGTGAACTCCTAAATTCTAAACACACGTAAATCAATAATTTTTAGTTATATTTGCCAAGTAATTAATAATTTCACTTTGCAATTCTATTTTTCGGTAAGTAACCCCTGTTTTGTCAAACATTATCTTTGCGGCTTTAACTGAATCTGTATCCGCATATTTGTCCGAATTAAATATTACGTGCCTGATCCCGGATTGAATTATCACCTTACTGCATTCATTACAGGGAAATAAGGCCACGTAAATCGAACATCCGCTAAGGTCCCTTGAAATGCTATTTAAAACCGCGTTAAGTTCCGCATGACAAACATAAGGATATTTAGTATTTAAAAAGTCTCCTTCCCGGTCCCATGGTAAATCGTCATCTGAGCACCCAATAGGAAAACCATTGTAGCCGACACCGACTATCTTTTTTTGAGCATTGACGATACAGGCGCCAACTTGCGTATTCGGGTCCTTACTTCGATGTGCAGACAGCATTGCCACTGACATGAAATATTCATCCCAGGATAAATATCCTTTTCTTTTACTTACAATATTATTTGCAGCAACTAAATCTCTTTTCATTGGAGAGTCCTACTCTGAAGAATATTGATAGTCTCAGTGAATAGATCTTATTTTTTTAGGATATCAATCAACTAAGATATGAGTCTCTACCGTGGACTATACTCCCGCCTTTTCCATCGCGAACATCGGGAACTTGCTGCAGAACTCCCGGGTGCGCTCCTTGAGCGCGGTAAGCCTTTCGGGTGAGTTGATGTTCGAGAGCGCCTCGCAGATCAGGTCTCCGACGACCTTCATTTCGCGTTCGCGCATGCCGCGCGTCGTCACGATGGGCGTGCCGAGGCGGATGCCGCTCGTGACCATCGGCGGCTTCTGGTCGTAGGGGATGCTGTTCTTGTTGCAGGTGATTCCCGCCGCATCGAGGGCCTTCTCGGCTTCGTTTCCCGTGATATTCTTCGGCGTGAGGTCCACGAGCATGAGGTGATTGTCCGTGCCGCCCGAGACGATGCGGAACCCGTCCACTGTCAGCCGCCTGGCCAGCGCCTTGGCGTTCTTCACAACCTGGCTTTGGTACTCTTTGAACTCCGGCATGAGCGCTTCCCTGAACGCGACCGCCTTGGCCGCGATCACGTGCATGAGGGGCCCGCCCTGGATGCCGGGGAAGATGACCTTATCCACGGCCCTGCCGAACTTTTCCTTGCACAGGATCATGCCGCCGCGCGGGCCGCGCAGGGTCTTGTGCGTCGTGGTCGTGACGAAGTCCGCGTCAACGACCGGGCTCGGGTGCTCGCCAGCGGCAATAAGGCCGGCAATGTGCGCGATATCGGCCATGAGGTACGCGCCGACCTTGTCCGCGATCCTGCGGAACCGCGGGAAATCGAGCACCCGAGAATAGGCACTGTAACCAGCGACAATCATCTTCGGCTTGTGCTCCACGGCCAGCCGCTCCAGCTCGTCGTAATCGAGCAACTCCGTTTTCTTATCCACGCCGTAGGCGACGGACTTATAAAGCGTGCCCGAAAAGTTCACCGATGCGCCGTGGGTCAAGTGGCCGCCGTGCGCGAGGCCCATGCCGAGGACCGTGTCTCCGGGCTGGAGCACGCTGAAGTACACGGCCATATTGGCCTGCGAGCCCGAGTGGGGCTGGACATTCACGTGCTCGGCGCCGAACAGCAGCTTCGCGCGCTCGATAGCGAGCGTCTCCACCTGGTCTGCGAACTCGCACCCGCCGTAGTAGCGCCGGTGCGGATAGCCCTCCGCGTACTTGTTCGTGAACACCGAGCCCTGCGCCTCGAGCACCGCCTCGCTTACGTAGTTTTCCGACGCAATCAGGACGATCTTGGTAAGCTCGCGCTCCTCCTCGTTCTTGATCGCGCTGTAGACCTCGGGGTCCGTTTCTTTGAGTTCCGACATGGTGTTGTTATCCTTTTATCGCTTGTTCTATGTCCCGTATTTTGTCGAGCCGCTTCTGGTGCCGCCCGCCTTCGAATTCCGTTTCGAGCCACGTCTTCACGATTTCCAGCGCAACGCCCTTGCCGACCACCCGCTCGCCCATGACGAGAACGTTGGCGTCGTTGTGGAGCCGGCTCATTTGAGCCGTAAAATGGTCGTGGCAAAGCGCTGCGCGAACGTTCGGGTGCCGGTTGGCCACGATCGACATGCCGATGCCCGTGCCGCAGATCAGCACGCCGCGGTCAACCGTGCCGCGGGAAACGGCCTCGGAGACCTTCCTGCCGAAATCCGGGTAATCGACGGAATCCCTGCCCGCCGCGCCGTAGTCTGCAAGCTCGATGCTCTTGATAGTCTTGATGAATTTTACGACCTCTTGCTTCAGTTCGAAGCCGCCGTGGTCGCTGCCGATAGCCAGTTTCACGCCCTCGCCCTCCGTAGACGCTGATATTAACATCTCCGCTGTTTTTGTGTCAAGGAAAATACCGGGACCGGGCGTATCAAACCGGGGACCGCGAGGCGGCGGAATATTCATATCCGACCATGCTCAGCACGGCAATCGCCGCGGTCTCGGTGCGGAGGATGTTCGGCCCCAAGCTTACCCGGTGAAATCCCCTGCTCTTCGCCATATCAGCTTCGGCAACGGAAAAACCTCCTTCGGGGCCGATGAAGATGACGATATTCTTTACCTCAAGATTCTGCCTGAGAACATTTTTGATCGGCTCGGTCCCTTCTTCCCAGGGAAAAAGCTTGAGGGTCAAGGGTCCAGGGTCAAGGGTCATGATAAAATCACGGAAAGAAATTATAGGACCGACCGTCGGGATATCGTACCTATTGCTCTGCATTGCCGCCTCGCGGGCGATGTTCTGCCAGCGGTTGATGCGTTTCTCTTCATCCTTGATCTTGACGATGGTCCGTTCGGTCGCGAGCGGGAGGATGTTCGAAACGCCGAGTTCCGTGGCCTTCTGCACGATCCAATCCATCTTGTCGGACTTGGGCAAACCCTGCCCGAGCGTCACTCGCGGCCAGGGCATCTCCCGTTTCGTCTCGCTCACGATCTCAGCGACGATCTCGGTCCTGCTGCTCTGCATGATTGTCGCCGCGTACTCAGTCCCTTTTCCGTTGCACAAAACGAGCGTCTCGCCGGGCTTCATGCGGAGCGCCCCGGCGATATGGCGCACGTCTCCGCCGGTAACGGTGATGCGGGAACCGGAGACTTGTCCGGGTGATATGAAAAATCGGGGAGGTCTGGGCATAAGGAAATCCTTACTTATTGTTTCGGTTTCGGTCCTGCGGACCTTCCACTCCCCCCTCTTCTCCGCCTTCTCCGGGCCGGTCTTTTCCCCTCCGTGCGGCCCTTTTGCTCGTGGTGTTTTTCGGCAGGAAGAACGGGATGGGCCTTGATAAACTCCTTCCACCAAGCGCAGAGTTCTTTCTTTTGGCCCATAGTTTCGCTGGAAAAACGGAGGTACTCGTACGCGTCGTCGAAACCGGGGCGGCGCTGGAAATAACGGGGATGTTTTCCCTCGCGTTTCTCGAACCGCTGCTGGTTCCAGTAAATATCGCGCATGGCAAACCCGATCTTCTTCGGTATCTGCACCCGCTGAGATTGTTCGGCGAGGACCCCGGCCACCGCCTTCGTAACGGCATCCAGTTCGTTTGCGCCGGATTTCCTGAGTGCAGCCGCCTTCTCTTCGATATACTGCCCGAACAGGAGGAGGAACAGAATGTGCGGGGGCACCTGCTTGCCGGCCTGAACGTAGGCGTCCACCCATTCGAGGGCCTTGCCGATCCATATATGCGGAAAACCGCCGGATTCGGTGTCCACCCATTCATTCAGTCGCGGGAAGATCACGCCGAACACCCCGGTTGTCCTGAGCATCTGGTAGGTCTTCTCCCCTTCGCCCTTCATAAAGAGCTTCAGCACCTCTTCATACATACGGGACGGCGAGGCAAGCGCTATCCGCTCTTTGAGTTCGAGCAGCGCGCGGTGCGTGTTTTCTTCGATCTCGAACCCGAGCACGGCTGCAAACCGCACGGCGCGCACGATGCGTACAGGGTCCTCCGTGAACCGCACCAGGGGATCGCCGATGATCCGGATGAGCCCCTGCCGGATGTCCTGCACGCCGCCGACGTAGTCGATCACGGAAAAGTCCGCGATATTGTAGAACAGGGCATTCACCGTAAAGTCGCGCCGGAGCGCGTCCTCTTCCGGAGTGCCAAACACGTTGTCCCGGAGGATCATGCCTTCCTCGGTCTTGAGCATGCGCGGCGGCCGGGGCCGCTCCGGCGCGGCCGGAGGCTGCCCGGCAATTACGGGTGCTCCGCTCAGCGGCGCGGGTGCTTTCGCAGCCTCAATCGTGACCTGGACCTCAGCCTCTTTCTCCGGCTCATCAGTGACATTCGACCGAAAGGTGGCCACTTCGATGATCTCGTTGGGAAAATGCACATGGGCAAGGCGGAACCGCCGTCCAATGAGACGGCAATTGCGGAAGAGCTTTTTGAGCTCGCCCGGCGTGGCGTCCGTGGCAATGTCGAAATCCTTGGGCTCACGGCCGAGCAGCAAATCGCGCACGCCGCCGCCCACGAGATAGGCATAGTAGCCTTTCTCTTGCAAACGGTAGAGTACCCGGAGGGCGTTGGGGCTGATCCACTTACGGGAAACCCCGTGCTCAGAACGGGGAATGATAGTAGGTTGTAGAGGGCTCACGGTTGGCTATATTAGCACACAGAGGCTGGAAAGGTAAAGAAGGAAAAGGGGGAAATGGGGGTCGGGGTCGTCACCGGCTGGGACCGTCAATGACCTGTTCCCCGGGAAATCATGCGTCACGGCGATGCTTTGCAAGAAACCGCAGCACCGTTTCATTGTACGCCTGCGGGTTGTCGGTATGCATGCTGTGTGACGCCCCGTGGACCACGTCGCGTTCTGCATGCGCCAGCCAGCCCTCGAGTATTTCCGTGATATGATAAAACATTTTGGGACTCAGTTCTCCGGTCAGCAAAAGGCAGGGGGCTATTATCCGCTTTGCGTCCTCTTTCGTAAAACGCGGATAATAATCCCGGGCCGTTGTTTCGGCCTTCATTTCAGGTGCGTTCTCCAGCAGGCCGGCCCGGACGGTCGGGCGAAGCTTGTCGAATGCCCCTGCGCCGACAACGCCGTCAATGAACAATTTCACACCGAGCTCGGGGTCGCCCGTTTGAAACGCTTTTTTTGACGGTCCCAGGACGGTGTCCAGGAACTCGCGCAGGAGGCCCTCGCCTTCCGGACTGTGCTTCAGGAGCGGATGTATCGGAGGTTCTCCGATGACGAGGGTCCGGATCAATTCCGGGTGCTGGGATGCGGTAATCAGCGCGATATAGGCGCCGAGCGAAGACCCGATGAGGTGGACGGACCCGAGCCGGAGCGTGTTGATGAACGTGGCGAGGTCTTCGGCGTGAAGATCGATTGAATAATCGGTCCCGTCTCCCGTCCACGCATTCGGGTAATGGTAACGCCGGCTGTACGCAACGACATGATACTGTTTCGAGAAAGACCTCATTTGGAGGCCCCAGGAACGGAAATCACTGAGGCTGCCGTGCACCAGGACGACGGGGTCTCCTTCGCCTGCTTCGACATAATGGAGGTCAACATCGTTTACCCGGACGGTTTTCAATCGGCGCTTATCGCTCATCATCCCCGCTATCGCAACAACTTCAACTGTCCTTTGAAATCCTTTCGCTCCTCTTCCTCGAATATTCGCACCTTTCCATATTCTCCGTCATGCCCGGGCGCTATATGGACAGCGCCCTCGCGCATGCGCGAAATGGCTTCCCGGATGAGAGGTGTGCCTGCGCGCTCGATATCATCAAGCGGAACATCCATGAGGATATTGAATTCTCGGCCGAGCTGTTCGAGGAGCGAAAAATAGAGCGCGTTCACCTTTTTGGAAGTTACGCCCACGTTCAAGCTTTGGGCAATGAGCTCCGGGAGGGGGATGATGGAGAAAAAGGGAGGAGCGTCCGGAAGCTTGAAGCCTTCTTCCCGGTCCGCGAGTTTTTCCACGCGGTGCAGCACCCCCACGGTCACCTTCCTGTTGCACACCGGGCAGAGATAGTCGTGTCGCATGGTCTCTTTTGGCGACAGGCTTACTCCGCAGTCACGGTGGCCGTCATAGTGATACTTCCCCTCTTCGGGGAAAAACTCTATCGTGCCGAGAAAGCCCTTGCGCGTTCTTATCGCATCCGACAGCGCGGGATAGGAAATCTCCGTGTCGAGGATATTCGCCTCGCGCCCGATCTTGGCCGCGGAGTGGGCGTCAGAGTTTGAAACGAGAGTTATCTTATCAAGTGCAGAGAGCCGCCGGTTCATCAGAGGGTCCGAGGAAAGCCCGGTCTCAATGGCGTAAATATGCGGGGTCAGCTCTTCGAAACATTCTTCAAGGGAATCAAAACCGGATACCGCGCCAAAAACGGAGAAGTGCGGGGTCCACGCATGGGCGGGAATGAACAGGATGTCAGGCGAAGCATCGAGGGCGATCTTTAAGAGTTCCTTCGCGTCGAGCCCAAGGATGGGCCTGCCGTCCGACTTCAAATTCCCAATTTTCGACAATGCCAGATTTAATCGCATGGCACTTGCAAAGTCAGGTGCAAGAATGACGGAATGTATCTTCCGGGTCTTTCCGTTTTTGCTGTAGATGCAACTGATTTCAGCGGAAAGAATGAAATAGACCTCAGCTTTGCACGCCTCGGGAACATCTTCCGTCCGGTATTCCTGCTTCAGCGTGAAAAGCCCGTTGCCTCGCGGCTCCAGTTTTTCATCAAGTTCCTTGAGCCACTGGGGATGGGTAAAATCCCCGGTGCCGATCACGGCGATTCCCTTGAGCTGTGCCCATTTCCAGATGCCCTCGGGGGACATGTCTTTGCTTGTGGCGCGTGAGTAGTGCGAATGGACGTGAAGATCGGCGATAAAACGCATGGCGGGAGTATAACACGAACAAGGGAAGGGAGACCATAAAAAAAGCCCATCATCGAAACGATGATGGGCTTGAAAAATATTCCCGGCGACGTCCTACTTTCCCATGACCTCGCGGTCATAGTATCATCGGCCCTGGAGAGCTTAACTTCCGTGTGCGGGATGGGAACGGGTGTGACCCCTCCGGTATAGCCACCGAGAAACCTTATGTATATGTTTGACACTGAATATGCAAGGTGTACTTCAAAAAGCCGAATCTGTCAGAAGCAGAAATAAAGTGGTTAAGCCGCACGACCTATTAGTACTGGTTAGCTTAGGATGTTACCACCCTTACACGCCCAGCCTATCAACCCGGTGGTCTACCGGGGGTCTTTAGGGGGATTGCTCCCCGGGAGATCTAGTCTTGAGGTGGGTTTCCCGCTTAGATGCTTTCAGCGGTTATCCCGACCGAACATAGCTACCCAGCACTGCCCCTGGCG
>JBGOTO010000114.1:0-7851 GCA_041476485.1 Nitrospirota bacterium
GGGGCGAGGTTATTAGGATATGAATAGAGCGGATCTTCCCACGGCAGGGGATAGCCGGGAATGCGGAGGTTGCCCACGCAGTAGGCCGCGGTGCCGGCGACGACGAGCCCGCCGGTGCCGGTGGCCTGCACGTCGCGGATGCGACCGCCCGTGCCGGTCTCCGCGCCGGGGAACGGCGCCACGCCGGAGGGGAAGTTGTGCGTCTCGGCCGTGAAGATGATGTGATAGGTCCGCTTCGTTTCCCGGAAGGCGGACGGCGCTTCCTGATTTTCCGGGACGATCGTAATGATTTCGTATCCCCTGATGGCGCTGGAGTTGTCGCTGAAGGCAATGACGCTGTTGTTCCTGTTTGCCTCGTAGGTGGACTTTACGAGCTTCATCAGCGTCTCGGGAACTTCCTTGCCGTCGACAATAAGCTTGCCGCGGAAAAACCAGTGGCGCGAATGCTCGCTGTTCGACTGCGAAAGGTCGAAGCACTCGACGTTCGTGGGATTGCGCCCGATGTCCTTTGTGAAGAGATTGGTGTAGTAATCCAGGTCCCAGTCGTCCAACCCGAGACCCATCTCGCGGTTGATTTTTTCGAGCGCAGCCCTGCCCTCCTCCATGAGCGGTACGATGCGAACGCCCTCGGGCTTGGTCCCCGTCTCGAAGGTCGAGAGCGGATCCGGGTAGGGGCACTCTGTCATGCGGTCGTGAACGAGGGACAAAAAAGCGGCCCGCAGCTCGTGGCCCAGAGCAGCTCCGGCGTCGAGCGAGATTCGGTAGCAACGGGAACGCTCTATTCTTGTTATCTTTGTCAGGCCGCAGGCATGGCAGACGGAGACCGCGTTCGTGGACCAGGCGGTGGTGAAGTTCATGCGGGGACCGACTTCTAAAACCAGGGTCCGGGGTCCAGGGTCCAGGGTCAGGAAGCTTTTGTCGGAGAATTGCTCAGGCTCGAAGGTCTCGGCGAGCAGCCAGCGGAGCAGGCGCATCTCGTCCGTATCGAGCGGCTGACCGGCGGCTACGTTGAAACAAAATTCGGTCTCGATCCCGCGGATTGCGGGAGAGACCGTTTGTTGTGCCGTTGCGAGCAGTCCGGCCGTCTGATACGCGGAAAGCGCCGGAGTGCGGAAGAGGTGAAAGAGAATCATAGAAGCCTTGTTATACTGAACTCAGCGGTTTGTTTGACAAGCTTTTCTTCGTGCCTTTGTGGCAGAGCGCGGTTCTTACCGGTCCTTCAGCGACACCACTTTCTGTTCCGCCGCTTTTTTCTCGCCCGCCATTTCGCACTTGCCGTCGAAGACCACGCCTTCCTCGATAATGAGGCTGGGCGTTTTTATGTTGCCCTGGATGTTTCCCGGGGCGAGGACGTGCACCCGCTGGCTCGCGGTGATGTTTCCCATGATCTTGCCGCTCGAAATGATCGTGCCCACGGTGATCTCGCCCTGGAGAAACGCTCCGTCTCCGGCGATCAGGGTGTCCTTGGACACCACCTCACCCTCGACCTTGCCGTCGACGCGGATCGTTCCCTCGAAGCTGAGTACGCCTTTGAACTCCGTGCCTTTTCCCAGAAATGCGGTGATCTCTGCCTGTTCCGGCGTGCCTGAACCTTTCTTTAACATCTATGATTCCTCCTTAAAATAGTATTGCCACGAAGTCACTAAATATTCTTACAGAGTATTGCGAATATTTATTCCTTTGAGCCTTAGTGTCTTTGTGGCGAATGAGCAGTATTTTGTTATCCGATCTTCTCCAAAATCCTGTCCAGCTCTTCCGCGGAATAGTACTCGATCACGATCCTGCCGCCCCTGGACTTCGAGGCGATGCTCACCTTGGTGCCGAGCGACTTCTTGAGCCGCTCCTCCACCGATTTCAGATCATGGCTCAGCCGCGCCTTCTTCTCCTTGGGAGGGTTCTTGAGACGCGCAGCGAGCGCTTCCGCCTCGCGCACCGAGAGGCCTTTTTTTGCGATCAGGGCCGCGACCTGGATCTGGTCCCGCACCCGGTCGAGCGAGAGGAGCGCCTTGGCATGGCCCATGCTGAGAGTGCCTGAGGCGAGCTCGTGTTTCACTTCCTTCGGCAGGCCGAGGAGCCGCAGAAAGTTCGTCACCGTGGAGCGTTCTTTGCCGACTCGTTTGGCAAGGTCGTCCTGGGTAAGTTTGAATTCGTCCTGCAGCCGCTTGTATGCCTCGGCCGCTTCGAGAGGATTCAGGTCCTCGCGCTGGATGTTCTCGATCAGCGCCATTTCGAGGAGCTCGCGCTTCGTCGCTTCCTTGACGAGCGCGGGAATGGTCTTGAGCCCGGCAAGCCGGGACGCGCGCCACCGCCGTTCGCCGGCGATCAACTGGTAGCCGCCGCCGGCCCTGTGTATGATGATCGGCTGAATGACCCCCTGCTCCCTGATCGATTGGGCGAGTTCCTTCAGCTTGTCGTCAGCGAAGAATTTTCTGGGCTGGTATTCGTTCGGAACGATCTTGTCCAGCTCCACCTCGATGACCCCGAGCGCCTTGCGCTCTTTATCGTCGAGCGCGGACAGGTCGGGGATGAGCGCGCCGAGGCCTTTACCGAGCGCCACTTTTTGCATGGGTCAGGACCTCCTTGGCGAGATCGAGGTAGCTTTGCGCGCCCCGGGACCGGATGTCGTACAAGAGCACCGGCTTGCCGTGGCTCGGCGCTTCGGAGAGCGCCACGTTCCGGTGGATGATGGTGGTGTACACTTTGTTGCCGAAGTACTTGCGGACTTCCTGCGCCACCTGGTCGGCAAGATTGTTCCTGCTGTCGTACATGGTGAGGAGCACGCCCTCGATGGCGAGGTCCGGGTTCAGGTCCTGCTTGATGAGCTTGATGGTGTTCATGAGCGCCGTCAGCCCTTCGAGCGCGTAGTACTCGCACTGCACGGGTATCAGCACTCCGTCGGCCGCGGTGAGCGCATTGACGGTAAGGAGTCCCAGCGACGGAGGACAGTCGATGAAGATATAATCGTAATTCGACGCGGAGTCCGCCAGCGCTTTCTTGAGCACGCGCTCCCGGGCGATCATCTGGATGAGTTCCACTTCGACGCCCACCAGGTCTATGCCCGACGGGACCACGTCGAGCCAAGGGAAATGGGTCGATTTTTTAATTTCCGCGAGCGTCTTTTTGCCGGTAAAAAGGTCATAGGTGCTGCCGGTCATCTCGCTCCGGTCGATACCCATGCCGCTCGTGGAGTTGCCCTGGGGGTCCGAGTCGATGAGAAGGACCTTTTTTTCAGCGGCGGCAAGCGACGCCGCGATGTTCACGGTGGTCGTGGTCTTCCCCACGCCGCCTTTCTGGTTCGCTATCGCTATTATTCTGCCCATACTTTCGGGGACCTCCAGGTGCTTCCGAGCCAAACCGCCATACTTTACCATAGGATGATGATAAAAGGAAGAAAAAATGTGATTACTCAGGTCAGCTACGTCGCTTTGCGCAAGGCGCGCCGGATAATTAAGGGAATTTCGAAGTCGACCACAAGCCCCACCTTGCTTGATGTCCGTGGGTCGGTCGCCGCGCGCTTCGTTGCGCCTTCGCTCCGCAACAGACCTGAGTAGTTACGAAAAAATATAACTACTTGGGGATTGCTTCATCGCTTTTCCTCGCAATGACGCGATTTCAGAACTATCCGATTTTTCCGTGTAAAGTTATGTCCAGCGATAAGATTTTGAAGTTTTCAAATCCGCATTCCGAAATCTGCATTCCGCATTCGCAATGTTCCAGGTGGAACATTTACACCTGCCCCAGCTCCTTCCCTGCCGGGTTGACGCGAATCGAGCCGAGCGATAAATGCCGGACCCCCGCAATGTCCCGGAGCGGGGTGATCACACGCACGGACAATTCCTTCAGGTCGATGTCCCGCAGAATCCCGAGGCCGAGGCACAGGTTTCTATCATCATTCAGTCCCACGAGCAGGTGGTCTATCTCGGAGCGCTTCAGTACCGTGACCTCCCTGACCTTGTATTGCTCCTTGGCGGTGAAAAGCTCGTCGCCCGCATAATCGCCTTCCAAGAGGAGAAACAACCTGTCGGCGGAAAGCTCGGCATGGACCACGATGCCCCGGATGATCTTTGAAAGTTTGTTGACGTCCCGGAACCCGAGCCGCTCGCCGGCGCCGAGTCCCGGGCCGTGGACGCCTACGTCATGAAGCGCGATGTCCTGAAAATCCGCGCCCCGGAAATATTCCTTGAACCGTTGTTCCCGCACGGCCTGTCGCGCTTCGCGGGTCGAGACACGTGCGTCCGGCGAAACGGGGATACGATGGATCAGCAGGCCTCCCCGGTGCGAATGGGGAGTGAGCAGGTGTTCCACTTCATTTTCCTTTTGCAAGGCGACCACGTAACGGGGTGAAAGCATGTCGATCTCATGAAATTTAAGTTCCCTGGCCGCTCCTCCATCCACGAGGCCGCACGTATTGATCAGAACGAGATCGGGAGTAAGCGTCGCCGCGAACGCAACCAGCTTCTGGAGTCCGGAGACCATCTCAAGCAGGCGGCCCACCGGCGATGTATTGCCGATAAAACTCATGATAAGGGGATGCGTTCTCCTGAGCAGGTCGCCGGCTTCCCCATACGAGGTGATCGATATCACGGCGGGCGGACCGATGAACGGCTGGCCTGGGTCGGCGTCGATCCACGCGATCTTTTTGCCGGCCCGGCAGAAGCACCCGGCCAAGTAGAGGCAAAAGGTGGTCTTGCCCGAGCCCGGCGCGCCGACGACCAGCACGGGCCCGCCATGGGCTTCGATCTCAACGGCAGCTTCACGCCATTCCGGCGGTATTTTGAGTGCGCCTTCTAACATACGTTTTTTAGCCACGCTGGGATCATTCGCATGTTCCACGTGGAACATTCAATCCCTCTTTTTGAACACCCAGAGTGCTCTCTTGTAATCCGAATGCGGGAGGGTCAGCTCAATTCTGCTCTTCAGGGACGCCCCGGCCTTCGCCGTATCCTGATCGCCGATCGTTTCTTCCGGCCCCCTGCTCAGGACCAGGAGGCCCCCGGGCTTAAGAAGCGGCAATCCAGCCGAGAGCGCCGAGCTTATGTCCGCAAAAGCCCGGGCTGTTACTACATCGAAGGCCGCGCGGAAAGAGTCCGGAAGCTCCTCGGTCCGTTTGTCGACAACATCGACTTTGCTCAGCTTGAGCGTCCTGATGATGTGACGGAGGAAAGCCGTTTTCTTCTTTACGGATTCGACCAGCGTGACCGCAATCTCCGGATGAGCGATCTTTATCGGCAGGGCGGGAAATCCCGCGCCGGAGCCCATGTCCAGGAGCTTCAATTCCAACGCCGGGGTGAAACCCTTTATGTACGAAAGAGAATCGAGGCCATGCTTGATCACGATATCCCGCTCCTCGCGGATGGTCGTAAGGTTGATCTTTTGGTTCCATTTCTTGAGCTCGGCAAAATAGATGAAAAAAGAATTAACCTGCTCGACCGAGAGGG
Source organism: Nitrospirota bacterium (assembly GCA_041476485.1). Lineage (GTDB taxonomy): Bacteria > Nitrospirota > UBA9217 > UBA9217 > UBA9217 > JBAZLV01. Next base: position 5,439 of record JBGOTO010000114.1, read on the forward strand.
CAATGCCGAGCTCTTGTGCGCCGGTTGTTAATAATTCTCTTGGAATCATGCCGTCATCTCTTGATCTCTTCGCCGTTCATTCCTGCTCTCCCGCGCTTCCTTTTTTCAAGCGCGACCACGATGAGCGATATGGCGGCCGGGGTCACGCCCGAGATGCGCGATGCCTGCCCGAGCGAGACCGGCAGGACCTGCTTGAGCTTTTGGCGTACCTCGGTCCCGAGTCCGGAAATGGCGTCGTAATCCATGTCGCCCGGAATGCTTTTGTGCTCCAGGGATGAGAAGCGTTCAACCTGCTGGAGCTGTCGCTGGATGTAGCCTTCGTATTTGATCTGGATCTCAACCTGTTCTGCCGCATCGCTCTTTATTGGATCATTCGGCGGAGTGATCTTCGCGATATCCGCGTAACACAGTTCGGGCCGTTTCAAAAGCTGCTCCAGAGATGCCTCCTGGGAAAGCTCCGCAGACCCTTGCTCAAGAAGTACGGAATTAACATCAGCGCTCGGCTTGGCCCAGGTTTTCTTAAGCCGTTCCGTCTCGCGGGCAATGCTCTCCTTCTTATCGAGAAACGTCTCGTACGTTTCTTCCGACACCAGGCCGGCTTCCCGCCCCTTCTGCCGGAGCCGCAGGTCGGCGTTGTCCTCCCGGAGGAGGAGCCGGTACTCCGCACGGGACGTGAACATCCGGTAGGGTTCGCTCGTCCCACGCGTAACCAGGTCGTCGATCAGCACACCGATGTACGCTTCCGCGCGTTGAAGGACGAGCGGCGATCTTTTCTGTATCTTGAGCGCAGCATTGATTCCCGCCATCAACCCTTGAGCAGCGGCCTCTTCATATCCGGACGTCCCGTTGATCTGGCCGGCAAAGTAGAGTCCGGAGATCCGCTTTGTCTCGAGCGTGTGGGTTATCTGCGTCGGCGGGGCAAAGTCGTATTCGATCGCGTAGGCCGGCCGCATGATCTCCACCTGTTCAAGCCCGGGTATGGAACGGTACATCCGGAGCTGGACGTCATATGGCAGGCTGGTGGAAACGCCGTTCGCATAATACTCCCCGGTATCCAAACCCTCCGGCTCAAGGAATACCTGGTGACGCTCCCTCTCCGGGAACCGCATCACTTTATCTTCGATCGACGGGCAGTAGCGCGGCCCGATGCCTTTGATGACGCCTGCGTAGAGTGGGGAGCGATCAAGGTTATTGCGAATGATCTCATGAGTTCCCCCATTCGTATAGGTGAGATAACAAGGCAACTGTGGGAGAGGATGAGCGTTTTCCGTGAAAGAGAAGAACGGCGCGGGATCATCGCCGTACTGCGGTTTCATATTCGAGAAATCAATCGTCCTTTCATTGAGCCGCGCCGGCGTGCCGGTCTTGAGCCTGTTGATCTCGAAACCGAGAGAGCTGAGGCTGTCCGACAACCTCACGGAAGGGAACTCCCCTGCCCTGCCCGAAGGATAATGTACGAGACCGATATGGATGAGGCCCTTTAAGAACGTGCCTGTGGTAATGATTACGGACGATGAGAGGTATTGAACGCCGATATTCGTCTCGACGCCGGCAACAGTCCCGTCCTCAACAAGAAGCTTCACGACCAGTCCTTGCTGCACATCGAGCATCGGCTGCTTCTCCACGGACCCCTTCATGGCGAGCCTGTATTGCTGCTTGTCCGCCTGGGCGCGGGTGCCGCGCACTGCCGGGCCCTTGCTCCGGTTCAGTACCCTGAACTGGATGCCCGTCCGGTCGATGATCTTCGCCATCTCGCCGCCGAGCGCATCGATCTCTTTTACGAGCTGGCCCTTGGCCAGGCCGCCGATGGCGGGATTACAGGGCATAAGCGCGATGCTGTCCAGGTTTATGGTGAGCAGGAGCGTGGAACAGCCCATGCGCGCGGAAGCGAGCGCGGCCTCGCACCCCGCGTGGCCGGCGCCGATGACGATGACGTCGTATTTCTTATAAGAAGACATCAAAATACCTCAAACCAATTTTGCCGCGAAGACACTAAGGCGCAAAGCAAACACGGCAATACCTAAATATTCGTATTATAATAACTATTTCTGATTACTTCCCGATGCAGAAATCGTTGAAAATCCGTTCGAGGATGTCCTCGGTATACGTCGCGCCGATGATGAGCCCGAGACTGTCGAGCGCGTCCCGAAGATCGACGGCGATGAATTCGGGAGAAAGATCGCCCTTGACCGATTCGAGCGCCTTGCCGAGGCTTGTCTTTGCCTGTTCGAGTGCTGTTTTGTGCCGCTGGTTCACGGCCCAGGCATGTTCGCGCGACCCGCACGCTCCCTGGTTCGCCCTGTCCGATATCGCAGTTTTGAGGTCATCGAGCCCCTTGCCGGTGCGGCACGATATCGAGACCTGCGCCAAAGGTTGTTCCAACTTTTCCATCTTCCTCTGCAAATCTGACTTA
>JBGOTO010000115.1:0-7810 GCA_041476485.1 Nitrospirota bacterium
CACTTTGTCTTTCTTTCAGGAGAGACTCCATGATTTCATGTCCGCCAGCAGTTGATTGGCACCCTAAAATAACGCCGACAACAGCTTTGGGGGACTATAGGGACCAAGGGGACGGAGTCTTTAGTAGAGTCTTTAGAGAGTCTTTAGGAGTCTTTAGGGAGTCTTTAGGGTCAAGTCTTTTTCGTTGCATTTCCATCTTCTACAACGTAAGACTGGGAATATTTCAAGGAGAAAGACTTGATAATCATATAAAGGGCACCCTATAGGTTCCTGAAATATTTTAGATCATACGGGCAGTCGCGTTATGTCAGGCAAAAAGCACAGAGACTTGGCCGGTTTTTCGCGAGCGGGACGCAGTCTTGACGACGATCTGCACATCACGACCCAATAGAATTAAACATTCAAGCATCTTGGTTTCCGAGATACCGCGAAACCGGCCCCGCAGCATATTAGACAGCTTAGGCTGTGGCATTCCCAGCAGTGCTGACGCCTGTATCTGTGTCAGCTTGCGCAGTTTTATGATCTCGGCGATCTTCGTGGCAAGTTGCGCCTTGACCAGCATCTCTTCGGCATCGGCAATGCCGAGATCGGCATATACATTCATGTTCCCTTTTTCTATTTTACTCATGATCAACTCCTTCTGAATGCAGGCGGGCCAATTTCAGCCGCGTCTCGATCAGGTCCTTATCCTGTTTTGACGTCTCAATTCCTTTTTTTGATTTCTTCCGGAAACAATGCAACACAGGAAACTTTGGGGACTATAGGATGTCCCCTATGTGCCTATGGTTCCATGTTACACGAAGAAGCCAAGCCTTAGCGATATACGTCTTTTCGGTGTCCTATTTTGTGTATGCGGATTGTTTCATCGTGATCGAGTATTTCAAAAATAACACGGTAGGGTCGAACATACATTTTCCATAAACCTTTAAATTTGCCTTTCAGCGGTTCGCCGACCTTACGGGGCGCTTCGGCAAGCTCGTTTCTAACAGCATCGAGAATACGCTCTTGTTGTTTTCTATCGACACGCTTTAAATCCTTCTCGATAGTATCTGCGTAGATAATTTTATATGCCAAGGCGTTTTCTCAGCTCTTCCTCTGAAATGAATTTTACATTCGGGTTTTTACTTCTGCGTAATGCCTCCTCAAAATCAGCGATTTCATCAAGGTACATTTCCAGTGCTTCCCTGGTAATAGAGCTTTTGGGCCTGTTTGTTTTTTTCGAAAGCGCGGTTAATTTTTTGTCCATTTTCTCATCAAGCCTTACTCCCAACATGGTAAAGACCTCCTTTCACAATTAATGCGGTCACCTTATCCAATAAGCCCATGTTAAACGTTGTTAAACACATTGTCAAGTCCTGAATCAGCGGGTCTTAGAAAGGGCTATCAACGGGATTTAGATGCCGCCCTGCGGGCGTCAGGAAGTACGTGCATTTTTATTATGGTACAAAAAATCAAAATTACACTGGGAAGGGAGACTTTCTCTTCTCATTATAAATTCCCTCTGAGCCGTTCCGCATGCAGGATCCGTTTCACCGCGATCTGGTACGCCGCCTTTCTGAGGCGGCACCGCCCTTCCTTGCACAGCGCATGGACGTCGGTGAACGCGGTAATCATGAGCTCGCGAAGACGGTGGAGGACTTTTTCTTCCGGCCAGATGTCGTTGCTCAGGTTCTGGCTCCATTCGAAATAACTCACGACGACGCCGCCGGCGTTTGCGAGAATATCGGGTATGACCGTGACGTTTCTGTCGAAAAGAATGTCGTCCGCCGCCGCCGTGGTGGGAGCGTTGGCGAGCTCGAGGACGATCTTTGCCTTGACGTTCCCGGCGTTCTTCTCGTCGAGCTGGTTCGAGAGGGCCGCGGGGATCAGCACGTCGCACTCGGTGGTCAGGAGCTCGGTATTGGTGATGGCTTTCGCGCCGGGGAACCCCATCACGCCGCCGGTTTTGTTCACGTATCTCCTGAGCGAGGAGACGTCGAGGCCGTCCGGGTTCAGGATTCCTCCGCTCACGTCGCTCACGGCGACCACCGTGTAGCCCCAGTGGTGGAGAATGCGCGCCGCGTTCGCGCCCACGTTGCCGAAGCCCTGGATTGCCACGCGCGTTCCCCCGGGTTCCATGCCCCGCTCCTTCATGGCCTCTTCGAGCACGTGGACGCCGCCCAATGCGGTGGAGTATCTTCGCACCTGGATCCCGCCCAGTTCAGGGGGCTTTCCCGTCACCACGGCGGGAATGTGCTCCCGCTTGATCCGCTCGTATTCATCGAGGATCCACGCCATAATATGCTCGTCGGTATAGACATCGGGGGCAGGAATGTCCTTGAAGGGGCCGATGAAATCCGCGATTGACCGGATGTAGCCGCGGGTCACCAGTTCCAGGTCGCCCTGTCCCAGTTCCATGGGGTTTACCACCACCCCGCCTTTGGACCCGCCGAAAGGGATATTCACGACTGCGCACTTGAGCGCCATCAGGAGGGCAAGGTCGCTCGCATGCTCCTCGCTCATCTCCGGATGGAACCGGATGCCGCCCTTGGCAGGCCCGCGGGCGTCGTTGTACTGGACCCGGTAACCCGTGAACATCTGCATCCTGCCCGAGGACATTTTCACGGGGAAGCTGACGGTAAAGATCCGCCGGGGCGCGGAAAGCAGCTCCAGTTCGGCCCGGGAGAGGCCGAGGTCGGCATAGACGGCTTGCAGCTCGGTCCGTGCGAGGCTGCGAAGGTCTTTTTCGTCGCGGTGCAATCGTTCATGGTTTCGTTGCATGTGGTTACCTCTACTTCGACGCCAGGCCGGTCTTTCTCGCCACGTCGGCAACGGCCGACGCCACGGACGCGACCACCTTGCGGTCGAAGATGCTCGGGATAATGTACTCCTCCGTAAGCTCGTCCTCTTTTACCGTGTGGGCAATGGCGCGGGCCGCGGCAATCTTCACCGCCTCGTTCACGCCGGTCGCGCGCACGTCGAGCAGGCCCCGGAAGATGCCGGGGAACCCGAGCATGTTGTTGATCTGGTTCGGATAGTCGGACCGTCCCGTGGCCATGATGCGGACGAGCTCCCGTGCCAGTTCCGGCGAAATCTCCGGATCGGGATTCGCAAGGGCAAAGACCACGGGGTCTCTGGCCATCCTGCGGATGTCGTCGGGAGTGATCACGTTCGGGGCGGAAACTCCGATGAACACATCGGCGCCTTTCATGGAGTCGGAAATGCTTCCCTTCACTCTGCGGGGGTTCGTCACCTTCGCCAGCTCCCGCTTGGCGGGGTCCATGCCGCTCTTCCTGCCTTGATACAGTGCCCCGGACCTGTCGCAGACGACGACGTCCTTGACGCCCGAGGCCAGGAGTATCCTCGCCGTTGCCGCTCCTGCCGCGCCGGCCCCCACGACCACGACCTTGAACTTTTTGATGTCCCGCTTCAGGAGCCGCGAGACGTTGATAAGCGCGGCGAGCGCCACCACCGAGGTGCCGTGCTGGTCGTCGTGAAAGACCGGGATATCGAGCATCTTCCGCAGCCGGGCTTCGATCTCGAAACAGCGAGGCGCCGAGATGTCCTCGAGGTTGATGCCGCCGAAGGTCGGCGAAACGGCCTTGACCGCGTTCACGATCTCGTCGACGTCTTTCGTCGCGAGCACGATCGGGAAAGCGTCGATGCCGGCGAACTCCTTGAAGATCATGGCCTTGCCTTCCATCACCGGAAGCGCCGCCTCGGGCCCGATGTCGCCGAGGCCGAGGACCGCGGTCCCGTCGCTTATCACGGCCACGGAATTGCCCTTGATGGTGTAACGGTAGGCATGCTCCTTGTTGGAATGAATGTCCATGCAGACGCGCGCAACGCCCGGCGTGTAGATTTTCGAGAGGTCGTTCCGGTCGCGCACCGGCAGCTTGTTTTTGATCTCGATCTTCCCGCCCTCGTGTGCGGAGAAAGTGCGGTCCATCACCCGGAGGACCTTAACGCCCGCCACGGTCTTGATGGCCCGGACGATCGCCTTCTCGTGTTCCTCGTCGCGGGCGTTCACCGTGATGTCCCTGACGATATTTCCCTTTTCAGCTCGCACAATGTCCACGGAGCCCATGTCGCCGCCGGCGCTGCCGATCGCCGTGGCGATCTTGGCAAACATGCCGATACGGTTATCGATCTCCGCCCGTATCAGGATGCTGTAGCTGGGGCTGGGATTGCACAGCGAGGATCTGCAGCTGTTTTCCATGACCGCCTCCTTTTACTTGCCGTTCATCCTATCCTGTCTTTCTTTTATTATATATACAATTGCCGCACCGGTCAACCTGGAGTGGCGTAAGTTACCGCTTGAATTTTTTTTTATTTTATGCAATCATGTTGCGGAACTCTACGGAAACAGACTAAATCGGTGACATAACCGTCCATGACAGACTACCGTGTAGAAAAAGACTCTTTCGGAGAAATCAAGGTCCCGGCAGGCGCGCTCTATGGAGCGCAGACGCAGCGGGCAGTCGAGAACTTTCCCGTGAGCGGCATCCGGTTTCCGCGCGTCTTCATCCGGGCGCTCGGCCTGATCAAGGCATCGGCCGCCGAGGTGAATGAAGAGCTCGGCCTGCTTGACAAAAAACCGGCCCAGGCCGTCCGCCAGGCGGCGCTCGAAGTCGCGGACGGAAAATGGGACGATCACTTCCCGCTCGACGTCTTTCAGACCGGCTCCGGCACGTCCACGAACATGAACGCCAACGAGGTGATCGCCGGACGCGCGGCGCAGATACTTACTGTCGAGCGATCGTCCGTCCATCCGAACAACCACGTGAACATGTGCCAGTCGTCCAACGACGTGGTCCCCTCGGCCATCCACGTGAGCGCGTATCTGCTGATCCGCGAGGCGCTCCTTCCATCATTCAAGCACCTTCATGCAGCACTCAAAAAACGGGAGCCGGAGGTTAGCGACATCGTAAAGACCGGCCGCACGCACCTCATGGACGCCGTGCCCGTCCGCCTCAGCCAGGAAATCAGCGGCTGGGCCTATCAGGTCTCACAAAGCATCGAACGCATCGAATCCTGCCTGCCGCGCCTGGCAAAGCTGGCGATCGGCGGCACGGCCGTCGGGACCGGCATCAACGCTCCGGTCGGATTCGGCAAGCGGGTGGCGGACAAGCTTGCGGCGCGCACCAAGCTCCCGTTTACCGAAGCGGACAATCACTTTGCGGCCCAGGCAGCGATGGACACGGCCGTGGAACTTTCCGGGCAGCTCAAAACCTCGGCGTCGTCGCTGATGAAAATCGCCAACGATCTTCGCTGGATGAACAGCGGTCCCTTGGCCGGGCTGGGCGAGATCGCCCTGCCCGCGCTCCAGCCGGGATCGAGCATCATGCCGGGAAAAGTGAACCCCGTCATGTGCGAGGTGATGATGATGGCGGCGGCGCAGGTGTCGGGGAACGACGTTGTCGTCACCATCTCGAACCAGCAGGGAAACTTCGAGCTGAACGTGATGCTGCCGGTCATCGCCCATAACCTGCTCCAGTCCATCACGCTCCTCGGGAACGCCGCGCGGCTTCTGGCGGACAAGGCCGTGGCGGGCTTTACCGTAAACCGGCGGCGCATCGCCGAATATGTGGACCGGAACCCTATTCTCGTGACCGCGCTGAATCCCGTGGTCGGTTACGATAAGGCTGCGGAGATCGCAAAAAAGGCCTATGCCGAAGGAAGGTCCGTCAAGGAGGTAGCCGCCGAGATGACGAACTTGACGAAGGAAGAGCTCGACCGCCTGCTTGATGCGAAAACGATGACCGAGGCCGGGACCACAGACAAGAAAGGCAAATAAATACCGGGGCAGAGAACATACCTGAGGATAAAACAGAAATTTGGACTTCCCTAAATTCCGGATTTATGATATAGTTGCCGACGTAAATTGTCGAAGTGAAGGGGCTGACCCGTGCAGCCGCTCAGTAAATTCATTTAAGGACAAACCATCATGCTACTACCTGCATCCACCGTCGGAAAAAAAATCTTCATGGCGATCACGGGCCAGTTGCTGGTCCTGTTCCTCATCGCTCACGTGGCGGGCAACTCCACCATTTACTTCAGCGCGCTGAATTCGTACGCCGCCCACCTGCACGCGCTGCCGCCCCTGGTCTGGGCGTTCCGGCTCTTCATGATCATCGCCTTCGTCATCCACGTTTACGCCGGGATCGCACTGAAGCTCGAAAACCGCGCGGCAAAGCCGCAGACCTATGCCGCGCCGCATTATCTTAAGGCGACCTTCGCGGGACGGAACATGGTCTGGACCGGCGTCTTCATCTTTGCGTTCCTCGTGTACCACCTCCTGCAATTCACCTTCCAGGTCATCAACCCGGAGATCGCCGCGCAGAGCAACAGCGACGCTCTCGGCAGGCCGGACGTGTTCATGATGGTCGTTCGGAGCTTTCAGGATGCAGGCGTAATACTGGCCTACACAGCCTCCCTGGCCGCCCTGCTGCTCCACCTGTCGCACGGCATCCAGAGCTCGTTCCAGACGTGGGGACTCAGCAGTGATGCGACGCTTCCCGTCATCGAAAAAACGGGAGCGCTCGCTTCGCTCGTTTTATTTTTCCTGTATATTTCGATCCCGGCGGTGATTATGCTGGGAATATTAAGATAACGGAGTCAACCCATGATCCTAAAAGGCAAAACCCCTTCCGGCCCTCTTCATGAGAAGTGGGACAAGCATCGCCAGGAAATGAAGCTGGTGAATCCCGCGAACAAGCGGAAATACACGATCATCGTCGTCGGCACCGGCCTCGCCGGGGCCTCGGCCGCGGCAACGCTGGGAGAGCTCGGGTACAACGTCCAGGCCTTCTGCTATCAGGACAGCGCCCGCCGCGCCCACAGCATCGCGGCGCAGGGCGGCATCAACGCCGCGAAGAACTACCCGAACGACGGCGACAGCGTCTTCCGGCTGTTCTACGACACCATCAAAGGCGGGGACTTCCGGGCCCGTGAGGCCAATGTCTATCGCCTGGCGTCCGTCAGCAACAACATCATCGACCAGTGCGTGGCCCAGGGCGTTCCCTTTGCGCGCGATTACGCCGGCTATCTCGACAACCGCTCCTTCGGCGGCGCTCAGGTCTCGCGCACCTTCTATGCACGAGGGCAGACGGGCCAGCAGCTTCTTCTCGGCGCCTATTCGGCCCTCTCCCGCCAGATCAAGGCAGGGACTGTAAAGCTCCATCCCCGCACCGAGATGCTCGACCTCGTGGTCATCGACGGCGAAGCCAAGGGCATAACCGTTAGAAACTTGCTGACCGGAGCGATAGAATCTTACGCGGCCGACGCGGTCTGCCTGTGCACCGGCGGATACACCAATGTCTTCTATCTCTCCACGAACGCCATGGGCTCCAATGTCACCGCCTCCTACCGGGCATACAAGAAAGGGGCCTTTTTCGCGAACCCCTGCTACACCCAGATCCACCCCACCTGCATCCCGGTAACCGGAGACCATCAGTCCAAACTCACGCTCATGTCCGAATCCCTCCGGAACGACGGCAGGGTGTGGGCGCCGAAGAAGCCCGGAGACCGCCGCACGGCCCGGGAGATCCCGGAAGCCGAGCGGGACTATTACCTTGAGCGCAAGTACCCGAGCTTCGGCAATCTTGCTCCCCGCGACATATCCTCCCGCGCGGCCAAGGAGGTCTGCGACGACGGACAGGGCGTCGGCCCCGGCGGGCGGGGCGTGAATCTCGATTTCGCCGATTCGATAAAGCGTCTCAGTGAAGACACGATCCGCGAGAGATACGGCAACCTCTTCGAGATGTACGAACGGATCACCGGGGAGAACGCCTATCGACAGCCCATGCGCATCTACCCCGCCCCCCATTAC
>JBGOTO010000116.1:0-7805 GCA_041476485.1 Nitrospirota bacterium
CCTGCCGACGATCTACCAACGGGCGGATTTCATCACGGTCCATACGCCCAAAACGAAGGAGACGGCGAACCTGATCAATAAGGAGACCATCGGCCGGATGAAAGACGGGGTGCGCATCATCAACTGCGCGCGCGGCGGCATCGTAAACGAGCAGGACCTGTACGAAGCATTGAAGAGCGGAAAGGTGGCGGCGGCGGCATTTGACGTTTTCGAAAAAGAGCCGCCGGAGAACCATCCGCTCCTCACGCTCGGCAACTTCATCGCAACGCCCCACCTCGGCGCGTCCACGAGGGAAGCGCAGGAGAACGTGGCCGTGGCCGTGGCCGAGCAGATCGTAGACTATCTTGTCGCCGGGACCGTGCGGAACGCGGTGAACGTGCCCTCCGTTCCCGCGGACCAGCTCCCGACGCTCTCCCCGTACATCAACCTCGCCGAACGGATGGGCTTGTTCCAGGCCCAGCTCTGCGAGTGCGCTCTTACCAATGTTCTTGTGGAGTACAGCGGCGAGGTGGCGAACCTCAAGCTCGAGCCCATAACCCTGGCCGCGCTCAAGGGACTGCTCACCCCGAGCCTTCATGAGACGGTCAATTATGTCAACGCCCCGCTTATCGCCAAGGACCGCGGCATCGAAGTGAAGGTGTCCACGTCCGGTGACACGGCGGAATATACGAGCCTCGTCACGATCAGGGTCAGGGTGGGCGGGAAGGACACGTCCGTCGCGGGAACGCTGAACAGCAGGAAGGAACCGCGCATCGTGCAGGTAGACGATTTTCCCATGGAGGCGGTGCCCGAGGGCGACATGCTCGTGCTCATGAACAACGACAAGCCCGGCGTGATCGGCGGAATCGGGACGCTTTTGGGACAGAACGGGGTCAACATCGCGCGCATGCAGTTCGGGCGCGAGAAGCAGGGTGGTCTGGCTATGTCCATCGTAAGCATCGATAGCCCCCTCTCCGACGAGCTCATGGCAAAGGTCAGGAAATTGCCGAACGTTCTTTCGGCGAAGCAAGTCAGAATATAGTAATGCGGAATGCGGATTTGGTAAAGGAGTACCAATGCCGGTATTAGTCGTCGTCGGCGCCCAGTGGGGCGATGAAGGAAAAGGCAAGATCATTGACCTCCTGACGGAACGCGCGGACATCGTCGCCCGCTACCAGGGCGGCCATAATGCGGGCCATACGGTCGTGGTCGGCACGGACGAGTTCGTCCTGCACCTGGTCCCCTCGGGGATACTGCACCCGGGCAAAAAGTGCATTATCGGGAACGGCGTCGTGGTGGACCCGGCGGCCCTCCTCGAGGAGATGGACGGCCTGAAAAAGCGCGGGATCCGGTTCGACGACACCCTTTTTATCAGCAAAAACGCCCATCTGATCATGCCGTATCACCGGGCACTGGATGTCGCCAGCGAGAGCCTGAAAGGGAACAAGAAGATCGGGACCACGGGCCGCGGCATCGGGCCCGCCTATGCGGACAAGATCAACCGCAAGGGCATCCGGATGGCCGACCTCTTCGAGCCCGAAATATTCCGGGAGAAGCTCGCCGGCAATACCGGCGAGGCGAATTTCCTGCTCGAGCGTTTTTACAACGCACCGCCGGTGCAGCTGGACCAGGTATATGAAGAATACCTCGCGTACGGGAAACGGCTTAAACAGTACTTGAGCGACACCACGCTCTTTCTGAACGAGGCGATCGCCAAAAAAAGGAAAATACTCGCAGAGGGCGCGCAGGGGACCAACCTGGACGTGGACCACGGGACCTATCCGTTCGTGACCTCGTCGAGCCCCACGGCCGGCGGCGCCTGCACCGGTCTGGGCATCGCACCGCGGGCCATCACCGAGGTGATGGGCATCGTGAAGGCCTACACCACCCGCGTGGGCAGCGGGCCGTTCCCCACGGAGCAGGACAACCAGCTCGGCGAACTGCTTCGCAGCCGGGGCAAGGAGTACGGCGCCACGACCGGCAGGCCGAGAAGGTGCGGCTGGGCCGATGCGGTCGCCATCCGTCATGCCGTGCGCATAAACGGGATGACGAGCGTGGCGATCACCAAGCTCGATGTGCTCGACACTCTGGACGAAATCAAGATCTGCGTGGGCTACTCGCTCAACGGAAAGCTCTATGAGGAAATGCCCTGCGAGCTTTCCATTCTCGAGAAGGCCGAGCCGCAGTACATTGCCATGCCGGGGTGGAAACAGTCCACCGTCGGCATCAGGAAGTACGACGACCTGCCCAAAAAAGCGCGCACTTACGTGGAGAAACTTTGCAGGCTCTGCAAGGTAAAAGCCGCGATCATCTCGACCGGCCCGCGGAGGGATGAGACCATTATTCTCCAGCAGCCGTTCAAGCAAACCGCGACCCGGAAAATAAAGACCCGATAATCGCCAATTTCTGTTGACAAATACTGCATGCCTTTGCTATGATACGCGTCTTCGTAGCGAGGTGCGCGGGCCGGTAGCTCAGTTGGTAGAGCACCGCCCTTTTAAGGCGGGTGTCCTGGGTTCGAATCCCAGCCGGCTCACCAGTTACAATACAGTTTCGAGTTTGGAGTTTGGGGTCTCAAGTTATCGCATTTAACTCGAGACTTGAGACTATAAACTGTAAACTGTTTTTATCAGTCCCCATCGTCTAGCCCGGCCCAGGACACCGCCCTTTCACGGCGATAACAGGGGTTCGAATCCCCTTGGGGACGCCAATCAAACCACAGGGCTGTGAGCAATCGCAGTCCTGTTTCTTTGTGTGCCGAGCATCTTCATCCTCTCTTCTTGCCAAACAAAATAAAAAAGAACAGGATATACTTACTGTAGAGTCCCGGTGAGGAGGGAACTATGGCTGAAGAGGTTGTCATCATCAGCGCGGTAAGAACAGCGATCGGCAAGTTCGGCCGGTCTCTAAAGAACATCCCTGCGCCGCGGCTCGGCGCCCTCGTAGTTGCGGAGGCGGTAAAACGGGCAGGCATCCCGACAGAGCAGATCGATGAGGTGCTCATGGGCAACGTGCTCTCCGCGGGCCTGGGGCAGAACCCCGCCCGTCAGGCCGCGGTCCAAGCGGGGATCCCCGTAGAAACAGGCTCCGTAACGATTAATAAAGTGTGCGGCTCCGGACTGAAGGCGGTCATGTTTGCCGCCCAGGCAATAAAGGCCGGAGATGCGGACGTGGTTGTTGCCGGCGGCATGGAAAACATGAGCGCCGCCCCTTACCTGGCGCGAAATGTACGGTGGGGACAGAAGTTCGGCGATGCGTCATTGGTCGATTCCATGCTCCACGACGGGTTGTGGGACGCGTACAACGACTTTCACATGGGGATCACCGGAGAGCGGATAGCCGAGAAATTCGGCATCACGCGCGAGGAAGCGGATGCGTTCAGCCTCGAGAGCCATCGCAGGGCCGCGCACGCCATTCATGAGGGGAAATTCAGGGAAGAAATCGTGCCTGTCGATATCGAGGCGCGGTCCTTCGTTATCGACGAATGTGTCCGGGAAGACGCCTCTTTGGAGAAGCTTGCGGCGCTGCCGCCGGTGTTCAAGAAGGGCGGCATACTGACGGCGGGAAACAGCTCTCAACTGAGCGACGGCGCTGCCGCGCTGGTTATCGCTTCGGCCCGCGCGGCCCGGGCAGCGGGAATCGAGCCGCTGGCGCGCATCGTAGGATACGCAACGGGCGGTGTGAGACCGGAAGATGTGATGGAGGCCCCGATCCCGACGGTCAGGAAACTTCTTGCCAAGACCGGCTTGACCATAAACGACATTGATCTGGTTGAGCATAATGAAGCATACGCCTCTGCAACGATCGCGGTCTCGCGGGCATTGGTGATCGATCCGGGGAAATTGAATATTCATGGCGGCGCAGTCGCCCTTGGACATCCCATCGGGTGCAGCGGGGCCCGGGTCCTCGTGACCCTGGCCTATGCCTTGAAGGAAAAGGAACTCAAACGCGGGCTTGCCACCCTCTGCCTCGGCGGCGGGAATGCGGTTGCGATAATTATCGAACGGTAGGCTACGCGCTTTCAATGAATAATGACGCCGGGTCTTCGAGAAAGCCCACGAGCTTCGTCAGGAACTTTGCCGCTGCCGCGCCGTCGTTCACCCGGTGGTCGAAGGTGAGCGAAAGCGGAAGGACCTTCCGGATCGCGATCTTGCCTCCCTTGACCCAGGGTTTGTCGGAGATTTTCCCGGTCCCGAGGATCGCCACGTCGGGGTAGTTGATGATCGGCGTGGCAAAGGTGGAGCCGTACGTGCCGTAGTTGGTGATCGTAAAGCCGCTCCCTTTCAACTCCTCGAGTTTGATCGTCCGTTCCCGCGCCTTCAAGCTCAGCTCCTGGAGCTCCGTTGCCAGTTCGCGGACCGTCTTCTTCTCGACGTTCCTGACCACGGGAACGATAAGGCCCTCAGGCGTATCCACGGCAACGCCGATGTTGTAGTATTTTTTGACGACGATCTCTTCGCGCTCCTCGTCCACGGAGGCGTTGAACGTGCCGAAATCCATCAGCGCATGCTGCACGGCCTTGATGAAAAAAGGCATGAAGGTCAGGTGAATTCCCTTGTCCTTGAGCTGTTTCTTTTCCTTCTCCCGCAAATCCCAAAGATCGGTTATGTCCGCCTCGTCCGTCTCCGTGACGGAGGCCATTATCTTCTGCGCGGATACGAGATTCTTGGCGATGATCTTTCTGACTCCCCTGATGGCCATTCTCTCGACAGCGCCGTACTGGTCTTCGGCCTTCGGAGGCCGTTTTGACGCTTTGAGCACGTCCTCTCTCGTAATGCTTCCGCCGGGACCTGAGCCCCTGACCTTCTCGAGATCGACACCCTGCTCTTTTGCGAAAGCCCGAATAGCCGGTGTGGCGAGGACCACTGTCTCCTCTTCCTCGGGAAGAACGCCGACCACTGAAACGGACTTCGGCCGCTCTTCCGCCCCCGGTTTCTTTTCCACGGGAGTTGGCTTTTCGATCTTCTCTCCCGCTTCGCCGATGACCATCAGCACCTCGCCGACTTTTGCTGTCTCTCCTTCCTGCCTGGCGATCTTCAGGACCGTTCCCTTTTTCGGAGACGGGACTTCCACGACGGCCTTGTCCGTCTCGACCTCGACGACGGCCTGGTGCTCCTCTACGGCGTCGCCTTCCTTGACGAGCCACTTCCTGATTTCGGCCTCGGCTATGCCCTCGCCCAGATCGGGCAATATAAAATTGAACGACATGGTTGTCCTTTTCTGTCTGTGCCCCTAATATTTCAGCACGGTTTCGATGCCCTTCCGGATTTTTTCGATCGTCGGCAGGTAATAGTCCTCGAGTTTCGGCAGCGGCATGACGACGTCGTACCCCGTGACCCTGACGATGGGCGCTTTCAGGTGGAGCATGGCGTGTTCGGCGATCGTCGCGGAGAGCTCCGCACCCAGCCCGCACGTCGCGGGCGCTTCATGGACGATCACGACCCTTCCCGTCTTTTTCGCGGATTGCAGCACGGCCTCTTCATCAAAGGGGGAGAGGGTCATCAGGTCGATCACCTCTGCGTCGAACCCTTGAACTGCCTGCATGGTCCGGTGAAGCATGCTCCCCCAGGCGATCACCGTGACGTCCTTCCCGGCCCGCGCAATCCGGGCTTTGCCCAAGGGGACCGTGTAGTCGCTTTCAGGCACGTCCTCTTTGATGAGACGATAGAGTCTCGTGGGTTCGAGAAACACGACGGGGTCCGGGTCCCTGATGGCGGAAATCAAGAGCCCCTTCGCGTTGATCGGCGACGAGGGCACGACCACCTTCACGCCCGGCATCTGGCAAAAGAGCGCCTCCGTGCTTTCCGAGTGGTGTTCCAGCGCCTTGACGCCGCTGCCGTACGGAGTGCGAATGACCAGGGGACAGGTGAACCTTCCGCGCGAGCGCGCCCGGATGCGCGCCGCGTGCGAAAAAATCTGATCGATGGCGGAATAGATGAAGCCCATGAACTGGATCTCCACCACGGGCTTCAGTCCGTACGCCGCCATGCCGATTGCGGCACCCACGATGCCCGTCTCCGCGAGGGGCGTGTCCATAACGCGTTCGGGGCCGAAGCGGTCGAACAGTCCGTCGGTGACCCGGAAGACCCCGCCGTCCTTTCCCACGTCTTCACCCAGGACGACCACGTCCTTGTCCCGCTCCAGTTCTTCCCGCAGCGCCAGGTTCA
Organism: Nitrospirota bacterium; assembly: GCA_041476485.1. Taxonomy (GTDB): domain Bacteria; phylum Nitrospirota; class UBA9217; order UBA9217; family UBA9217; genus JBAZLV01. Next base: position 6,147 of record JBGOTO010000116.1, read on the forward strand.
GGGCCTGGACCATGTTCAGGGTCGGCATATCAGAAGTCCTTGAGCTCTCTCGCCAGCCTCGCGCTGAGGCCGGCGTAGGTGTAGGTAAACAGGTCCCGAGGATCCGGCGAATCCACTGTTGCGGCTTTTTGCTGCGCCTCGTCTACCGCGGCCTTTGACCGCGAGTCAACATCTTTCTGGTACGCTTCGTTCCACAAGGCTTTTTTCTCCATGAACAGCCGCAAGCGCAAAATAGGGTCTCTGGGCTTCCACGTTTCTATTTCTTCCTTGGGCCGGTAGCGGGACGCGTCATCGGCTGTCGTGTGGTCGGCCATCCGGTAGGTGTCGCATTCTATCAAGGTGGGGCCGCCCCCCTCTTTTGCTTTTTGAACGGCGTCTTTAGTCGCTTTATATACGGCAAAGACATCGTTGCCGTCCACCTGGAGGCCTTCAAAGCCGTAGGCATAGGCCTTCTGAGCAATGGTCTTCGAGGCGGTCTGTCGCGACCGAGGCACCGAGATGGACCATTGATTGTTCTGGCAGAGGAAAACGACGGGAAGCTTGAAAACGCCGGCCATGTTGAGTCCCTCGTGAAAGTCCCCCCGCGAGCTGGCGCCGTCTCCGAAATACACGAGAACGGCGGCCCGGTCTTTGCGGTATTTTGCGGCCATCGCTGCGCCCACGGCGTGCGGAATCTGGGTCCCGACGGGAATACTGAGCGTGAAGACGTTCAGGCCTTCGGGAATTTTCATGCCCCGTTCGTCGCCGGCCCAGTATTGAAACAGCAGGTGCATTGGAAGGCCCGCCGTTATATAAACGCCCGGCTCCCGAAAGGAGGGGAAGATCCAGTCCGATTTCTGCACGGCAAGGGCGCTTCCGATCTGGGACGCCTCCTGCCCGAGCATGGCGGGGTACGTGCCGAGCCGTCCTTCCCGCTGGAGATTCAGCGCCCGCTGGTCGAAGGTCCGCGAAAGGACAAGGAGCTCGTACATCTTTTTTATTTCCTCGTCGGAGAGCGAAGGCAGAAGAGCGGCGTCCGCGTTTCCCTGCTCGTCGAGGATTTCGAGACGCTTTACCTGAATGGATTCCACAATACGTTCCGGCATCCGGTTGCGCTCCTTTCAGACTATTATGCAGTGCATTATATTGTGCAACATGCACATGGGTTACATTTTAACCTATGGACATGGGTTACACTTTTGTTGACTTAGGCTCCACCTTCCCGAGCCTCACGTCGAGCATGCCGATAGGATGGAAACCGAAGCGGATTTCGTATTTTCCATCTGCTGCCTCGACAAGACCGACCCTTTCTTCGGCCAGTAGCTCGGAGATGAAGTAGTAGTTTCTTTTAAAACGGATATCGCCGCTGTGGCGCACCGTTCGGACCTCGACGCTATTATCGTAGTCAGGTTCGCGGAGTTTTTCCGGGAACCTCCTGGGCGACGGTTCGTAAACGCTCGCGGGCGTCTTTTGGTCGAGCGCCTCATGCGGGCGGTCGTAATTGTATTCGTGACGGAACTCATCGAACCGGCGCTGTTGGCGGTCCATGTCCGCCTTGGGCGGCTTGGCCGTGTCCTGCTTCAGGGTGCGATGCATCCGCTCGTGACGCCCGTTTTGCTGGGGCTTGCCGGATTCTATTCGTTCCGGCCTGATGCCGAGCTTGATCCACCAGACCGACAA
>JBGOTO010000117.1:0-7754 GCA_041476485.1 Nitrospirota bacterium
CAGCGCCGACGACAATACGAACCTCTTCAAGGCCGTAAAATCCGCCGGTGTCTACGTGCTTTCCTCCTGCGGGGGCAAGGGCAACTGCGGCAAGTGCAAGGTCATTATCAAAGAGGGGAAGGTTGAGGCGGGGAAGTCGCGTTCCTTCCTGACGGCCGAAGAAGCCGAACGCGGTTACGTCCTCGCCTGCGTTGCACAGGTGAAGAGCGACCTTATCGTCGAAATTCCTCCCGAGTCGCGCATGCAGGCCAAACACAAGATAGCCACCGGCGCGAAGACCGACGAGCTGCTCAAGCACATGCAGTCGATCGGCGGGTGCATTGAGCCGCGCATCAGGCGGGCCTACCTCGAGATCAGCCCGCCCACGATCGACGACAACATTGCGGATTTCGAGCGGCTCCGCCGGGCGCTCGACAAGGCGGGCTTCGACGCATCGCACCTGCACATGAATTATCTCGCCCTCTCCAAATTGCCCCGCGCGCTGCGCGAAGGCAACTGGAAGGTAACGATCTCCATGTTCACCGTGACCGAGGTGCTCGAAGTGCTCGACATCTTTCCCGGGGACGTCACGAAGACGAGGCACGGCGCGGCCGTGGACATCGGCACGACCACCATCGTCGTCTACCTCGTGGACCTGACGAACGGCCATATCATCGGCACGGCCTCGACGTACAACAGCCAGGTGAAGAACGGCGACGACGTCATCACGCGCATTGTGTACGCCACGGAGCGGAACGGGCTGAAGGAGCTCCAGGACCTCGTTACGGGCAATATCAACACGATGCTGAGGGACCTGGCCGAAAAAAACAACGTCCCTCCGGGCATGATCGACTACATCGTGGTCGCGGGCAACACCACCATGGAGCACCTCTTCTACGGCATCAATCCCGAACATCTCCGCGAGGAGCCGTACATCCCCGTGGCGACCTTTTTCCCGCTCATCCGCGGCAAGAACATCGGCCTCAAGATCGACCCGCAGGCGATCCTGTACGCCATGCCGAACGTGGCGAGCTACGTGGGCGGCGACATCACCGCGGGCGTGCTCGTCTCGCAGATCCACAAGCAGGACCAGGTGTCCTTGTTCATCGACATCGGCACGAACGGCGAGATCGTCCTGGGGAACAAGGACTGGCTCGTGACCGCGGCCTGCTCGGCGGGCCCGGCCTTCGAAGGGAGCGGCATCAAGTTCGGCATGCGCGCCATGGAAGGGGCCATCGAAGAAATCGAGATCGACCCGAAGACCCATGAAGTGAACTTCCGGGTGATCGGCGACGTGAAGCCCATCGGCATCTGCGGCTCGGGCATGATCGATGCGCTCGCGGAAATGTATCTCACCGGCGTTATCGACCAGAAAGGGAAGATCCGGGAGGAGATCGGGTCAAAGCGCGTCCGGAGGGGAGAGAGCGGGCTCGAGTTCGTGCTCGCCTGGCGCGTCGAGAGCTCGGTCAACAAGGAGATCGTGATTTCCGAAGTGGACCTCGACAACCTCATCCGCGCCAAGGCCGCCATCTACGCCGGCTTCGCCACGCTGCTTTCGCAGATGGGCATGACCTTCGCGGACGTTCAGAAGGTCTACATCGCGGGCGGGTTCGGACGATACATCGACGTCGAGCGCGCCATCACCATCGGCATGCTGCCCGACCTCCCGGTGGACAAGTTCCAGTTCCTCGGCAATACCTCGATCATGGGCGCCTACTACGCCCTGGTGTGCGATAAACTGCGGCACGAGGCCGAAGAGATCGCGCGGAAGATGACCTACATGGAACTGTCCGTCTCCCGCAGCTTCATGGATGAGTACCTCTCGGCGCTCTTCCTTCCGCATACGAACCTGGAATCCTTTCCGACGGTGAAGAAGGTGATGGAGGAGAGGAAGAAGCAGGCATAAAGACTCATGCTCAGCACCCGCGAAATATCCCTGCTACGGCGTCCTTCATGATAGAAACTACAACGATTGATGTTATTCGGACGGTTTCCGGATGGACCGCGTAAGCCCGTCCTGAAACTTTATCGGCTCGAGCCCGAAGGCGTCGCGCATGTCCCGCATGTCGCAGACGTTGTCTTCCTGGACCATGATGAGCTGGTCCGTGGTCACCGGCGGGTTCGGCAGAACGGTTTCGAGCACCCGCGCCGCGACCTTCATGAAGAAGAGCGGCAGGTGCAGGACCGGTTTGCGGACGGCCATCGCCTCTGCAATGGCGCGGAAGATTTCTTCGTAGGTAAGCTGCTCCGGCCCGCCTACCTCATACATCTCATTCAGGAACGAGTCGCTCGTCACGGCCTTCAGGATGCACGTCACGACATCTTCGATGAAGATGGGCTGGATTTTTGCTTTGCCCGGACCGATGACCGGCAGGACCGGAGACAGCCTGATCAGAGCGGACATCCTGACGGTGAACAGGTCGCCGGGGCCGTAAATGAGCGATGGCCTGAGGACCGTGTACGGGACGCCGCTTGCGCGCACAAGCTCTTCAGCCTCCCATTTGGTTTTGTGGTATGCGCTCATTGCGCCTGGTCGCGTTCCGAGGGCGCTTTGATGGAAGAAGTGCCGGACGCCCGCTTTTTTTGCGGCGTCGAGGAGGTTCCGCGTGCCCTCCACGTGTACGTCGTGAAAGGTAACGCCCGGCGCTTCCTGGATGATGCCGACGAGATGGACGACGCGCTCGACTCCCGACGCCGCCCGTTCGAGCGAGGCCTTGTCCGCGATGTCGCCTCGCACCACGTCGACGCCTAAATCCTTGAGCGACTGCGCCTTCCCCGGATCTCTTACTACCGCCCGCACGGCAATTCCCTCTTTGCGCATGCGTTGGACCAGATGCCTGCCGACGAATCCCGTGCCGCCGGTTACAAGGATCATGGTGCACCTCCTGGAAAGACCGTAAAGACTTTATTGCAGCAGTAGTGACCGCTAAAACGGCGTCGGCATCCAAAGACTGAAGATGACCATCGTCTCCCCGTTCTTGTCCAGGCCTTGAGCAATGCCGAACCGGAGCGTGACCGGCAGATAATAGGCAAGGTACAGGTCGAGCCGACCTTCGGCTCCCGCCGCACTCTTGAAGTCTTTTATGTGGAAACCTTCGTCCCAGGCATTGCCGGATTCGCAAAAGACCGCGCCGTGAAACCTGCGAAAGAAAACGGGGCCGTTGCCCATGCCCTTCTCCATGTTCTTAATAGGAAAACGATATTCCAGGCTCGCGAGCGCCGCTTTTTGGCCGCGGAACTCGTTCATTGGGTAGCCGCGCAGAAAGACCGCTTCCTGGTCGACCGGGATGGTTATATCGCCGGGATTGTCGCCGCCCAACTGGAACGCGCGCTGCGGGACAACATCGCCCGTGGACGTTCCTGCGAAGCCACGCGCCAGGAGCACGTGATGAGGCCAGGGGAAGTTGATGTACTCGTGCCAGTCGGCAGTGTACTTCTTCACCTCAAAGTCGCTGCCGAGAGATTTGTCGAGCTGCTCATACCCGAACTCGATTGTGCGCCCGTTTTCCGGGCTGATGGAGAAACCGTACTGTTTGGAATTATTGTACTTATAAGTCGCGCGGCCCGAGGCCAGCGTTCCCTGTGCGGGGACCGGGCCGGTGTAGCCGGGCCAGGGCGGAAGCTTGGTGAGGGCCGAGGCCTCCTTCCATCGGTACCCGATGGTGAGCGCCTGCTGTTGTTCGAGCTTGAGCAGCGGGATGATGAGCGACACATCGATCATCTTCGAGCGTTCCGTGTAATCAGACGTCCCGGTTGGATCAGACAGCAGGTTGCCGTACGTCACGTCCGTGTCCTGGGCCAGGAAGTGGAATGTGGGGAACAATCCGTCATACAGGTAATCGAACGTGTACCACGTGCGGTCGTTTTTCGGACCGTAAAAGCCCGTGAACAGATAGGTGTGGCGTTCCACCGCGTCCTGTCCCGCGGTGAGGAAACCGCCCAGCATGCCGCTTTCATGGCTGTAGCCGAACCACGGAAGCCAGAAACGCGGGGCGAGCGTGGGGAGCGGATTGTAGGGGCTTGACTTCGTCTCCACCGGCTTCTCGTTGTATGTCACGACCGGGTAAGGGTCTTTGTAAGGCCCGGCGGGTTTCCAGGAGGCTTGGTCCGCGAGGAGGGTATGAAGATCGTACCCCTTCGAACTGTAGAACGAGAACAAGAGCGTCTTGCCGTCTGGAGACGGCGCGGGAGTGAATGCGCCGCCCAGGACATTCGTGATCTGTGAAATCTTCTTCGTCGCAAGATCGTAGGCATACAGGTTGAAAATTCCCGTGCGGTCCGAAGCGAAGTAGAGCGTTCTTCCGTCCGGGCCCCAGGCTGCGCCTCCGTCGATGGCCCGGTCGTGCATCACTTCCTCGATCTTCTTTCCCTGGGCGTCGAGTATCCAGATGTCCTTGTACCCGCCGGGCTGCCACACGCCCACGGCGATCATGCTTCCGTCGGGGCTGAACCGCGGGGTCTCATATTGGAGCACGCTCTCTTCAGTAAAATAGGTAATGTCCTTTTCCAGAATGAGGCTGCCTTGATCGGTTGGGACGGCGACCACGGCGAGGCGCGTCCTGCCCAGCTTGTTCATGACGAACAACAGCTTTTTGCCGTCAGGCGAAGGATACGGATCTCGTGCGCGGAGCCCGCGGGTGATGCGCACGTCTTTGCTTTTTTTCAGGTCGTAGTAATAAATGTCGTTATAGAAGTTCGTGTTCTGTTGGATATCTATTTTAGTATGATAGATGCCGCTGTTGTTTGGACTCCAGGCGAGGCTTCCGCCCGAGGAAGTCGTGGAGAAGGCGTTGTCCACGAGCTTGCGGTCCCCGCTCCCGTCTGCGTTCATGAGATATATCCCGGGAAACTCGTCAGCGTTATCGACGACGTACGCGATGCGCTTCCCGTCGGGAGAGTATGCGGGATAGACGGTATAGTATCCCTTTCTAGTGAGGGCGCTCGATATCGTGATGCCTTTCGACCTGACTTCCTGCTCCTGTTTGCGGTACCGTTCCTTGAGGCCGTCCTCCCACTCAGACCAAAGGGCACTGAGTGAACGCAGCAGCACCCGGCGGCCTGTCGATTCAACGAGAAACGGAAACCCCCGACTGCTGTAGGCGGTGCTGATTTCCGCGAGTTTCTCCCGCCCGAATTTTTCTGCAATATACCGGGTGAAAGCCCCGCCGAAGAGGTAGGGCACCTGTCCTGATGGCCAGGAATCGGGGAACGTCGTTGCCTGGTCCATTGATGGGAAGGGCCCTTCGAGCGCGGCCATGCGCAGGACCATTTCAGAGCCGGGCGAACGGCCGCGGCCTCCGGCGGTCTGCTCCGTTTCCTCGTATACGGCGAGGCCCTCGATAAAAGAAATCGGCTGCCACATGTTCGGGAAGTAGAGCCTGCCGAAGATCGTCTGCATCACTTCGCCCAGTCCGCCGTAGATCATGTCGAGGTGAAGAATGTGGGTGTACTCGTGAGTGATCAGGAGCCTCATCCACTCGTCGTAAGCCATTGCGCCGAACCCAGGCTCTCCTACGGCCGGGGTGATGAAAAGTATAATGTGGTTATAGGGAAAGGGCGTGGTCAGGCCGTTCGACGCGTCCATGGCGTCCACGAGCACGACGTGGGTCTTCTGTTTCGGCTCCCACTTGATGCGCGGGACCAGCCGCGCATGGACGTCCTCGGTAATGACCGCGGCCCGCTTCGCAATATCTGCTTCGCCCTGGTGGTAGTGGACCAAAAAATGCGGGGTTTCGAGCGTGGTCCAGGTGAAGGCCGGGTCGAACTTGGCAAAGGACGGAGAACACGGGAGCAATACAAAAGCAACGACCGCAAAAATAAGCCTTCGCACTGGTCACCTCCGGAACAATAGATGGAAACCACACATTCACAAGACAAGTGCAGCCGCAGAATATAATCTGCGGCTACACCTGTTTATTACCATGCTGCTCGGTGCTTCCCCATAAGCCCTTTCTTTTCATGATAGACAACCTCCTTTTCTCTCGTAGAACGTCACCTATAATGGTATTTTCAGGGTATGTCGTCTTACGTATGCGTTCTTTCTTTTTCCCTCTTGATCGACCGCAGCATCCAAAATCTGCCCGCGATGATGACGCCGACGGCGAAGAACAGTTCGACTGAATATGTCATGAGCTTCGTTGGAGTGATAAATTGGCTGATAACCGGGTCCGTAATAATCATCTCGCCCCCGACCTTGCCGAGGATGGCCGCGCCGAGGTAGATGATGACCGGGAACTTGTCCATGAGCAGGGACAGCAGGCTGCTCGTGAATATAATCAAGGGGACGGTAAGACCCAGGCCGAACAGAAGAAGAAGTAGGTTGCCGTGCGAGGCCGCGCCCACGGCGAGCATGTTGTCGAGCGCCATGGTAATGTCGGCGATCACGATCAGTTTGATCGCATGCCAGAGCGTGGCTGCTTCCTTGTGGCGCGCCACCGCTTCTTCATCTTCCATAAAGAGCTTTACGGCGATCCAGAGAATGACGACCCCGCCGGCAAGCTTTACGTAGCTCATGGCCAGCAGTTGGGCCACGAAGAACGTGAGCACGACGCGCAGCAGCACGGCCGCAAGAGAACCGTAAATGATCCCCTTCCTGCGCTGTTCCTTCGGCAGAGCGCGCACCGCCATGGCGATCACCACGGCATTATCGCCCGCCAGGACAAGGTCGATGATAACGATACTGAACAGGCTCGAGAGGAACGTCAGGTCGAGACTGATGTTTCCGAAACTTCCGAAGTCATGCATGGGGAGATTCTTTTCCTTAAATAAAAAAATCGAAAGACCCAGGTGATCAGCGGCCAACCGCGTTTTGGGGATTATGGATTGCATCATGCCTGTTTGTCAAGGAGTTTTTGGATTTTCCTTCTCCATGCCTATTTATCGGATGCCATCCTACAAAGTCACGGAGTTACCCCATACGATTTCCCTGGAAGTTGAAAAAAAACTCTCCAAGGGGCTGTTTTTTGAAGCAGGTTTCAACCACATCGTGAGCCGTACGAGCGAGCCGTCTACAATAGCGAAAGACAATATGATTTTTGCGGGCCTGCGGTACAGTCATTGAGCGCTTCCCTCAGATAAAAGAGTTTTTCGATAGTCTTGTTGTTCTGCATTGTCACAACGGGCCCCGCTCCAGCACCACCCTCGCATCGAGCGCCGCCGCGCCCCGTGCGTAACAGCGCACGGGATTGAGGTCGATCTCCCGGACCTCCGGATGGTCGGTCATGAGCCGGGACACCGCGTCGATGATCGAGAGGACCGCCGCCTGGTCGAGCGCGGGGCCGCCTCGAAAACCTTTCAGGAACATTCCCGCCCGGGACTGCAGTATCATGTCCGATATCTCTCCATGGGTAAGAGGCAGGATGCCGAAGACAACGTCCTTCTGCGCCTCCACCCACACGCCGCCGAGACCGAAGGCAACAGAAGGGCCGAACTGGTCGTCCCGCAGGCCGCCGATCAGCAGTTCGAGCCCCGCCGGCATCATCCGTTCTACCAGGAGCCAACGGACCGCGGCGGTGGGCGCGCGCTGGGACATCGAGATGCGGATATGCTTCGCGGCCAACGCGAGCTCCTTGTCGTTCTTGTTGTCCAGCACCACTGCCCCGGCCTGCGTCTTGTGCAGCACCTCGGCGGACTCGGCCTTGAGCGCAAGCGGGAACCCAAGTTTTTCTCCAACAGCAAGCAGCTCTTTTTCGTTCCGCGGGTCCACGATCTCCCCTTTCGGCACGATGATGCCCGCCGCGCGAAGAAGTTCCTTTGCCTCGTGCTCGAAGAGGGCC